>JBCDFE010000105.1:0-15323 GCA_039178745.1 Bacteroidota bacterium | reverse complement strand
TCTTCACCTTTAAAAGTGCCAAACATCCGATCCCAGATGATGAGGCTCGAACCGTAATTTTTGTCGAGATACTTATCATCGGTACCATGATGAACCCTATGGTGACTAGGTGTGACAAATATAAACTCGATGGGTGCCCAGACGCGATCAATCAATTCGGTATGGAGCCAAAACTGATATAAAACCCCCAGTTGATTACAGATAAAAAACACAAAAGGGTCAAACCCAAACAAGCCGATAGGAATAAAGAAGATCACCTTAATATGCTGCGTCCAGCTCAGCCTGAAAGTTGTCGAGAAATTGTACTGCTCACTGCTGTGATGCGTTACGTGAGTTGCCCACCAGAAGCGCTGCTCGTGTGATATCCGGTGAGCCCAATATCGAAAGAAATCAACTGCTATATAGCACAGTATGAATGACCACCAGGTAATAGGCACATACAGCGGACTCCAGTTATAGAAGAACAGGATGACAAAAAAGAGAAAGCCCTTAGCCAGCGCTCCACTAATCAGGTGACCAATGCCCACTCCAATAGCCGCAAAAGCGTCTTTCTTATCGTAATCGTGGTTGTGCTTGCGCCGCAAATACCATTCCAATACCGCTAGTGATACCATGATCGGCACTGCCCACAGAATTATGGGAGGCAGATCCATAGCCAGGATATCGTCGAGCGTGTAGAGAGGTTTGATAGTCTTTTAGGGAGATTTGTGGTTAAGGTATTTGGTTGGAAATCTGCTTTTGTTTTGGGTTTTGCTTTTAAGATCGGTGCGAGAGTCTTTTAGTCTTTTAGGCCAAGCTTGCATGGGTCTTAAAAGACTAAAAGACTTCCCTCTAAAATAGCATAAAGATATAGTCTTTCTAAGATTGCCAAAGCCATAAGCAGAGAACAGATCAAATCTAAAAGACTAAAAGACTTCCCACTAATAATAGCCTAAAGATATAGTCTTTCTAAGATTGCCGCAGCCATAAGCAGACAGCAAGTCAAATCTAAAAGACTAAAAAAACTTCCCACTAATAATAGCCTAAAAACATAGTCTTTCTAAGATTACCACAGCCCTGAGCAGATCGCAAATCAAACCTAAAAGACTACCTATTATACAACTCAAGCCCAGCTTCTTCGTACTTGTCTCCTTCGATCCAGAACGGGCGCTCATCGCGATCGGCAATCAAGCGGGCAGCGTAGGTATAGGCCACACAGAACTTGCGCAGATACTCGTAATCGATAGAATTGGGATTATCGCTCACCTGATGGTAGTACTGCATGATCTCGTCGTCGAAGTCAGAAAAACCTTCTGTGAAAGTAATAGCCGGGACACCTTTTTTCGCAAAGGACACATTGTCTGAACGATCAAAAAGTCCTTGCTCCGGAGCGGGATTATTGTAGACGGTAAAGTCGAAGAGATCTGCAGCTGCTTGTACCTCAGCCTCTACGCCCGTGCGACCACCGCCAAAAGTTGAAATGGCATTGACATCGTTGTACCCCGCTCCGTCTACATTGAAATTATAGACGGTTTGGTCTAGTGGCACCAGTGGATTTTCAGCGTAGTACTGACTACCCAGCAGGCCGAGTTCTTCACCTGTCACCGCCAGGATAATAATCGACCTGCGAGGTGGCTGCTCGGCGAAACAGCGAGCGGCGCTCAGCAGGGCAATGGTACCGAATGCATTGTCTCTTGCACCGTTGAAGATACTGTCCTGTGGGGTATATGCACCACCGCCTTGCTCACCGACGCCCACATGGTCCATGTGCGCTGTCAGGATCATGTACTCATCGGCCAGTTCGGGGTCGCTACCGCGCAAGATGCCACCGATATTACGGCTATCGTTGGGGCTGATGCGCATGCCTGTGCTCATGGTCTCTCCCTTCAGCGTTTTGGTCGCTGTGGTGATGGAGTTGATCGTCGTTTCATCAATATTCAAGAAACCATAAGGAATGGGTGATCCCGGATCGTCGTCATTGGCCAGGCTCAATCGACTACCGCCAAAGTATCCCTTAAAAGCACTCCATGGAAATGGCAGCTGGTAAAACTCGAAGACCGCTACAGCTCCGCGCTCCGCTGCCAGTTCGGCCTTGCTTTGCATACCCTGAAAAATACCCTGCTGCCCGGGAGATCCAGGCACACCAGGACGAGTAATCACGATTTTACCTGCTACATCGATGTTCGCAAAATCATCATGACCGCTTTCTTCATCAACCCATCCATAGCCTGCATACACCACTTTTGCCTTGGTATTACTTATAGCCGGGCCACGCATAATGAGTAGTTCTTCTCCATGCTGGTATGCGGTTCGATTTATTTTTAGACTTCCGCGGGTCGGGCCTTCAATAGATTCCATAGGAACGTCTTGAAAGTAGCTATCCCCGTTGATGGGCTCGTATCCAAATCCCTGCAACTGGCTGGCAATATACTCGGCTGCTATCTCATTACCGATGCTTCCCGTGCGGCGGCCAGCCAGATAGTCGGAAGCCAGCCAGTACATCTGCCCCTGAAGCTGAGCTTGATTGAGGCCAAACTCTGGCAGATCGGGCTGTTCATCTCCCATCACCTGAGCAGAGGAGGTAAGACTGCTTGCAAGTAGGGCAACAGTCAGTAAAAAAAGATTTCGCATGCTATTATTTGGTTTATTGCAGGCACAAAAATACAGCTTACCTCACTTACCCTTACGATGGCTTAATTATAAATCGACCATTCAAAGGTATTCGGGTACCAAACGACCTCTTTACAATACCAGCATCCTGTCCGTACCAGACAGACTCCATCCATTATATCGCGAGGCTATCAGGCGGCCTGCATAGCAATTCCCTCGTGAGCCAGGACCATTTCCTCTATGACTACCTCATCATTTTGAGCAATCAGGTCAGTTCCGGTAATTTTCATGGGAAAGGCATTCTTCAAAGTCCATATGAATAAGGGGGTATGCTCCTCATCTAAAAGCTGTATAGTTACCGTTTCCCGCTTTATGGTATTCATCTTGATTTCCGATAGCCAACTCGATAGCGCAACAGTATTTTCAAATGATCCTTTTTTCAGTGTTACATCGGCTGCCTTTGTAAGACCGGGCATCTTAACTTTAGAAAAATTGTTACTATTTCCAGCTCGATATTCGATAATGTCTACCTCTGAATCCAGTCCTGATACTTCCTGAAAAGATGCTTCAACTATATCTCCAAACCATACCAGAAAGTGAAATTTAGGGGTCGGCCACGGGGCCTCTTGCTTTTCTCCAGCCATAATTCGCAGATTTTACAATGGAGTCTAAACATACGAACTACAATCCTATAACCGTGCATGCCATGGGATCTGCGCATACAAGTGGATACCGCCTGTTTGAACGAACACATTAATCTCTTAATAAACGAATAAGTTCGGGATGACCAGCTATGCTTCCACCAGCGGAAGTCCAAAAGCTTCTGCCACTCCCGGGTAAACAATGTCTCCCTTGACCACATTCAGTCCTTTTTTCAAGGCCGGATCCTGAGCCGTAGCTTTCTCCCAGCCATGGTTGGCCAGCTTGAGCACATAAGGCAAAGTGGCATTGGTGAGGGCGATGGTGCTGGTATAAGGTACAGCGCCAGGCATATTGGCCACACAGTAATGGATGATCTCGTCGACCACAAAAGTGGGATTTTCGTGGGTCGTTGGACGACAAGTCTCTATACAACCACCCTGGTCAACGGCCACATCGACGAGCACGGCACCAGGCACCATATCCTTCAACATATCCTTGGTGATCAGCTTGGGCGCCTTAGCTCCGGGAATGAGCACACCACCTACTATCAGGTCTGCATCGACAATATGCTTTCGTACGTTGAACTCGTTGCTATAGACGGTAGTCACGTTAGCGGGCATGACTTCATCCAGATAGCGAAGGCGATTCAAGTTGATGTCGAATATGTAGACGTGCGCACCTAAGCCCGCTGCCATCTGAGCAGCCTGGGTACCGACCACCCCGCCGCCGAGAACCATAACTTTTGCAGGCATCACACCTGGGACACCACCAAGCAATACACCTCGACCGCCCATGGGCTTTTCTAAATATTTCGCTCCATTTTGGATGGACATGCGCCCCGCAACCTCGCTCATAGGCACAAGCAATGGCAAACTGCGATCTGACAGTTCCACCGTTTCATAAGCCAGACAGATAGACTTACTATCGATCATGGCATGAGTCAGGGCCTCGCTACTGGCAAAGTGGAAATAGGTAAAGACCAACTGATTTTCGCGTATCAAACCATATTCAGGCGCTATAGGCTCTTTGACCTTGACGATCATTTCCGATTTGGCGTATACATCCTCGATGGTCGGCAGCATGGTAGCACCAGCCTCTATGTAATCGGCATCACTGAAACCACTACCAATTCCGGCTCCTGCTTGAATGTAAACAGTATGGCCACTTTTAGCCAGCTCCATAACACCTGCTGGAGTGAGGGCTACGCGGTTTTCGTTATTCTTTATCTCGGTTGGGCAACCTACAATCATGATCGGTTTATATTTCGAAAGGGGCAAATAATAGCGCAAATATAGAATCAAAAAGCTGGTCGGCAATGCCAACCAGCTTTTTGATTTTTCAATCGAATATCTATTCCGATCAGCACAACTATCTAGCTAATCTCAGCGAGCCAAGCAGCCTTCCACTACGGTCGGAAAGCTTGAGCAAGTAGATGCCTGGTGGCCAGGACTGAGTTGGTATATCGAGTAATAATTCTTGGTCTGAAAGCACCTCCAAGTCCCAATGAGCTATAGATCTACCATATAAATCGATGGCCTGCAATTGGAATTCTCCCTGAATTTGGGCGGTAATATTCACCCAACATTGCCCCTGGCAAGGATTGGGAAATACCGACAAATCCGAAACGACATCGCTGGCAATGAATACAGAAGTCAGATCTTCGGGCTCAGCTTGCTGGAAACCTTGATTGAGCACAAAATCATCGTTCGAAAGCGTCTGTGTAGCAGGTTCCCCTCCTGTAGCAGAAACTTGGATCGATACATCAGCGAAGAGTGCACCATAGCTTCCGATGAGCTGACGTTCCAGACTGATCTGGGCCGACAATTGGCTACAGCCAACGACCAAAACCAAGATGGTATATACTATTCTATACATGGTATCAGAAGTTTAGTAGGTGTACTCGATGCGCACGCCTTTGATACGCTTGGTACCTGCTGCATTCCAATTTGTACAGAATACGCGAATGAAATAGCCCCCAAAGGAATTATTGATGAAGATGTTCGTATCCATCGTTTCTTCGCGAATGCCTGACTCATTGCCACTCGTAACGATCGCTGCTTCAGTAGAGAAGGAACTCGTAAAAAGCTCTTGGATGAACGAGATTTCTAAGTCTACATCAGATTCATCTTCAAAGAAGGCCGTTATTGCAGTTACCCGAGAGCCGTTGGGCAAATAGAGAGGTGCATTGAGCACCGCAGCCCCACCTGGATCATTATCGCTTGTAATGGTTACTCCGCCACTGCCAATGGAGTTTAGGTAGTCAATGTCGTTCCTATTTGGCACGAAAACACCTGCAGGAATACTGAGTACATCTCTTCTAGGGCTTACGGCCAAAGCATAAGGCACACTTTGCAGGAGTGTAAAACCGAGGTTTACCCCATTGACGGAAACACCCAGTTCATAATTATTTGACCAATCGACATCTGAGAAATCTCCCGATGGGTTGTTGCCTGCACCTATGACCAGATTGAATAGTCCGAAGTCATTAGTTGTCGTGCTGTGCGATTCCGAGTAATCTACAAAACCGTTAATGGGGTTTCTGAGATTGAATACGATCGATACATTCTGATTGGAGAGTATGTCACCATTTCCATTTCTGGCAACGGCCTGGTAGTTGATGCCTTGCGGAACCTGGGCGGCCAGGAAACCGGCTAGCATGCAGAATAGAATAATGAGCTGTTTCTTAAGCATAACAAAAGGGATTTTTCCTAGTTATGCGTCTACTGACTGACTTGTTACAACAAGAGAATATGTTTGACAAATGAAGACAAAAAGTCTACCTGGGTCAGCTCGGTGTGACATTTAAAGACACATTGAATATAATCTGCGTAAAAATTGGGAGATCGTTAAAATATTAGAGCCTACTTTGTATGTTCGTTTGACTTATAATTTGTCAATTCGCCACACCATCAATCTGAACATTTTATGTCCGCACTGATTAGGGCAGCACACCAAGCCTTGTCTGATGGCCGCAACTACCTTGCACTTATAGACGACAATGGCTATACCCAACCCATTGACTTGCTTTCTGGGTCCAGCATTGGTCAGCATACAAGACACTGGATAGAATTTTTCCAGTGCTTACTCCGTCAAACTGAAGTGGGCAACACCATTGACTACGATCAACGAACAAGAGATCGCCAATTGGAACGCAATCCAGTATTCGCGCTTTCGGCTATACATGAAATAGAAAAGCAACTTGATTTACTGGACCTGGGTCGTTTCATTATTTTAGAAACCCGATTAGAAGAAAATCCGCTTCAACTTAAGACGAGTCTGGAGCGAGAGTTGTGGTATGCCGTCGAACATGCTATTCACCATTTGGCTCTGGTCAAAGTAGGCTGGCAATCACTGGGCAACTTAACCGATTTACCAGCAGACTTCGGCTTTGCCTACTCTACCCGCAGGCATCTAGCCGCCACCCACTAAATTTATCGACTATGAATCGTGACAACATTGTAGAATGGGTACTTCGCTTAGTACCAGCCGTGATCATGCTACAAACCCTATTCTACAAATTTACCGGCCATCCAGATAGCGTCCTTTTATTCACCCAACTCGGTGTAGAATCTTTCGGCAGAATAGGCTTGGGTATAGTAGAGCTGTTCGCTGCTATCCTTTTGCTCATTCCCGAAACGGTCAAATACGGTATTGTTTTGGGATCGGGCTTAATGGCCGGAGCTATAGCTACTCACGTGTTCATCATTGGTATCAACTTTAATAATGATGGTGGTGCGCTCTTCACCTTGGCCGCTGTAGCTATGATTTGCTTATTGGTGTTGGCCTACCGCCACCAGCCTGAAATCAAAAGGCTTATTCCAGGATTCAAAGTCGCATAAAACCATGTGTACGGTCACCTACTTACCCACAAATGATGGGGATTTCATCTTTACCAGCAACCGAGATGAAGACCCCAGGCGAGCTGTAGGTGACTTACAGCATATCAATAGTCCGGAAGGAAAAAAACTCCTGCTACCCAAAGACCGAGCCGGCGGCAGCTGGATAGCATTGAGCCAAACCGGCAGACTCGCTTGCATTTTGAATGGTGCATTCACAAAACATCAACGAAAGCTACCTTACAGAAAAAGCCGAGGCCTGATCTTGATTGATTTTTTTGACTGGCCAGATGCCCTCAGCTTTTGGCAAGATTATAATTTGATCAAAATAGAACCCTTCACCCTCATATCCTGGCAAGCCGGTCAACTGGTCGAAGGCAGATGGGATGGAGACCAAGCGCACACAAGCGTTTTGGATCCGCAGGAACCCTACATTTGGGCAAGCGCTACACTTTACAATGAGCAGATGCGCAAGCAGAGGGAAAGCTGGTGGCAATCGTTTATACAAGCCAGCGGAAAAGGACAGGCGAAAAATATTCGACCTGCGCCTGCCTGCCATCCGCAGGTAGGCAGGGAAGTCCAAAAATTTCACCTCACAATGGGTAGCGAAAACCCGCATACTGCCCTGCAAATGAGCAGACCCCATCATGGGGTAGTTACAGTCAGTATGACTCAGATTTTGAGGGCCAATGGACAATCGAGTATGACACACCACGACCTCACTGCTCAGACTGTAGATCGCAAAAGCTGGCCCGCTTAGCTCATGTTTGGCAAGCCGTACGAATACTGGCCAACTATGGCCTTCTACTGGCCGATATATCTGTGGGGGCCGTGGCAGGCCATACGGGCAGGGCATCCCTGCTTTTTCTCGGCCCTGAATCCAGGTATGGAAGGGGGTGGAATCGGATTTGAGTCGAAGTACGAGATCAGCAAGATGATCCCGGATCGCCACAACCCAGCTACCATCAGAATTCTGCCCGGTGCCAGCGATGAAGAAGCCTTAAAATGCTGGGATCGGCTTCGCGAGCAATGCATCGAAAATGAGCGTGGCCATGAAGATGACCCCTTTATCGCCAAGCCAGATATAGGCTATAGAGGCCGATTGGTCAAAATCTTGGAGCATCCACAGCAACTGCTGGCCTACCGCAGAAAATATCCACTGGCCATGTTATTGCAAGAAAAAATCTCCTGGCCAGAGGAGTTCGGTATTCTGTACTTCCGCAGATGGAGAGATTCCTCGAATCTCGACATCCGCGCACGAGGTCTTGAAGACCAAAATGCGGAAGAAAGACCATTCAAAGGCACCATTACTTCCCTAACCAGCAAAGAGTTTCTTTCAGTAGTTGGTGATAGTCTGCATACGGTTGCTCAATTGCTCGAACAGCAAACTCGTGGCCGCACACAAATTCAAAGGCTCAGACGGGAAATAGGCACTGCCCTAGACCAAATACCAGACATAAACGAAAGAGTCAAACTGGGCGAGATAGGCAACCACAACCTAGGCACCCGATTCATAGATGCACGCCAGCTGATCACACCTGCACTGGTGGAGCAGTTCGACAAACTCGCCTATGAGATGCCCGGCTTCTGCTACGGGCGCTTCGATATAAAAGCCCAAAGTCTGGAAGCCGTAGAGCAGGGCGAGTTTATGATCCTCGAAATCAATGGAGCCCTAGCCGAACCGACCCATCTTTACGATGCCAATAAAAATAGCTACCTCACGGCCGTAAGAGACATCATGGCTCATTGGCACATCATTGGCACCCTGAGCAGGGACAATATGCGCCAGGGGGTTCGCCCCATGAGCGTCTCCGCTATGTTGAAAAAGCTATACTGGTTCAGATCTTATGCGAAGAAGGTCAAGAAACTAGTATCAGGCAATACCTAAAAACTGCTCCTGTCAAAATAGCTATTGAATCGTCCGAACTATGGTCGATTGCTGTATCCAGCAAGGCACGGTATAGGTATCCCCTTCGTTTATTCCTCTCTGGAAACAATCTGAACGGAAGGGTAAGTACTGTCGGTATTGGCCGATGAGTCTGTTGGCTTCGCCCGCTACAGAGCTATCGACCTGCTTGGCTCGATTCCACATATCTATGGCCACCCAGACCACCCGCTGGCTATCGAAGCCCGTACCCGACCCGCATAGCGGACCACTACTCGCATACATTCGACCTATGAGCATGTAGGGCTGGCCCCAGCCCGGCTTCAATCCTGCGGCCCTTCTGGCGGTAGCCCGTGCCGAAGAGAAACGGCGCATACGGTATTGGGTGTTGGCAATGGCCATTAGTACCTGGGCTTTTTGGTCAGGGTCACTGACCGACTCTACGCATTCGTTTAGGAACTCGATAGCTTCTTCGTTCTCATTATTTCGGATGGCTTCATAGCCACATGCACAAGGATTTCCGCAGCCTTCTACTGTATCTACAACCACGCAGTTACTCTCATAAACTTCTATTGCAGAAGCATACTCAATACTACCTTCTCTAGTGCACCCACCCCACTTCAATCGGTTCAGGACATCTACTACAGTAGCACAATCATCTGGGTTGGCCTCAAAATTCGGGTAGTACAATTCCACATAGTAGTCGCAATCAAAGAAGTCATCTACTGTCTCGAACTGGGCGATGGCGCTTGGCATATATCCACTGATCAGGGCCCAGGTATCGCAGTCGCCATTGTCTGCACATTCCGATAATCCTTTGGCCAATCTATCGGTCAGGTGCTCGACAACCCAGCGGGCTTCTTCTAGTTCTATGTCTCCTTCCTCGTAGCGATCGTAAACCAATTTCGACATGGGGTTGATGACAAAGAATGGGAATTCTTCCTCGTCCAGCTCCATACTTCGCTTAAACATGGCGTACACCTCTTCGTCGGTAGCCAACCCAGGGTAGGTATAGTAGCTATCAAAGCCTCTGAGACCAATCATGTAGGCATTGTCGGGAAAACACTCATCTGCCTGCTGGTAGAGCATAAGAATGGTATCTGCATAAATATCTTTCTTAGTCGAGTCTTCCTGAATCAGGCGGTTGTAGAAGTATATTCCGTCGGTAAAAACAGTATTTCGCTGGCCATCTGCTGCCGGACTCATAGCGTACACATTGCGCCACTTCTTGAATGCCTGCTCGTAGTCTTCGCGCTTAATGGCCTGGCGATAAAGGAAATACTCATCAGCAGCGTAATCGGGATTGGGCGCATCTTCAAAAGTGGCACATCTGGGATCGACTTCCTCTTGAGGAGCTTCGATAGTTGGCCCTGGCTCTTCTTCTGCTACAGTGGCTGTTTTGGGTGTACAAGCAAGTACAAGCAGGAGCATAGAAGATAAAAGGATGAGGTAGCGCATAAAAATCATGACTCTTTTGATTCGTTTTTCTGTTGGCTGCACTAAAGTACTAACAGATGAACGAACTACTGACATACTCCAGGCAAAGTGGTTTGGAACTCCTCCTTGAGCATACACTCGTTCGAGGAGTGATTATTTTTCCAAAACTACTTCGTGAGCAGCATAATTTAATCTTCAGGATGCCACCTTCCCCACCTTAGGTCGTACTTTTGCACTTCCAAATTTTCAAATGATGAAAAAGCACAATTTTAGCGCAGGTCCCGCCATTTTACCCGAATCCGTATTTGCCGAAGCCTCAGAGGCCGTTCGCGATTTCAACGGTATGGGCTTATCCATTCTGGAGATCAGTCACCGCTCCAAGCAGTTTGTCGCCGTTCTCGAAGAAGCCGAACAGCTGGTGCGCGATCTTACCGATGCAGGCGAAGACTATGCCGTGCTTTTTCTCACTGGTGGTGCTAGTTCGCAGTTTTTCTATGCCCCCATGAACTTACTCGGCCCTGACCATACTGCGGGCTATATAGATACCGGCACTTGGTCGGCCAAGGCCATCAAAGAAGCCAAAGCCTTCGGCCAGGTCGAAGTATTGGCCTCTAGTGCAGCAGACAACTATACCTACATTCCTACTGACTACGAGATTCCAGCACATTTGCGCTATCTCCACATGACCAGCAACAACACCGTTTTTGGCACACAACACCCAGACTTTCCCGATACGAATGTGCCTATCGTGTGCGATATGTCTAGCGATATCCTGAGTCGCCCTCTCGACCTCCATAAATTCGGATTAATCTATGCAGGCGCTCAAAAGAATATCGGCCCTGCCGGAGTCACCGTAGTTATCGTGAGAAAAGACTGGCTTGGTGAATTGAAGCGGCATATCCCCACTATGCTCGATTATCGCACCCACATCAAAAAGAACAGCAGCTTCAATACGCCACCTGTTTATCCCATCTATGTTTCTATGCTCACCATGCGCTGGGTAACAGAAAACGGAGGCGTGGCCGCTATGGCCGAGCGCAATGCTGCTAAAGCCAAGCTCGTCTACGACGAAATCGATAGCAATCCACGATTTAAAGGTACAGTTGCCAATGCATACAGCCGATCAACGATGAACGCTACCTTCGTCTGTACCGATGAGGCCGACTCCGACAAATTCCTCGCCGCCTGCCAGGAAGCTGACATCAATGGCATCAAAGGTCACCGCTCTGTAGGTGGCTTCAGAGCTAGCATGTACAACAGTATGGAACTAAAAAGTGTGGAAGCCCTAGTGAATGTGATGCAGACATTTTAGAGCTTATACCTCTTCACCTACCAATTGCCGCTCAAAAATTTCGCTGTAGTATCCACCTGACTTCACCAACTCTTCGTGGGTACCCATCTCGGCTATACGACCATCTTCCAATACGATGATTTTGTCAAACTTAAGGTGACTATAGATGCGATGAGTAATGATGATGGCTGACTTATCGGCCAGTTGCTGATTGAGATAGCCTAAGATTTCCTGCTCGGTATTGGTATCGACGGCACTGAGGCAATCGTCGAGCAAGATGATATCTGGCTGCTTGATCAAAGCGCGAGCTATACTCACTCGCTGCTTCTGGCCGCCAGACAAAGTGACTCCCCGCTCGCCGACTAGGGTATCATAGCCGTTGGGCAACTCCGCGATTTCCTTGTGAATAGATGCATAAGCCGCATATTCCTCTATGCGCTCGCGGGGTGGTTCTTCCGACAGTCCAAAGGCAATGTTGGCCGCTATGGTATCCGAAAATAAGAAGACGTCTTGAGGCACATAACCTATTCCTCCTCTGAGTGCGCTTAAGTTGTACTTCCGCAGGTCGGTCGCATCGGTAGCATGAGTAAGATCTCCGTTCTGAGCTAGTCTACCTGCTGAAGGCTCTGATCCTATCGTTATGCGTCCTTCACTGGGATCATACATGCGCACCAGCAAATCGGCTATAGTGGATTTACCCGATCCTGTTCTCCCGATGATGGCTAACCGCTCGCCGGCTTTGAGTTCGAAATTTATCCCATCCAGAGCGCGTATACCCGTATCGGGATATACAAAGCCAACATTCTCAAACCGGATGGTGCCCGTTGGTGCCTGAGGCTTCACATCTGGCGCATCTATGCTGGGCTTGGACTCTAAAAATTCATTGATTCTTTTCTGGCTGGCCGATGCTTGTTGAACGATGCTGGCTATCCAGCCGATAGCTGTGACTGGCCAGGTGAGCATGCCTACATAAATGACAAATTCGGCAATATTACCGGCGGTAATCTCACCCGCTATTACCTGCCTGCCACCAATGTAGACGGTCAAAATGGTAGAGGCTCCGATCATGAAGATCATCAATGGAAAAAACCAGGCATCGATTTTGGCCAGGTCCATGCTTTTTTCCTTGTATTGATCTGCCTCATGGGCAAAAAAGGCTACTTGCTGTGGCTCGCGCACATAGCTCTTGACTACCCGAATTCCACTGAACACCTCCTGGGCAATACTCGTCAACTTAGATAGCTGCTGCTGTATCAGCGTAGAGCGGGTATGGATGAGATGGCTGACGTAATATATGCTGACAGCCAAAAAGGGCAAAGGTAGCAAGGTGTACATGGTCAGCTTTGGACTTACAGCAAGCATGGCCACAATCACCAAAGCTATGGTCGAGATCAAGTTGGCCAGATACATGACCGCAGGGCCCAAGTACATGCGCACCTTATTAACATCTTCCGTTACCCGGCTCATCAAATCACCGGTATTGTTGCGCTTGTAAAAATCTAGCCCCAGGGTTTGATAGTGATCGTACATGAGCTTCCTTAGATCGTACTCGATCAGGCGAGACATCACGATAACGGTCTGGCGAGTCAAGTACAAGAAGAACCCCATAACCAAAGCCAATACGAGTACGAGGCCAGCAAAAAACAACAGCGTCTGAGCAAGAATACCAAAGTAGGCTGATTGCAGCTCGAACCCACTGTACAACCTATACATATTGATGTGCTCGATCACTAAATCCAAGGCCTCCCTGATCACCTGGGGCTGCAATACCCGAAAGTAATTGGACAGGGCAATGAAGATGATACCCAACAAAAAGCGCCAACGATAGCGCCAGAAAAACTGATTGAGGAAAGAAAGAGCGCGCAAAAATGTGTAGTTCTATGCGTCAAATAACTCATCCGACCCTGAATGAACAAACAGCTGTCATATAAGTTGGTCCACACCTGATCATATACTTCTGTAGATGTCACCTCTCGACCCGATCTGAGTGATCAAAACGACTTTAACCTCACTTTCAATGGAATATATTATTCTGTAATCTCCTACCCGAATTCTCCAAAGATCTACCTGGCCAACCAACTTTTTACAACCCTTTGGCTTGGGATCTAATTCTAGTTTTTCTATTGCATCAAGCACTTTAGACAAGTGCGGCTTATTAATTTTCTTGAGTGACTTTACTACTTTTCTAGCAAGTTTGACCTGATACATGTTACAATTTACCTTCTTCTTCGAGCTCTTTTTTTACCTCGCGAAGAGAAATAAACTCATCTTCAGACATACGATTTTGAGAGATAACGATATCAAATAACTCCTCTAATAATTCTCCATGTTTTTCTATGTCTATAACAGCTGCCACCCGATTTCCAGCTGTATCTGTCATAAATTGGATACCCAATTGTGCAGTTGTTTGATGCGCTTTTTCCATAATAGTCAAAATTTACTCAAAGATAACGGCTTATCTAAAATTCCAGTTTCATCCATATTATCTAAACATCTTCTCAATCAAAACTCTGGCGTGCCCCTCTTCCGCTTCTTCACTCCAGCCGGCAATATGTGGAGTTAGTACGACCTGATCCGATTGAACGAGATAGCGAAAAGATGCGGGCAATTTATCCATATCGACTTCAGTAAAACTCATAGATTCATGTTCGTGTACATCGAGTGCAGCGCCGATTACCTGACCTGATTCGATAGCATCAACCAACGAAGATGTATCGCAGACAATGCCCCGGGCCGTATTGATAAACCAGATGGGATGATTAAAACCTACAAACCACTCGGCATTGGCATAATGATGATTGCCTTCTGCAAAGATGTGTAAGCTGACGATCTGTGAACGAATCTGCAGTTCTTCAAGACTCACTGCCTCTACAAATTCATCGCCGTAGTTGGACAGGTACTTATCGTGGGCAATGACCTTACACCCAAATCCCGAAAGCCTTTTTGCCGTTTGCTTGCCCATATTACCATAGCCGATCAGACCGACCGTTTTACCACGCAGCTCTATCCCCGTATTTGGCCTTCTTGACCACTCTCCCTGACGCAGTTGGCGCTCGGCGCGACCAAGGTGATTCATCAGCATTAGTATCATACCTACAGTATGTTCAGCTACAGCATGCATAGAACCTTCCGGAGAATTGTGCACGAGCACATCTAATTCCATTGCCGCTTCCAGATCGATATGCTCTAGACCCACCCCCCAGCGCGCAACCGTTTTTAACTTAGGCTGTCCTGCCTGTAGGAGTTCGCGGTCTATTTTGATTCGGGAACGAACCATTAGCGCATCGAACTTAGATATTTCGTCTAAAATTCGTTCGCGAGACCAGTCTGTCGCGTATGTGATTTGATGGCCGAGCTTCTCCAGCTTATCAGCAAAGTAGGGATGTGCGGCTTTGTCGAGAAAAATGACGTTCATAAGTGAAAGCTACGAATAGTATAGCCTTAGTCCGAGCCAAATCACCACACATTGAGGTTTAACATAGCCAATCCACTTTCATTTTTCACCTCTTCGCGGGTGGCATCGAGTTCGGGTTTGGTATCCGACCTGCGGAAGTCCCCTTCATAATTGGCCGCCTGGAAGACACCCAAGTACCAGGTCTTCCCCTCATCGAAAAAGGAGGCAAAATCGATCAATCGGGTGTTT
>JBCDFE010000104.1:0-15333 GCA_039178745.1 Bacteroidota bacterium | reverse complement strand
GATAGAGTATGCCTTGAGAACCATCTTTGTTTGTAAAGACTTGTTTAGTGACCAATACCGCTTGGGCAATTGATCGCAAATAAACTTTCAAGACCTTTCCTGCCTCGAGTTGGTCAACTTGATCGATTCGGTGAAACTCACCGTTTTTGCGCTCTTTGTCAGATAAGGCAATCGTGCGAGAGCTTTTTAGAGCCAAGATGGCATGTTTACCTAACTTGTTGGTTATCAAATTAATATTTTCAGCTGAAGAGAACCAGGAATCACCAAGTACATAGTTAAAGCCAACTTGTTGCTTAGCTGCTCCTAGCATTTGACGAAAGTGCTCATTCTTACTTAGTGGGCTTCGGTATTTGGTTTTTCCCGTCTTTTTATCTGTGTAGGCTTCCGTTTTTTCGACTAATCGAACTTGAATAGGGACATCTAGCTTGTCATGACTAAAAAGCAAACTAATAAAGTTTATACCCTTCACATGACGCTGCAAACTATGATCCCAGTGGTAATTGATTAGCGCGTTTTCATCTGTGTGTGCTTTTTCAACAATAGAGTCATCTACTGAAATAACCCCCTGCTGGTCTGAATACTTAACTTGAGAACGAATGAATTTTTTGGCCTGCTTCCAGATCGCTGCCGAATCTAAGTATGAGCTCTTCAACCAGCGACTTATTTTGTCGTGACTGATCCTGTAATCATAAGCCGCCGACATAGATGTCGCAGTAGCGTACTTGGGAACACTCAGTAGAAAATCAGTATATTTAGAAAGCGTGCAATCCATAACCTGAAAGGTAAGGATTTGCTATATCTTGCGTAAGGTCAGTTCATAATTAGAGACCAGAATATCTATATCTCCGTCGTTATCGTAGTCCCAGGTACTTACCCCACGACCCTGCAAAGTGTCTACCAACCCCAACCGATCAGCAAAGTCTGAATATGTGCCATTTTCCATAGCAAGAAATAGCCTGGTCGAATCATAGTAAAATTGATCTGCTCCCCTGGGCCAGCCGTTGGTATGAACTATATCGAGAACACCATTAAGATCTATATCAGCAAAACTACTCCCCCAGCCCCAACTCCCATTTCTCAAATTTAAAGGTTCACTGACTTCCTCAAACTGCCCATTTCCTACGTTTTCGTACATGCGATTACCACTACTTCCCCAATTGCCTTCTGTAACACCATCATAATCATAAATAGAACTAACAAACCAATCTGGATCGCCATCACTATCGAAATCTGCTATAGCCGCTCCCATACCATTTTCATCAGAAAACGTATTTTCTGTATCCAGTCTGAATGAACCATCTCTCTGATTTAGCCAGACATGTGAGGTTCCAAAATCACCAACAACTAGAATTTCAGGATAAAAGTCATTATTTATATCGCAAAAGTTGGCTACGAAGCTAAAGTCAGAATATGCGGGATATGGATTATAAAGTCCAGCTTCTTCGTCGGCAGCTACAAATTTCCCAATCCCGTTATTCTTCCAAAGATGAGTTTCGTATTCATTTGTATTCCAGTGTGTCAAAAACAAATCAATCGTCCCATTCAGATCGTAATCACCTGCTGTAATACTGTACACATTCACTATGCAATTCAGTCCACTCTCATAAGTCCAGTCCGCAAAAGTACCATCCTTATTATTTAGAAATACTTTTGTTTCAAACCCACTTAAGCCACCAAGGATAAGATCTGGATATTGGTCATCATTTATATCCACAAACAAACAACCTCCTCCTGCAAAGTCATACATCTCAAGCCCAGCCTCTACTGTTTGATCTATAAATTGTCCATTTCCTATATTTTGATATAGCCTATTAGTAGAAGACTGGCCCGTTTCAAAATACACATCTACCAACCCATCTAAATTGTAATCTCCTACGGCTAAAGCAGCCGTTACCCGCTTATCGACAGAAGGTATAAGATCATCCCAGCTATGATTATGAGACAATCCAGATTGTCGAGCCACTTCTTCAAAAAATGAGTTCTGGGCACCTACATATAGACATACAAACATGGACAACACAAAAGGAACACACCAATTCAGATAGAGCGATTCCTTTGCGAAGGACTTAAAGCTAATTGTCGTTTTTAAATAAAAAAACGAGCTATTTACTGAAGCATAAAAAACACCAATAGTCCAATTAAAAAAATAATACTTGTATTCCTTAGAAGAGGACCAAATGCATACTCCGCTTTTACTTTTACGTATCATTTAGAGAGGTGATTAGGCATTTATACCCTTAAATATAGGTTGAGCATTTAACTTTACAAAACACAAATGACCAATGTGGAATCCTGATTCTAGAATCATACTCAAGCCCAGCCCGATCAACTACCCCATTCTCTGGACTTTGCTCGGCTTAAAGGCCCTGCTGCACATTTTGGCAATAGCCAACGGATACGGCATACATAGAGACGAGTTTTTATACCTGGCCATGGGCGATCATCCTATGTTCGGATATTTGGAATGCTCGCCTATGATTGGCTGGATAGCTGGTATGTTTACTACCATATTCGGATCATCCGTGCTGGCAGCAAAGCTACCCGTATTGCTGATTGGCTTACTCAGCATCTGGATTCTTCTACGACTGGTAACCGAACTAGGCGGAAGTAAGCAAGCTCAATGGCTAGCTGGGCTAGGTTGGGTCTTATCGCCTGCTTTTCTAGGCAGTAATAATTTATTCCAACCCGTAAGCTTCAATCAGTTTTGTTGGTTGCTTTTGGCCTTCACTACTGTGAGGCTAATCAAGTATCAGAGACGTGTAGACTATTTATGGCTGGGAGCAGCTCTAGGGATAGGCATACTGACTAAGTACAGTATACTATTCTATGCCGCAGCATTAATTACCGGGCTTTTGATCAGCCCTCAGAGAAAAATATTATGGTCCAAAAATATGCTGCTTGCAGGAGGGATGGCCTTAATTATTGCGCTCCCTAATATCATCTGGCAATTTGCTAATAGCTTTCCCGTACTCAATCACATGCGGCTATTATCAGAATCTCAGTTAGTCAACGTCGGAACAGCTGACTTTTTCATTCCTCAGTTTCTATTCCATTTTATGGGAGCCACACTTTGGTTGCCGGGCTTATTCTATTTATTTCGAAGCAGCAAACTTCGCGACTTTAGATGCCTGGCCTGGAGTCTGCTGTTCACCTTACTGATATTATATTTATTGAGCGGTAAAGCTTACTATACTATAGGGGCCTATTCTGCCTTATTCGCTGCGGGCGGGATATTTTGGGAAAGTAAACTGAAACAAAGAGGCTGGTATCTGAGTCCACTTTTCTTACTCAACTTTTCAGTTATTCCGTATGGTCTACCTATGTTGCCTATAGCTCAGATGCAGGCATACGGTATCTACATGCGCGACAACTGGGGCATGGATGCTCAACTCCGATGGGAAGACGGTTCTATCAGAGATTTAAGTCAAGACTATGCCGACATGCACGGCTGGGAGGAGATGGTGGCTGAGGTTGCTGATTTCTATCATCAACTCAGTCCCGAACAGCAGGCTAGAACCATGATATACGCAGCCAACTACGGCCAGGCGGGCGCATTGACATTCTACCAGAACAAGTATAATCTACCACAGGCTTACTGCTTCGATAGTAGCTTTTTACTTTGGGTAGATACGCAACTACAGTTTGAGCATCAACTAGCAGTAGAAACCGAACTCATACCCGAATCCAATTACTTCGGATCTATAGAATTCATCGGCAACCCAGAAACGGAATATGCCAGGCAGCAGCATTACATATACTACAGAACGGAACCACTTATGCCATTGCAGCCAGAGTGGGAAAGGATTTATTACGAAGTATTGGAGCCCTGGATGGGAGAATAAGAAGTGTTTCCTCTCTGAAGCTTTTTTCAGAGAGGAAACAAATACTATATCTGCTCCAGGCTTTCCTTGACGAACTCCGTCAGGTCTTCACCTGTCAGCATATTCTGACTGAGTAGTGCGAGGCGATACAAGCGCTTAGCGGTATCTGACTGAGCATCACCTTCGGCTCCAAGTAGTTTATCTTTTACGATGGGATGGTTAGCATTGACCACTACCTGATAGCTATCGGGGAACATGGATGGGTCCATACCTTGCAAACTCTGCATCTCCTTCATTCGGCGCATAAACTCATTGCGGACTACCTGAACCGGTTGATCACTGGCATCCAAGGGCTTAACTTCTACCGTTCCTCCTTCGGAAACGACACTCTGGAAGAGATCGGTTACTTGCTTCTGCTGGTCTTCATCCAGCGCACTTTCGCGCTCTTCGTCTTTCTGAACCAACTGATCTAGCGGAGCCGAATCGATACGGACAAAATTGAGCTTTTCCTGCTTCTGCTCTAGCGTTTGAATGAACGCAGAATCGATGGGATGATCCATGACCAACACATCGTAGCCACGATCACGCGCAGCGACAATGGCACCGTGCTGACTATCGGGGTGACTGGCATAAATGGCAACCTTCCGCTCGTACTTATCTGTTTGATTTGGGCCTATCAACTCCAGGTAATCGGCGATGGTGTAGTGCGTCGCTTCTGTATTTTTAAGCAGGGCAAACTTCTGGGCACGGTCGTAGAACTTGTCTTCTGACAGCATACCATACTTGACAAAAACACCCAGATCGGGCCACTTAGCCTCGAAGCCCTCGCGGTCACTCTTGAATAGATCGTGCAGCTTGTCGGCTACCTTCTTGGTGATGTAACCCGTAATCTTTTTCACGTTGGTATCTGCCTGCAAGTATGAGCGAGATACATTGAGTGGAATATCTGGCGAGTCGATAACACCATGAAGTAGCGTCAGGAACTCAGGAACAATTTCCTTGACATCGTCGGTAACATATACCTGATTGCTATAGAGCTGAATCTTATTGCGCTGCAGCTCCATACCCCCGCTGAGTTTGGGGAAATATAAAATGCCCGTCAGGTTGAACGGATAGTCGATGTTGAGGTGAATCCAGAACATCGGTGGCTGGCTCATAGGATAGAGCTCGCGATAAAAATCTTTGTAATCCTGATCCGTCAGATCGGCAGGGTTCTTCTTCCAAAGGGGATCAGTATCGTTGATGATGTTATCGACCTCGGTTTCGATCTTTTCTGGAGCTGGCTTTTCTTCGCCTTCAGCGACTTCTCCTTCAAACTCCTTGTATTCTGTTTCTGTACGCGTACCGAAGCGAATGGGTACGGGTAGAAACTTAGCGTATTTATTGAGTAACTCCTCGATGCGATCTTCTTCCAGGTACTCAGTAGAGTCTTCGGATATATGCAGGATGACATCCGACCCGCGGAAGTCCCTATCACCACGCTTGGTTTTATAGCTGGGATCGCCCTCGCAAGACCACAATACAGCCTCTGCTTCGTCCTGGTAGGATAGGGTATTTACCTCCACCTTGTCGGCAACCATAAAAGCCGAGTAGAAACCCAGACCAAAGTGGCCGATGATGGGCGCGTCTTCCTGATACTGCTCCAGGAATTCTTCAGCTGAAGAGAAGGCTACTTGGTTGAGATAGCGCTTAGTTTCCTCTTCGGTCATACCGATACCGCGGTCTCGAATGGTGAGCGTCTTTGCGTCTTTGTCGACTATGATATCTATGGTCAGGTCACCGAGTTCGCCCTTAGCTTCGCCTTTACGTGACAAAGCTTTCAGTTTGGTGGTGGCGTCTACTGCATTGGAGACCAGTTCCCGCAAGAAGATTTCCTGATCGGAGTACAAGAACTTCTTGATGATGGGAAAGATATTTTCTGATTGTACGGAGATTTTCCCTTTACCCATTGGTTTTGATTTTTTGAGCATAAGGGCAAAGGTTGTTCCAAGGGTAAGGAAATGACATTTTGTCGGTTGGATATATAATTACAAAAGCCGCTCCCGACGAAGCGGGAGCGACTTTTAATCGTAAGCTTTTCAAATAGGATTCAGGAAAAGCTCATTTGGTAACTAGAGGTTAAACTAGCGAGGACCACCACCGATGGTACCGGCAAATGCCAGACCGATGTAGTTGGCCACTGCTTCGTCAAATGCCAGGTTGTATTCGAGGGCCACGCGGAAGTGACCGAGTTCTACACCTACACGGGGTACCACACCGATAGTGTTGGCAGCGTCTGCGGTTACATCTCCAACAGAGACAGATGCACCAGAGAATAGACCAATACCCAAACCACCGAACAAGCGCGTTGTCTTTTCTGTGTCGAAGTAATAGTCACCGAATAGTGTGTATGAACCTGCGGCTCCAATATCGACATTGTCGCCTTCCAAATCACTGCCATAGACAGCAATCTCGATACGCAAGCTTGCCGAAATTTGATCATTGATGTTGTAGCGAGGCTCTGTTCCTAAAAGAAGGCCACCAGTTACACCATCAACACCGCCGGGAATGGCGTAGCCAAGACGAACAATGTCCCACTCGAAAGCACCGTAATTGGTGGCTTGAGCTTGGACGCTAGTTGCTAGGGTGCAGCTCAAAAGAGCTGCTAAAAAAAAGTGTCTCATAAAACAAGGATTTATATGAGTTAAAGTGAATTCTGTATCAAAAGTAAGAATATTGTTGTAATCCTACTTTCTATATCTATGCTTTTGGGAATTTGGCCGACTATCCTCTGGCTTTTCTAGCAGCGATGAAGCTTCTGACAAAGAATACCATAGCGAGGATTGTACTAGCAATCATGATCGCGACCCTAATGATGGCTCCGCTATTTTCTCTACCTATGGCTCCTTTTAGTGCCATGCCCAAACCAAGTAGAACGACGAGTGTCAATAGGACGGCAATATGAGCGATGACTTTGTTTTCTTTTCGTACACCCGGATTGCACGCCAACAAGCCTACACCAAATATAACGGGAATGAGGGCTGTCATAGATGGGGTATCTGAGCTGAGGTATCCGTACCCACCCAGACCGATTAGCAAAAGAGCGTTAATAAGACTAGCAGTTCCTGCATTCATAATTCAAATTTTGCATTTTCCAAGAGGGGCAAAAATGCGAAAGAATCAAATGCTTTTACTCATACCAGGGTCAGGAAGCTGATAGAATGACAAAACTATTGCCCCACATCTACTTTGATGCGCTCATCTCTATTGGTGAGGTCCCAGGCGAGATGAAAAGCCAGTTGGGCGATTTTGGCCATTTTGTCGAAGTTGATTTTTTCGATGGTGTCGGATGCCTGGTGGTAGTCTTCATGTGTACCATTGAAGAAAAAGATGGCCGGTATGCCCCGCTCGGCGAAGTTGTAGTGATCTGAGCGATAGTAGTATCGATTGGGATCATCTTCGGCATTGTAGGTATAGTCGAGCTCCAGTTGGGTGAAGCGCTCATTGGCCTCCTCATTAATGCGATGCAGGTCAGTGCTCAGTCTATCTGAACCGATGACGTATATGTATTCTGGATTGTCGGCATGCTTTTCATCTACACGCCCCACCATATCGATGTTGATGTTGGCGATGGTTTGCTCAAGGGGAAAGAGGGGGTGCTCAACATAATACTTAGAGCCCAGCAAGCCTTTCTCCTCTCCACTCACCAGCATAAAAGCTATAGAGCGGCGTGGGCCATGTCCATTTTGCTTGGCCAGCATAAAGGCTTGTGCCAATTCCAGTACGGTGCTGGTTCCCGATCCATTGTCGTCGGCGCCATTAAAGATAACGTTACCTCGTCTGCCGATGTGGTCGTAGTGGGCACTGACGATGAGCAGCTCGTTTCTGAGTTCAGGATCGCTTCCTTCGAGATAGCCTAGTACGTTCACGCCATCGAGTCCCCGCATGTCGGGCATTTGAGTCAGGGATACATCGACGGGAATGGTCACGGAGGCAGGCTTTCCTTTCTTAACGATCTTCTTGCGTGCCTTGACGACCTTTTTGAAGTTTGATCCCAGTAAGTTTCTCGCCAAGTCAGTGCTGATGAAAATGCTATTGGCCATTGGATTTTCTGCTGCTTGTGCATCGACCATGGTCATGCCGCGCCCATTGATGACACGCCGGCGTACTTCGGCCAGATTATCTCTGAAATTAGGATCGACGACAAAGACCGAGCGAACTCCTCTTTCACGAGCAGCACGCAATTTCAGTTCTACGCTGTCTGCCCATGGGCCCGGCTCTGTCGTACCGGTGCTCAGATAGTTTCCTCTGCGGTCTTGGGGTTCGCCACCGAAAATGAGTATGTCTTTCCCACTGAGATCCTGGCCTTCGAAATCGCTGTAGTTATCGCTGTCAATGCCGTAACCTAGAAAAATCATCTCGCTGATGTCGGCACCGGCAATTACTTCGTTTTCGAAAGGATTGCTGTAAAAATCCCAGCCATATCGCAATTCTTCCTCATTAATGCTCAGATCCATTTTATCCCATCGTTGGCGTCTAAAGGCAATGGACTGGTAGTAGCCACCATTCTCGCCAATGGCAGGATAGCCCATATCGGCGAGAGTTTGGGCTAAGTATTCGGCTGCTCTTGCCTGGCCGGGCTCGCCTGTTTCACGCCCTTCCATCTCGTCACTGCTCAGAATGCTTAGATGTTGAAATAGGTCTTCGGTATTGATGGTCGCGGCGTAGTTTTCGCGTAGGTCTTCGGCTGTTTGTGGGCGATCCAGCTGCCCAAAAAGGCTAACAGTAATCATCAAGCCGGCAAATAGTGCTATCGCTTTCATCGATTTGCTTTATTCCATTTTAGAATCCTAAAGGTACAAGTTTGTGTAGTTTACATTAAGAACCCACAAGTTGTTAAAACACTTAGTGCCGCAAACTGAAAACGACCATATTATTGCGTGAACTTGCTTGTTAGAATAACACAGCATACATCTGACTCTACCCATTGAATGACAAATGCTATTTATTCGACGCGTTCAATCCAGGCGCTTAAAAACCATTAAAACTTAACAAAACGGTATCAGAATAGAGACTATACTTTATGTACTCTGTCCAAATTTTAAATAAGCATAGGCTAATATTAAATAAAAAATAAAAACAGAATATATCTGCGTAGAGACGTTCTTCTTTTAAGTAGTTTCGATCTGATAATAGTGCCTTACAGATGTCTTTAACTCATATAAAATATTACTAGGGCGCATACATTCATCCATTCACTAGCCAAACCGGGCATAGTGAAAATACCACCTTTTTACTAATTATATTGTTTAACTAATTCAATTCATTCTGAAATGAACATCAAATACTTCTTTATATTTCTAACAATTTTCCTTTCAGCCATTTCTCCACATGAAGCATTTGCTTGTTTTCCTATTGGAAATGCATCTATTTCTGGTCCGTCATATTGCGAAGACGGATTCGATGCTCAAGTACCTGCTAGATATGAAGCAAATTACAGCTCTAGCTGTTCAGGCTGCGACTCCCATATTTGGGAATTAACCGGCGGTATGTTTGTTGATGCTAGCAACTTACCTAGATTTTTTGATGGACAAAACAATCCATTAAGTAATGGAGAAATTAAAATAACTGAATGCGAATGTAAAGTAGAAGACTGGATTGAATACGATGCATGCATTTCTGTTTTCGGCAGCTTAAATGCCCTAGACAACAATGTAGTGCATGTCAGATGGGATCCAAATGCACCACTACAACAACTCAAGCTCAAGGGTACAGCCTCAAGCGGTTCTTTAGGCTGCGATGATGATGATAAAATTCTATATAAAAGAGTTTCGTCACCTACGGGAATTAGGATAAATCGCAATGAGTGTACAACCGCAAACCTTACTGCCCTAATCGAAAGTAATGACTGTAGAGATCCTGATAGTTATAGATGGTTCAGAAATGGTACTTTTATTGGATCATCAACTTCACCAACAAGGAATGTAAATATCAGTACTGACCAGAGCACTAATATTTCTGTAACTACCACTTATGGTAATTCAGAAAGCAATAGAGCATCAAGAAGCATCCCACCAGGAATTATTTGGCCACCAAATGGAATATCTGGACCTACTATATTACCTCCTGGACCTCTCGGCTTTATAACTGCCACTTATCAGGTACTAGGTACAAATGGAACAGTTATACAATGGTCGGCTTCCACAAGCGATGTAGGCTTTAATACAACTAGCGGCAATACCACAGATCTGTTTATTTCAAATTATGTCTTAGGTCAAGTTTTCACAATCGAAGCACAAGTCGAAAGATGCGGAGAAATCCGATCATACTTTTTAACTGTAGTAATGGACGATTGCGATCCTGGAGACCCAGGCTGCGTACCTTTTAAATTTACAGACTCAACCGACGATCAACTTACAGGGAATACAGCATCTTATCTAACAATTACTGAAGGATATCAGCCTAGAAATAATGAAGAAGCTTTTAACAATAGGCCTCTCAACTCATTTCGCTCGCCAATAGTAGAGAATCCATATATTTTGGCGTACCCCAACCCCGTCGATATTGGTCAGGAATTAATCCTAAAGAATTTGCCGGAGCAACACTTTATCAGTGTACTTAATGGACATGGAAAATTGGTGACAACTATTGAAAACTCAGGAAGCCAGGATAGAATACCAACTCAAAGTTTGATCCCTGGTCAATACTTTATCCTAATTTCTGACCAGAACGATTCCAGCATATTGGAGAGCATTAGGATACTCGTGCAGTAATTCAGCTTAGCATAGTCCTGAAACTGTGCACAAACGAGCCTTCCAAAAAACCTGGTATCTTTAGTTAGATTCCGTGGTCTTCTGGAAGGCTCTTTAAAGAAGACTAGATATTTAGTAAAATTATCTAAATAAAAAAGAAAATTGAAAAAGGCACCATTTGCACTTCTTTTAAGCGGTGGCGCATTAGGGCTGACCCAATCTATACCTTTCTTATCTATTGTAAGTTGGGTTGCGACGATTCCACTTTTCTATTTTTTAGCAAAAGATGAACCAAGAAAAAATTCGCTGCTATATGGCCTCTTAGGCTTGCTTTCCTTTTGTATAGGATTCACCATTTCCGACACGGTTTGGACAATAAATTTCGGGCTCCTCAAATTTATTAAACTAGGGACAGCAAATGCATGTGCACTTTGCATCACCCTAACACCGGCTCTACTTTCGAGTAATTATTTACCTTCCAAAAGAACACTTACTTACAGTCTGGCTATATCGGGATGGGCATCTCTGGAAATACTTAACCAAAGTTGGCCATTAGCATATCCCTTGCACAGTATCGGTACTACCCTGTCGGAATATCCGAGCCTGGTCAACTGGTATGAAATAACTGGCACCATAGGTGGCACGATTTTACTGCTATGCTTATCAGCTGTTTCAGCAGATGCTATTTACAGAATCGGAATTAAGGCAAAGAAGTACACACCCTATCATTTAGCCCCAATAGCTATCTGGGTTTTTCTTGCACTAGGTTCCAGCTTAAGCACGAACTCTTCAACACAAGACACAAAGCAGTCATTTGCTATTCTACATCCGAATTTAGATGTCAGAGGCGAACGACGAGAATTTACCCAGTCCGAAACAGTAAGCCATTATCTGGACTTGATTAGTCAACAAGATCAGCGAGCAGACAATATCATCGCCCCGGAAAATGTAATTTTAGATGGTGGATTTATAGAAGACATACAATCGGGAAACATAAATCGAGATCTTTCCACGGTCCAGACTAAACTCGGTGAACTCAATGCTACGCTCTATATCGGCTCTTTCGTATATCAGGATGTGACCGATCTGCCCCAGCGATCAGAAGATAATGCCACTCCTGACGGAAAACATTTTTTCAGAGCATTCAACGTCATTTTGGAAATATCCGCCAGTGAAGTGAGGATTGCCCACTTAAAAGACAGACTCGTCCCCTTTGAAGAGTTCGTTCCTTTTCCAAATCTGCTCAGCAATATTTCCAAACCAGTAGGTGGAATGGGATTTTATTTGAGCAAAGATCGGTTCTTAACAAACGGCCAGATCGAGAAAACCGAAGGGCCGGGCCATCTGATTTGTTATGAATCTGCGTTCAGCTTTGAAGTGGCAAAAAGAGTTAATGAAAAGGCCTTCAATCTGCTTACGGTACATTTAAACGAAGGCTGGTACGATAGCTTTGTTGGTGCTAGAAAATTCAATCTACAAGGCGTCGCAAGAGCTATCGAAACCAACAGATATGTGATAAGAAGTTCAAATAGAGGGATTACCTCTGCCATCGACAACAACGGAAACATCCTGGAAAGCACACATAAAAAAGAAGCTGATGTGCTATTTATCAATGCAGCGATTCTATCCAATCAAACCTGGTTCGTCAAAACAGGACATAGCCTTATACCTAAACTCCTACTTTTTCTATCCCTGGGACTGGCTGCATTTGCAATTCTTACAACTCAGCGGAACAATAACAAAACCTAAGCCAAGATTAAAATCTAACCCTCATACTTCTTCACATCCTCAGGTATACACAGGCGCTCCCAGATAGCGGGCAGCTCTGCTTTTGTAGCGAGTGACTCCCGCTGCTGCCAGTACACATCTTTAAAATGCTTGGTAGAGCGCTCGTAATCAACTATTGGGGCGGGATAGTCGACCCCAATTTTGCATTGGTACAGCTCTTGCTCCATGGCGGTCAAATTCCAAGGCTTCCAGCAACTTGGTGCAGGCACCGCTCTGAGTGCAGGAATCCATTGGTGTATAAAAGTTCCATCCGGGTCGTGTTTTTCCGCTTGTGCGTTGGGACTAAAAATGCGCAAAATGTGATAGCCTGTCAGTCCTGCTTGCATTTGATGCTGGGCATAGTGTATGCCCGGTTCGAAGTCGAGGAACAAGCGCGCCAGATGATGCGCTACCTGACGCCAGTCGAGCCCAAGGGTGTAGCTGGCAAAAGTGACCAACATAGCCCGCATCCTGAAGTTGACCCAGCCGGTTTTTTCCAAACATTTGAGACTAGCATCGACCATGGGATAGCCCGTTCTGGCTTCCACATAGGCTTGCCACAGATCGGGATCGTGCGGTCGGCCCACCTCTTCTAGTTGTGGATTGATGGCGCGATCTTCCATTTCGCACATCGACTCGAACTTTTGCAGGTAGTGGGTGCGCCAGTACATACGCGATAGGAAGTTGGGCAAATTAAAATCCTCGCCGGTTTGATCGACCCTCGCCTCTGTCTCATAAAATGCAGACCGCCAACTGATGCAACCATACGCCAGGTAGGGCGACATGCGGCTGCAGGAATATCGGCTCAAAGAGGGATTGCCCAACTGCCGGCTGTAGTTCTGATGCCGCTTTTGCAAGTAGGAATGCAGATAGCGCCAGGCATTATTTTCTCCGCCGGGTTGAAAATTGGGGTTGGGGTTTTTCCATTTTTGGGGCAAAGCCGGGCCTTCCAGTTCTTTTCTACATTCAGGAGTCAATTCCGGTAATGCGATGCGATCACTCAGATCTGGCAATGGATTTTGAGATAGATGCAACTCACCGTATGCGCGCCAGCCTTTTCTGCTTTTAGCTCCTCTTATCACTCCATCTTGAGTGTATTCTTCGTATCTGATCGATCGCTGCTTGCACCATTTCTGAACTGCCAAATCTCGATCAAAAGTGAGCTTGACACCAATTTCGAGATGAGACCAAAGGTGCCGTATATCATAGTGATGAGCCAACATCTCAAATACTTCGAGACACTCTCGATGGCAAATGAGCAGACGCTCGCCAAGCTTCTTTTTTAAAACTTGCAAACTCTCGTATACGAAGCGCCAGTGCCGATCCGCATAGTCTTGGTGAGCTATCAGGCTGGGCTCAAAACAATAAACGATCAGACAGGGACTCGATGACCTGGCAGCCGCCACCAAAGGTAGGTGGTCTTGAAGGCGAAGGTCACGCTTCAGCCAGACGATATTGATGGTTTGCTTTTGCACTTGTCATTAAAATAATTTTGGATGGGTGTTTGTTTTGAATCACTTCGCGTGTTCGCGAAAATGTGAACAAGTTTAAACATGAAAAATCAGACCTAATCCTCCACTCCCCATCCTAACCCAGCAAACGCTCCCGATGAGCAAGTTGCGCTTTATCTTCGCGCTCAGATGGTTTTTCAGATTCAGCAGCAAGAACGCAAAATATTCGAGATCATCAGCCAGGCGGCGGCACAGCTGGGGTATCCGGTCTATGTGGTAGGTGGTTATGTTCGAGACAGACTGCTGGCCAGACCGAGCAAGGATTTGGATATCGTTTGTGTAGGCGATGGTATAGCATTGGCCCGCCAGGTCGGACAAATGCTGAGACCTAGAAGCCGAGTCACGGTATACAAGCGATTTGGTACAGCCATGCTGAAACACCGCGACATAGAGATCGAATTCG
Organism: Bacteroidota bacterium; assembly: GCA_039178745.1. Taxonomy (GTDB): domain Bacteria; phylum Bacteroidota; class Bacteroidia; order Chitinophagales; family Saprospiraceae; genus Neolewinella. The sequence continues at coordinate 1,100 of JBCDFE010000104.1, read as the reverse complement.
TCGGTGCCAGGAAAGAAAGCTACCGATCGGATAGCCGCAAGCCCAATGTGGAGGTCGGTACGCTGGAAGACGATCAGAATCGTCGCGATTTCACCATCAATGCCCTCGCTATAAGCTTGAATGAAAGGGATTATGGAACCATCATTGATCCATTCGATGGCCTACAGGATCTGGAAGCCAAGCGAATAGTTACTCCCCTCGACCCTGGGAAAACCTTCAGCGACGATCCATTGCGTATGCTTCGTGCGGTAAGGTTTGCTACTCAGCTGGGGTTTACCATCGACCCCCAGGTAAAAACCGACCTGCGGAAGTACAAAGACCGCATAAAAATCATCAGCTGGGAAAGAATCGCCACGGAGGTCAACAAAATACTGAGCGCCTACACGCCAAGCACGGGCTTCAAACTGCTTTTTGAAACGCAACTGCTAGGCTATGTGCTACCAGAGCTACAGGCGCTGCAAGGGGTGGAGAGCAGGAACGGCCGCAAGCACAAGGACAATTTTTACCATACCCTCAAGGTGGTCGACAACCTGGCCGTAAAGTCCGATGACCTATGGTTGCGATGGGCCGCACTGCTACACGATATCGGCAAGGCCAAAACCAAGCGCTGGGAGCCCCAACACGGCTGGACTTTTCACGCCCACGATGCCGTTGGCGCTAGAATGGTGCCTCGTATTTTCAGACGCCTACGCCTCTCTGGCGAACGCATGAAGTACGTACAAAAGCTGGTAGCCCTGCACCAACGCCCGATCAGTCTGACCAAAAGCGAAATCACCGACTCGGCGGTTCGCCGGATCCTTTTCGAAGCCGGAGACGACATAGACGATCTAATGCTGCTGTGCGAAAGCGACATCACGAGCCGCAATGCCGAAAAGGTGAAGCGCTACCTGGCCAACTACGAGCGCCTGCGCCAGCGTATGGCCGAAATCGAAGCCCAAGACCACTTGCGCAACTGGCAACCCCCAGTCGATGGTCAGCTGATCATGAAGACCTTTGATCTACCGCCAGGTCGCATGGTGGGCATCATCAAAGATGCCATTCGCGAGGCTATACTGGAAGGAGAGATACCGAATGCTTATGAGGCAGCGTATGCGTTGATG
>JBCDFE010000103.1:0-15360 GCA_039178745.1 Bacteroidota bacterium | reverse complement strand
CCCAACAGCTCTTAGATCCTGTTCGTCTAGCTCCAGTAGTCTATCAGGATTGGGATAGTTGTCTGGAAATAAGTCCAAAAACCGGCCAAAAATGGTACCAGCAGCCCGCCCAGATAATTGCTGATATGCGATAGACCGCAGTAGTCCGAAATAAACATCGCCACCAAAGTCCGGGCGTTCGGATATCTCCAGGTTCTCTACTAGCGGGCGTAAAATAGAGTCTTGTTTAAGGTGTGATTGGATGTGGGTTTCAACCATCTTAGATAAATTCAGGATTAAGCAATGATGCAAACTACTAATAGGACTTTAATCTACGCTTTGCGTTAACTTGATTTTCAGTCATGAAATTTGGACGATAAATATATGAGGTCCGTTCATGAACAGAATATCATATTATATCTGCCTGATCATGCTGGCCAACTCATGCCAGCAAAGCAGTAGCCATGGCGACATTTGGACTCCAACCGTTTTTCTAAACACTCCGGATGAGCGCTTAGGAACTTCCGCAGGTAGGGGCATCCAGGAAAACCACCAAGATCGGGATCTGCTTTATGGCGCTGAATCTTGGACAGCAGGTGCAGAACGTGTTGTTGGTCTTACTAAAAGTTTGCAAGACAGATGGTATAATCTCTTTCGAGAGAAAGGAGAAGCTGAAGAAGATCTGTTGCCTGAAAACTTTAATACATACTATCACTCTCTCCATTTGCTACCCACGCCAGATTTCCCGTATGGTGTTGCATCGGGAGATCCCCTGCCGGATGGTATCATCCTTTGGACGATGGTAAAACCAGAAGATGAGTGTGAGTCTCTCCAGGTGTTTTGGGAGCTGAGTGAGCGCCCCGATTTTAAAGAAACGACCCGCATTGGAGTAGAGTGGGCGAGCCCAGCACATCACTATAGAATCAAGCTTGACTTAAGAGATTTATCTCCAGAGACGACATACTACTACCGATTCCGTTTGGCGAATGGTGCGGAGTCCGCAATTGGCCGTACCCGAACGTCTCCAATGCCTAACTCGGCATCCTCTCTTCGATTTGCGATTGTTAGTTGCAACGCCTTTGAGTGGGGCCACTTCAATGGCTTTGGACGTATATCAGAGCGTGATGACCTAAATGCAGTATTGCATCTCGGAGACTATATTTACGAATATGCGAGTGGAGAGTACGGAGATCTGAGTATTGGTCGGTTCCACGAGCCAAGACACGAGCTTATCACTGAGGAAGATTATCACAAAAGATATGCTCAATACCGGTCTGACCTCCAGCTAGCCGCGGCTCATGCCGCTCATCCCTTTATCTGCATCTGGGATGATCATGAGGTAGCCAATGATAGCTATACCGAAGGCGCACAGAACCACGATAGCAAAACGGAAGGCAACTACTTGCTGCGTATGACTAGCGCAAAACAGATTTACTATGACTGGATGCCGGTACGAGAATCTAATAGCGGTCACTTGTACCGCAGTTTTACCTGGGGGAGTGTAGCAGATCTACACATGCTCGATGAGAGGTTGGCTGGGCGAACCGCTCAGGCATCTTCATTTGATCCTGAAGATCTAGCAGATCCAAATCGAAAAATGCTTGGTAAGCAACAATTTGAATGGTTAGTTGGCCAGCTGGACCAAGGAGAAAACAGATGGCAGTTGATTGGAAACCAGGTTTTATTTGCACGCTTAGATTTGAGCAACGCGCTTCCTCAACATGCCACAAATGTTGATGCCTGGGATGGATATCGCCACGATAAGTATCGTTTAGAAGACCATCTAAATTCTATTGATGACCCAAAAGTTTTATTCCTGACTGGCGACACGCACTGTAGCTGGTATTTCGATATCAGACATAGAGATAATGGGAAACTACTTGCTCGAGAGCTTGCTACTCCAAGCTTATCCAGCGCCAATTTTGACGAACTCGGCGGAGATGATGGCATAGGAAACTGGGCTGATAAACACACAATTTACCGCGACAATCCAGACCTGAACTACACCGACCTCACCCACCATGGGTATATAATCTTAGAAGTCAATCCCCAAAAAGTCCGCGCTGAGTATCACTATAGCAAAACCATTCTGGAGGTAGACAGGAACGAATTTCGGCCTGTAACCTTCGAAATAAATCATCCCACCGATGGTCAGTAATCCAATAATCGCTATCAGCAATCCTGCCTCTGCTTTAAGCTCTAACAGCTGGAAAAACTGGGTATTCAGGCGCGTACACGGCCAAAAAATCGTTTACAATTCCTGCTGGGAAGATCCACGATGCGATCGAGAACTTCTGAATCTTGATTCGGATAGCGATATAGTCATGATTACAAGTGCTGGCTGCAATGCACTCGACTATCTTTTGGACAACCCATATAGCGTTCATTGCATAGATGTAAATCCAAGGCAGAACGCACTACTCCATCTGAAGCAAGCCGCTTACAGAACGCTAGATCATGCAGAATTCTTCCAAATTTTTGGGCGTGGTAATCACCCACAATTCCAAGATATCTACCACCATTTTCTTAGAGAAGAATTGCCCCTCGAATCGGCATTTTTCTGGGACCGACATTTGAGTTATTTCAAGCCTCAAGGAAGACGGAAAAGCTTTTACTATAGAGGGAGTTCTGGAGCATTAGCCTGGGCAGCTGTTAGTCTATTGCGTCGGTACCGTAAGCTATTCAGTGCTATTGAAGATCTCTGGGATTCACCTACACTAGACATACAAAGGGAACGCTACCTAAAAATAGAACCAAAGCTTTTAAAGCTGGGTGCAGGAGGCCCCCTACGCCAACATCTCTGGATGAGTTTGGCTGGAGTTCCACAAGCTCAACGCCAGCTGATCAAAAAAGAATCTGGCAATCTTCAAAACTACTTACGCCAGCAAGTACGCCATATTTTTGCTGAACTCCCCTTATCAGACAACTATTTCTACTCCGTATATCTGCATGGCAGGTACAACCTTCAGTGTTGCCCCAACTACCTATCTACAAGCTATTTTGAGTACTTACAAAAGAGAGAGTACCGATTAAAATCTTATACCCAGACGCTAGCTACTTTTTTGAGGGAAAACCCTAAAATCTACAGTCATTATGTACTACTGGATCATCAGGACTGGCTGGCATCTCACGACCCCAAATCCTTAAAAGAAGAATGGCAACTCATCTTGAAAAACTCAAAGCCAGGAACAAAGATTTTACTTAGATCCGCTTCCTCTGTACCTCTTACTATTCCAGGATTTGTATTGGATCGATGCTTATTGCACCAAGACAAAGCCAAACAACAATCCCTTTTGGACCGGGTCGGAACCTACGCAGGAACTTTTCTATTAGAAGTCAAGTAAGATCAATTATGACCAACAAAGACGATAAGTTGTCACCACCTGCGCAAGTCGACAAAAAGCCCCAATATCAAGCTGTAGAACCCCATTTCAAAAAAATTAGTGAAGTAGACCTTGTACAGGGGAGAAAAATGCGAAACTATTATGCCTTTCAGTCTAAAATTTACGATGCCACCAGGTGGAGTTTTTTATTTGGCCGAAAAGCAATTTTGAAGGAGCTCCCATTCACTCGAACAAGCCAGTTTACCCTATTGGAAGTTGGCTGCGGAACAGGGCATAATCTAAAAAGCTTGCTTAGGCTATATCCCAATGCCCGGTTCATTGGTATTGACGTATCGTCAGATATGCTAAAAATAGCTCAACAAAAGACTATTCACTCAGGAAATAGACTGCAACTGATAGAAGGGGCTTATGGCCAAGTCAATTTACATGCTCAGCCAGATGTTATTTTATTTTCATATTGCCTGACTATGGTCAACCCGCATTGGGTAAAATTACTACGACAGGCCAATCTAGACCTTAATGATCATGGCTCTATTGCTTTAGTTGATTTTCATCATGGAAAGAAATGGTTCCGCCGCCATATGAAAAAACATCACGTTCGCATGGACGCTCACTTGTTGCCCTTTCTGGAAGAAGAATTTATCTCCGAAACCGTCAAAGTGCGAAAAGTCTATGGAGGAATTTGGTCTTACATGAGCTTTATAGGAAAGAAGAAGTTAGCATCTAAAAATATGTGATCCCTGATTTTTGTCTAGGCTTCGGGTTCATTGGTCTTTATTTTTATACTGGATAAAGACGCTTTAAGACTTTGCAGGTATAAGTATTCCTGTTATGTTCAAGTCGACCATATCTTCTTTAGGTTTAGCGATTAGCAATCTGCGCACCAATTTATTTCAGACCATACTATCGGTATTGGGCATTGTAATCGGTGTAGCTGCGCTGGTCACTATGCTCTGTGTTATTGACGGGATGGAGCAAATGGCTCGCCAGCAGATTGCAGACCGCACGGGCTTTGAAGATGTAGTTTTACGCCCCAAAGAATTTCAGCGAATAGACGGCCTGAGGGTCAGGCGAGACGAAGTAGCGGTATTTGATTTATCATTGGGACAGCGGGCTGTAGAGATGCTCGAATCACCGGCTGTGTTTACGCTATTTGATCAGCGCCCACTAGTCACTCGCCACCCGACTACCGACAGCACAATGGCTATGAGACTGAACGCTGTAAGCCTGCCCATACCCGAAAAGGAAGCACCAGAAATTTTGCACGGCCGCATGCTCAATGAGCAAGATCAGGCGGATACCGCCAGGGTGCTATACGCAGATTACAATCTGGCCTTGAGACTCGTCGATGGTGACACCAATCGCATCGAGCAAGCTATTGGGATGAATCTGGCCCTGGATTCCAATTTTACGGCTACTGTGGTTGGGATAGGAAAGGAAGACCCTAATGACGACCAATCTTTGCGGGCCGTAGTCCCTGTTGTGACGAGGGCTAGCTTAAGCGAGGAAGTCATCAGGCCCAGGATGGTCATCTCTTTCGAAAATGTCGATCAGATATCAGCGGCTGTAGAGCAGCTAAAAACCTGGCTACCCGATCAATTTCCAGAGATAGAAGACCCCGTCGACTTAATTGCTAGTACCTACTGGCTTTCTGAGCTAGAAATGGGCTTTATGATTTTCCGAATACTGATGGGGCTCATCGTAGGAATTGCTGTAGTTGTTGGCGGGGTAGGTGTGATGAACGTTATGCTGATGTCTATCAAGGAGCGGACACCAGAAATCGGTATTCGGAAAGCCGTGGGCGCTAAGCGCAAAAACATCATGGCTTTATTTCTCTCCGAGAGCATAGCTGTGAGTTTATTGGGCAGCTTCCTCGGGCTCATCCTGGGCGTACTGGTTGCTATGGGCGTTGGCCCTGTACTGGGTGCCATCTTGCCGGAAGAAGCTCCTGATTTTACGGCAGCTTACACTTTACAGACCTTGATCATTGTGGTGATCGTAGCTATTCTGGTGGGTATAGTCTTTGGTACTTATCCTGCAAGGAGGGCGTCTAAGCTGAATCCGGTGGATGCCATAGCCAGAGTGTAATTTACTATCTCTTTTCTTGCTTGAAAACTCTGTTTTCATGCGAGAAAAGAAACAAAATCTTCCTTACACGACTAATGTGGCGGGTTCATCTACCGGCAGGTAGAGCTGGCCCTTCAGCAGGTTGCGGCTCAGTACGATCTTTTGCACCTCGCTGGTCCCCTCGTATATCTGGGTGATTTTGGCATCGCGCATCAGTCGCTCGACGTGGTACTCTTTGACGAAGCCATAACCTCCGTGAATTTGCACAGCCTCTACAGTATGCTTCATGGCCGCACCGCTGGCGTATAATTTAGCCATCGCACTGGCCTGGTTGTAGTCCATGTGCTGGTCTTTGAGCCATGCGGCACGATACACCAGCATCTTGGCCGCTTCGAGATCGGCGGCCATGTCTGCTAGCTTGAAGGCGATGGCCTGGTGCTGAGAAATGGGCTTACCAAATGCTTCCCGCTCTTTGCTATAAGCAACCGATAGCTCATAAGCACCACCTAATATGCCCAGCGCCTGGGCAGCTATGCCGATGCGGCCACCAGAGAGCACCTTCATAGCAAACTTGAAACCAAAGCCGTCTTCGCCTATGCGGTTTTCTTTGGGCACTTTGACATCTGTATACAGAATAGAACAGGTATCGCTGGAGCGAATACCCAGCTTATCTTCTTTAGCGCCTGGCTGCACACCGTCCCAGTCAGATTCAACAATAAAGACATTAATGCCTCTGTGGCCTGCCTCGGCATTGGTTTGGGCAATAACCAGGTGAATACCGCTAGTGGTGCCGCTAGTGATCCAGTTCTTGGTGCCATTCAGCAGATAGTGGTCGCCCATATCGATGGCCGTGGTTCGCTGGTGGGTCGCATCGCTACCCGCTTCGGGCTCGCTCAAACAAAAGGAACCCAACACCTGACCAGAAGCCAGACCCGGCAGATACTTGGCTTTTTGCGCTTCGGTACCGTACTCTTCCAATCCCCAGCAGACCAGGCTATTCTGCACAGAGACGATAACAGAGCTGCTGTTGTCGATCTTGCTCAACTCTTCCATAGCCAGCACATAGCTAAGGGTATCCATTCCGCCACCGCCATAAGACTCACTCACCATCATGCCCAGAAAACCCATCTCAGACATCGCTTTGACCTGCTCTGCGGGGAAAGTTCCGTGGGTATCTCTTTCGATCACGCCGGGCTTCAATACTTGCTGGGCGAAATCGCGTGCCGCAGACTGAACGGCTAAATGTTGTTCGGAAAGGGAGAAGTTCATGTTTGCGTTTAGCTTTTTTGGTTTGTATTCAAGGCGCTTTCAGGCCTGCAAAAATACGGTTTTCTGGCCATATTTGGAATCCTCTTTTTGGACTTCCGCAGGTGGGCGCTTTCCGAGAAAGTGTCTACCTGCGGAAGTCCAAACCCTATTACAATTCCCGCGCCTGAAAGAACTGATCGAGGGTAGATTTGCTGGCGTCGCCTGTTCTATATCCTTCACGGAAATAGCGCACCCTTTGTTCGCTACTGCCGTGCGTAAAGCTCTCTTCAACTACATAGCCCTGGGTCTGTCGCTGTATGTTGTCATCGCCAATGGCGGCGGCGGCGGTCAGGGCTTCGTCTATGTCCCCTTCCTCTAAGATGCCCGTGTAGCGATCGGTATAGTGGGCCCAGACCCCTGCCAGGTAGTCTGCCTGCAGCTCCAGGCGGACATTGGCTTGATTCGCTTCAGTCTGTGAACGCGTCTGGCGTACCCGGTTTACGATATCTATGTAGCCCAACTGGCGCTGAATGTGGTGGCCCACCTCGTGCGCGATCACATAGGCCATCGCGAAGTCGCCACCAGCCCTGAAGCGGGTGCGAAGCTGATCGTAAAAACTCAGATCGATATAGACCTTCTGATCGGCGGGGCAATAGAAAGGGCCCGTTTGTGCGCTCGCTGCACCACAGCCAGAAGAGGTGCGGTCAGAAAACAGCACCAGTCGCGGCTTGGGATATTGCATATTGTACTCACGCGGGAACACCTGACTCCAGACATCTTCGGTTTCCTTGAGCACGACCGATACGAACTGACCAAGCTGATCCGAGGGATTGTCGCCTGCCGTTGTTTCTTGTATCGGGCTATTGGTGCCGCTATTGGCACCTATACCCGAATTGCCACCCAGCATGGCACTTGGGTCGATGCCGCACTGATAGGCGACAAACAGCATGAGCAAGATGCCAACCACACCCATGCCGCCTTGCTTTCCACTAGGCCGCCTTCCACCGCCCTTGGGGAAGAACCCACCACCGCCACGACTACTACTTTGTCCTCGTCTGTCTTCGATATTTTGGCTGCCTTGCCTGCCTTGCCATTTCATAATGCCATAAAATTTTGTGCACCATCAGGAAATCCTGATGGTGCACAAAATAAGACCTTGTAGATTAATTGTTAGATCAGTTTTGAGAATCCTGCTGAGAAAATACACGCCTCAGCAAATCGCTCGTTCTGGCGCCCACATTATTTCTGATGTCGAGTTCTTTGATCGCTACTTTCTTAAAGAGACCATTCAGGGCCTGACCAGTCACGTATCGGGTCAGGTCTACCTCTACTGGTTCGAGGAGTGGGATACGATTGTAGGCCGTGGCGGCATCGCGCCAAACGGTGTTGGCATCGAACTTATCCAGAGATTCTTCGATCACGGGCCGGAAAGCCTCAGTCAATGCATTTTCGGTATTGTTGCGCAGGTAGATCGTAGCTGCATCATCATTGCCACGCAGTATATTCCAGGCATCGCCGATTGTCATTCCAGTGATGGCATCTACGAATATTGGCGCTGCACGAGTGGCGGCATCTTCGGCCCCCTGATTGATCTTGCGCAAGATGGTAGATTCGAGCTGGCTGAACCCAGGCACGCCCTGTAGGCGATCCGTCACTTTGCGCACTTCTTCTGGCAGTAAGATTCGATAAGCCAGATCATCGAAGTAGCCCCCTGCCTGGCTCAGCTCTTCTGCGCCTTGGTTGGCACCGATTCGCAGCGCTTCTTTAAGGCCGCCAGCCACATCGCCTTCCGTCAGGCCGCCATTGAGCACGGTGCCCAGGGTGCTGTTGATTTGTTGTGCTGTACATGCCGTTCCTAGAAATAATACGGCAATGAGATAGTGAAAAATCTTCATCGAGTAGTCGTGTTTTGATTTGGTGTATTAAACGGGATTATCCTCCCTGTGGTACAAACATAGTGTTAGCATAGGGTTAAATGGACGACTTTAGGCATATTACAATACAATCTCTACAGCTGCAGCTCCTACCCGACCGCCTACTGGTGGATTGATTTTACTCAACTTCAGGCGCACACTCTTTACCTCTTCGAAGTGCCCTTTTATTCGCTTGGCCATAAGATAAGCGGCGCTTTCCAGTAAAAAACTGGGCTCGTCATAGTCTTGCCCCAATCCCTGGGCGTTGCGGTAGGATTCGAGTCGGGCCTCTGCTGCCTCTGTAACTTTCTTAAACTCGGCCTTTATCAGGTAGTATATGGTGCCGTAATTGACCGTCTGCCCCAAGAGGTCCCGATCAGCGGCCCTTTGTATGTTGGTTTCTACAGTTACGTCTATTCGAAATTCATTCCCCGACTTGCGCTCTTCCTCGTAAAAGCCATAAGGCATATAAAATCGCACATCTTCCAGGCTAATGCTGGCACTCTTCATAAGGATTGTCGTTTTGTATCGCAAAATTAACGAATGCACAAGTGAAGACAACCAATGCGTACACCGCAGCGTCTCTATTACGTTATTTGTAGTGAATCGGCCGGGCCGATTCACTACAATGACCTTTAGATGGCTTATCAAGCTGGCTCGGCCAGCATGATAAGCCCAAACGACGACTAATGAAAACTAAGATTTCAGCAGGCATCGCCATCATCATAGCCAGCATAGGTTTGGCCTCTAGCCTCGCCCCTACCAATGATCGCTACTTCGAGATGATGAAGGCCATCGAGATATACACCAATGTGTACAAGGAACTCAACACCTACTACGTAGACGATGTAGAGCCGAGCCAACTCATGCGGATAGGTGTAGATGCCATGGTCGAATCGCTAGATCCCTATACCGTCTATATTACCGAAAGCGATGTGGAGCGCGCCCGCCTGCGCCAGTCTGGCCAATATGAAGGCATAGGGGCAGACCTGCGCATACTCGATGAGCGCCCCACCATCATGGAGTTATTTAAAGATCAACCTGCCGATCAGGCCGGGCTCAAAGTCGGTGATCGCATACTCGAAGTCGACGGCCAGAGCACCGAGGGCAAAAATCTGGAGCAGTTAGAAGAAATTATGCGCGGCTTCCCCGGTACGATCATGAGCCTATCCGTAGATCGCCCTGGCGTTGGTGAAACGTCTATAGAGCTCACGCGTGGTGACCTCAATATCCAGAACGTTCCTTACTACGGCATGCTGGAAAACAACGTAGGCTATGTAGCGCTGACCACCTTTACCCGTCAGGCCGCTAAAAATGTCCGCGATGCATTTCTCGCCCTCCGGGCCGACAACCCAGACCTGGCAGGCATTGTGATCGACTTGAGAAATAATGGCGGCGGCCTGCTCAACGAGGCCGTCGATATCGTCAATATTTTTGTGCCCAAGGACGAGACCATCGTAAGTACACGTGGCAAGGTGCGCGACTGGGATCGCGTGTACAAAACCACCAGCAACCCCGTAGACGCCGAAATTCCCGTCGCTGTTCTGGTCAACGACCGCTCGGCCTCAGCGTCTGAAATTGTCAGTGGTGCCCTGCAAGATCTTGACCGAGCCGTCATCATCGGCCAGCAGACCTATGGCAAAGGCTTGGTGCAAAACATCATGGAAACCGGTTACGGCAGTCGCGTCAAAATCACCACGGCCAAGTACTACATCCCCAGCAACCGCTGTATCCAGAGTGTAGAATACGAAAACGGCGAACCCGTAGATATTCCAGATGATGAGCGTGGGGTATTCAGGACTTCCGCAGGTCGGGAAGTTCTCGACGGCGGCGGAGTTGCTCCCGATATCGATCTACCCATTCTGGGCAACGAGCCCGTCACTAAAAGTTTGGTCGAAGATCATATTCTCTTCGACTACGTCAACCAGTGGGTGCTCGACCATCCGACCATAGATAGCGTGACCGATTTCCGTTTTACCGACTGGGATAATTTTACGCAGTTCCTTTCCGAAGGCGAATATGCCTTCACCAGCCAAACCGAGCGCCTAATCGAGCGCGCTCAGTCGCAAGCCGGCGAAGAGGGCTACAATATCGACGCCCAGATCGCTGGCCTACAAGCAGCTATAGACGCGCGCCAAACCGAGGCCATCAATGAGTATAAAGACGAAATCGTGAAGCTCATCGAAAAGGAAATTGCCTCCAGATATTACTATCAGAAAGGCCGCGTTCAGATGGGACTTCGCAATGACGCTGAGGTTGTCGAAGCTATCTCTATATTGACGGATATGGCTAGGTACAATGAGGTGTTGAGGCCGTAGTCATTTCTCACTCTTTTCGTATTTGCTATCTTTAAGCATGGCAAAAAACGAGAACAAAACGGTCGCCAACTATGGAAGCGTAAATGCTTTTATGGCTACCGTGGAAGACCCACAAAAAGCAGCGGACAGTCGGGCAATCCTCGACATGATGCGAGAAGTCACGCAGGAAGAACCCGTTATGTGGGGAAAAAGTATCGTGGGTTTTGGCAGCTATCACTACAAGTATGCCAGTGGGCGCGAAGGCGACTGGATGCTTACTGGCTTCTCACCGCGCAAGACCAGCCTGACTTTATATCTGATGTATGGCATGGACAAGTTTCCCGATCTGCTCGGTCGTCTCGGAAAACACAAATTGGGTAAAGGCTGCCTGTACATCAAACGCCTGAGTGATGTGGACCAAGAAGTGCTCAGAGAGGTCATAGCCGCCAACTATAAATGGATGAAAGAGACCAATGGCGGGCAAAACACTTGATCCGCTGCGCTGTTGGAGCGCCAAAATAAAGATTGCTCCAATGACCAGAAAGCTACTCCTGGGTCTCATCTTATTATCCATCGGGTCTCGCGCCCAGGCCCAGCAAGTCGATGAAGACCAGCTGGGCGCCTGGTACATGTACTTCTACAATACCTCCTTTAGCGATAGTCAATTCGGATGGCAAGGTGATGCTCAGTTTCGCTTCTGGAATTTCGGTAGCGACCTCGAACAGATCCTCATCCGCAATGGACTCACTTTTCAGCCCAAGGACAGTGGAATCAAATTTACCCTGGGCTACGCCAGTATTACTTCTGGTGTCCCTGGAGAAATATCTGAAACCAGTCACGAAAATCGCATCTACCAGGAAGCCTTATTCAGCAACAAAATCGGCAGCCGGTTTTTACTGACGCACCGCTTCCGCTACGAGCAGCGATGGGTCGCAGATCAGGACCTGCGCACCCGCTATCGCTATATGCTCTTCCTGAATATTCCCTTCAACAAAGCAGTTCTCGTAAAAGGCGCTATCTATCTGGCGCTATACAATGAGATATTCATCAATGGCCAGAGAGATATAGGCAATGGCCGCAGCGTAGAAATCTTTGATCGCAACCGCACCTATCTGGGCCTGGGCTACGGCCTGAGCGACCGACTCCGGGTACAACTCGGCTGGATGAACCAAACCACAGATGCCTGGGCAAAAGGACAGGCTCAGTTTAGTGCTCATCACCGTTTTTAAGTCCCGATCTGTTGGGTAGGCTTTATGGTTTTAGTATCTTGTGATCTAATCATATGATTAGATCATGGCCTATGTCCCTCCTTATTCAATAGATGCGCAGACTTTAGAGAAGCTCAAAAAGATCATCCGCCTTATTGGGCAAATAGAAGGTTATCAACTACTAGCCGGCAACCTGGTTCTACGGCGCAAAAACAAGATTAAATCTCTGCATTCCAGCCTTGCTATCGAAGGTAACCGACTTACACAAGAGCAAGTCACAGACATCATAAATGGACAACGTGTACTTGCTGCTCCCAAGGACATTTTAGAAGTCAAAAATGCCATTCGGGTTTATGATAGCCTCTCCGATATCGACCCAAATAGCGAAGACCAACTTCTAAAAATACATGGGCTATTAATGGATGGACTTATCGCGGATGCCGGGAAATATCGAAACACGGGAGTTGGAGTATTCGATGGGGGGAAGGTGGTACACATGGCGCCACCTGCAAAAAGGGTTCCTCTATTGATGATGGACTTATTCGACTACTTAGCCAATCATAAAGAAGACATCATAATCAAAAGCTGTGTCTTCCACTATGAGTTTGAATTCATTCACCCATTCAGTGATGGTAATGGTCGCATGGGTAGATTGTGGCAGACGGCCATACTCAAGTCAGAATATCCAGATTTAGTCGCACTACCCATTGAGCGTATAGTTCACGAAAGGCAACAAGAATATTACGATGCGTTGGCTGACAGTCAACGTGCAGGCAATTCAAATCCTTTCATTTCCTATAGCCTATCCACCATCCACGATGCACTACAAAGAGAGCTATCGCACAATACACAGTTAACTCAAGATTTTAGAGATCGGCTTGAAGCTTGGAAAATCCGTATTGATCGAGCTGACTTTACCAGAAAAGAGTACATGGCTTTTCATAAATCGATTTCTCCCGCTACAGCAACCAGAGATTTAACTCAGGGCGTAGAGAATGGATTTTTAGAAAGATCTGGTACTATGCGCACCACCCGCTACTCCTTCAAAAGCTAGTGCTGATGTGATCCATATCCCTGTAGATGAGATCACAGATCAGAGCTGCTGCCAAGCGAGCAGTATGCCCATCTTGATCGTATTTGGGATTGTGCTCAACTAGGTCGATAGAAATGGGCTGCTGATCCATGCGCAGATACCGAATGAGGCGCCGCACCGTGCCAGGTTCTAATCCATAAGGAGATGGCGCACTGACGCCCGGTGCATAGGCCGAGGCAAAGGCATCCAAATCTATAGTCAGGTAAGTGAATGCATTTTCGTCTGCCAGCCAGCGAGTGAAGGTGCTGTTAACCGGATCGGCCAGGTCTTCGGCGGCTTCCTCTGCCGTGACGATCAGCCCGTTACACTCATCGTACATGCGCTTTATGAGTTGTTCGGTATTCGCCATCATCTGCATACCAAAACAGAAGTAGTCGAAGTCACTTGACCCAAGCTCTTGAAAAAGCTGGTAAAAAGGCGATCCGCTATGTCCTTTACCATCGACCAGATCTCGCAGATCCAGATGAGCATCGACGTTGAGGATTCGGACCTTTTCTTCAACGAAGTAGTCTTCTTTCCACTTCCAGATTGCCCGTCCATGCGCATAAGCCAGGTCATGACCTCCGCCCAGTACGATGGGTGTGCCGCCTTGCTTGAGCACAAATTCGATGAGTGCTGACATTTGCTCTTGGGTGGCTTCCAGGTTATCATCTTCACAGACGATGTCGCCACCATCTACCAATCCTTTGTACTCATGCAGATGATTCGCGCGTATAGCCAACTGTTTCCTGATCGCCTGAGGACCATATACCGCACCCGGCCTCCCCTGGTTTCTGATTACTCCAGCATCACAGCAGTAGCCCAGCACCACGAAGGCATTCTCCAATTCATCATTTTCTTTTTTGTACTTCCGCAGGTCGATACACTCTACAACCTCGTGTAGATACTCGTACTGCCCAGACGAGCGGCCAGTCCACAAGGAAGAATCTGGGGGGCGGTAGCGGGAGAGATTTTCGATCACTTCATAAAGGTATAATCCTTTGGGAAATATTTATCCTTGGGACACTAAAGGTGATGTATCTAATTCGAGGTAGCTTACAAAAATTCAATATTGCCAACGGATCAAACACAATGTAAAATAGCTGCCTCCCCTCGACACCAAAGAGAGACAGCCTAAATACATTCACGAGAATTAGCTGTACATATAATGCTTGGTACAATGATAGCTAGAGGCAAATTATAGCCAAATTAGAATTTTGGTATTTTGTCATGTTCGTATTCAGCAAAAACACCCTTAAACTATTGTCAATCAATTATTTACATTTAATTTTTGTCATGATAGGAAATAAGTTTTTCAACCTCTTTCTAGCAGCTTCCGACGATACACAGCAGCTATTTTTAAAATATCTGAACGCTCAAAAGTCTAAGTCTGCACAAAAGCTCCATAAAGTGATTAAGGATTCCATAGGAGAGAGTACTGAAAAACGAACCATGGTTATTGAACGACTAACGCAGAAAAATGGAAATCCGCAAGTGAGAAATTTCTTCTCTGCAGCCCTAAATCACTTTTATGACTTCATAGTTATTCATACAACGAGACAAAACCCGGAACTTAAAGACTACGTACTATCTACATATGCCAAAAACACCGGCAACCAACCACTTACATCATTACTAATCCAAAAAAGCAGAAATCAAAAAAAGGACTATTTATCTCCTGTGGATAAGGTTCTAAGCTATGAGATTCAAAAGGAATATTACTCCGAGGAATATGACATCTCTTTTTATTTAAGTCAGTTGGAATCCATAAATAGATACACGCTGATAGAAAAAATGAGAATTTATGTGGAGATATTTAAGTTCAACAGCTTATCTTCTACGGAAATTTCCCTAAACCATAAAAAAGACGCGATCTCGCTAATTGAATACTGTAACACACAAGAAGCGACTGATGATGAAGTTGCGCTTGGTTTAACCATAGACTTTTTGTTGACACAGAGTCCCTCCTCCATTGACACTCTTTTAATTAAAAAAGGGGGGATTATCAATCGTGCTAAGACTAAAGATGCCTCCTTAATCCTTAGATCTCTTTTCGAGTTTTCCGTAACGCGCATGAATGAGGGGCAAAGGGATTATGAAACTTATATTCAAAAAATAATAAATGTCCGTTTAGACTTATTCGATCAAAAGTTAACTGAATTTGAGTTGAGAAACTATATCCTTTTCCTGTGCAGAAAAGGAGAAGTAAATAGAAGTAGACGTTTATTAGAT
>JBCDFE010000102.1:0-15390 GCA_039178745.1 Bacteroidota bacterium | reverse complement strand
TACGCTTTGAACTCTTTGGCTCCACCATGGAGTTCGGACAGCAAGTCTTATTTTACGAATCCAAAAGTATCCTTCAGGTCGTTGGCTTATTGCTGGAAAATGGTGACCTGGATCTTGTTTTAGTAGGTTTGCTGATTGCCCTATTCAGTGTGCTATTTCCCGTAGCTAAGCTTGTGGCTACTTTGCTGCCTAGTAAGATGAAGGAACAACCGCTAATCAACTTCTTGGTATACCGCTCAGGGAAATGGTCTATGGCAGATGTGTTCGTATTGGCCATTTTTATGGCCTTCATCGGATTGCGAGGCGTGGTGGGAAGTCAGTTGCAGCAAATACGAGGAGGTGGCGAAGAGACTGAGTTCATTGCCACCGATTATACCCAGTTGGGACTCGGTTTTTGGCTGTTTTTATTGTTCTGTTTGACTAGTCTTTGGGTGTCGCAGTTGGAAAAAAAATAAGATTAGAATCAGCAACCCACAATCGCGAATTTGAAGAAACATTGGCCACGCTGCGAAAGCTGGGTGTTCGTTACATTTACCGGTCTGTTTAAGTAATCGATATGGAAGCCACCAACGAAAAGTATACCACCATCCACTATCATCAGTACCTGGAGCTCGATCAGTTGCTATCTGCTCAGGTCACTCGGTCTGGTGGGATAGGAGAAGAGGCCCACGATGAGACGCTCTTTATCATTATGCACCAGGTTTACGAACTTTGGTTTAAGCAAATTTTGCACGAGTTGGATTGGATCTGTGATCGCTTCAGGACCAACAGAGTACGGGCAGAAGATATGAACCTCATTGTGCTCAGGCTCAAACGCACATCTGAGATACTGGAATTGATGATCAAGCAGATTTACGTGATGGAGACCCTGACTCCGCTAGATTTCCTCGATTTCCGAGATCTGCTATTTCCAGCTTCCGGATTCCAGAGTTTACAGTTCAGATTAGTAGAAACGACCCTGGGCCTTCGCGATGAAGACCGACTGACCTATCACGGCAAATCCTATAAAATTGTATTTACCCCCGACCAACAAAAGCGATTGAATCGCATAGAAAAAGGTGGAAGCCTCTTCGAATTGGTCGAGCGCTGGCTCGAGCGCACTCCCTTTGTGCATTTGCCCGAATTCGAATTCTTGGCTGCCTACAAGAAAGCGGTAGATCGAATGATAGAGCGCGAGAGAGAAAATATAGAAGCCACCGCCTATCTCTCGCCTAAAATGAAGGAAATGCGCTTGAGAGTGTTAGGTGCGAATGGCGATTACTTTGCCCATGTACTCGATCCACAAGAACACGAAAGATTGGTGGAGGCTGGTGAGGCCAGACTAAACTACAAGGCCACACTCGGGGCTTTACTCATCAATTTATACAGAGATCGTCCCATTCTCAACCAGCCCTATAACTTGCTCACCGAACTGATGAATATAGATGAGCTACTAACCACTTGGCGCTATCGACACGCCCAAATGGTCATGCGGATGATCGGCAATAAGATTGGTACGGGCGGCTCATCTGGCCACGAGTATCTCACTGAAACCGCAGAGCGCCACAAGATTTTTACCGACTTGCACAACATCTCTTCCCTGCTCATTCCCAGGTCTGAATTGCCTAAGCTCCCGGATGAGGTAGAAAGACAGCTCGGTTTTGCCTTCTCGAATGGCACGCAAACTGATCCTATATAGGTTTGTTGTATTATTGTCTGAACTAATCAAGCTTATGTTACCTCCCGCGATCAACTTTAAAGGCTGGATAGAAGAAAACCGCCACCTGCTCAAACCGCCCGTAGGCAATAAAGCCATTTACAATGAAGACTACATCGTCATGGTGGTAGGCGGCCCAAATTCGCGAAAAGACTTTCACCTCAATGAAACGCCAGAGTTTTTCTATCAGGTGGAAGGGGATATTTCGCTCAAGGTGATGGAAGATGGCATAGAACGAGAAATTCCCATTCGCGAAGGTGAAGTTTTCTACCTGCCGCCAAACATTCCGCATTCACCTCAGCGACCAGCTAATACGGTGGGTTTGGTCATCGAGCAAAAGCGCGAAGATCATCATGAAGATGGCCTGGCCTGGTTTTGCGAGAATTGTGGCCATGAGTTGTATAGAGAACCATTTACCTTAGAGAATATCGAAACGGATCTCCCAAAAGTATTTGGCCACTACTATACGGATCTGGAGAAAAGGACTTGCGATAATTGCGGAACCGTGATGGAACCACCTAAATAAGGTCTGGTTAGCTTCAATCACAAACCAACAAGTATGGCTTTAAAACTATCTTGCGTGTATGCGCATTAACGGCCACTCCCACCTGCTCCCATACCCTGAAGACATCCCTTCTTTCATGAAGGAGAAAGAAATCTTTTGGGTAGACTCCGAGCGCAAATTCATGCTACAGAAAGGGTGGAAGAGGCCGGTCACGGACTCCAGTTTTTTTCTCCAGGAGAAGCTGGCTTGGATGGAGCGTAACGACATCGACCACGCCGTCGTGCTCAATCTATCTCAGCTTTATGGAAATGGCCTTCGCCACGATGAGATGAAGCGTGTGCTGCGCTGGCAAAACGATTTCAATGGCAAGGTGCAGCAAGATTATCCCGATAAATTCACCTGTGGGTTCGTAGTACACGCCGGTTTTATAAACGGAGCGCTCTGGGAAATAGAGCGTTGTGTGACCGAGATGAATTTGCGTGTCCTTTGCCTACCGACTCATTTTTTAGATACCGACGGCAGGTGGAAGAGCATTTTCGTTCCCGAAGTTGAACCCATTCTGGAACTAGCTAATGAATACAGTCTGGCTGTTGAAATTCATCCCTACGATGGCGATAAATTCATCCACCTGGAGAATACCGCCTGGCGGTTTCACCTGATCTGGATGTTGGCCCAATGTGCAGACGCTTATCACTTCTACACGTTGCGGGCCTATCAAGAGAAGTTTCCCAACATTCGGGTTTGCTTTGCCCATGGTGGGCAGCTGGCACAAATCAACTTAGGCCGACGCATACAAGGATTCGATGGTCGGCCTGATCTGTTTCCAGGCATGACCCACCCGCGGAAAGCCGTTGGTCATCCCAATATCTTTTTCGACACCTTGGTCCACGACACACTTTCCTTGGAAATGATGTGTAAGCGCATGAACGGAACCAACCAAGTACTGGTCGGCCTCGATGACCCATACCCACTAGGAGAGATGGAGAGCGAGGCCCAATCCAGCTATCCGGGCAAGATCCTAGATTTGGCCGTAGAAGAGGGCATCCTTACCGAGGAGGATAGAGAGCGTATGTGGTCGGGCAATGTGATGCGTTGGTTGGGGAAGGAGATATCAGTCTAAAAGAAAAAACGCCCCCTGCAAATGCAGGAGGCGCGTCGATTACTGATTGTAATCTAGTGCAATTCTTACAGTTGATAACTCAGCCCAAAGCCAAAGCTGCGCCCGCGTTGAAAAGAGTTGAATAGGTAAGTCTCCCCGCTGAATTCGCTAAAGGTTTCGAAGTTTGGATTGATCAGGTTGCGGGCCTGGAAGGATAATTTGAAGTTGCCAAACTCCTTACTGACCAGCAGGTCCAAAGTGGCACGGCCTCTTTCGAAAATATCTGGTGATCCTATAGATCCAATAGAAAATAGACGGTCGCTAAAGAAATTGTAGGCTAGGGTAGCTTCGAGTCCATTTTCATCTGCAAAAGTTAGATTGGCATTTACTACAAAATCACTTTGTCCACTAAAGGCCCGGGAATTATCTGTACGAGATGGATCAGTTTCAGTGATCAAAAAGAATTCCAGGGAATCAATAGTCTGCTCAGATTGAATGTAGGCAAAATTGCCGCCAAAGGTGAAATTCGAAAGCGCGGTAGAAATGAAATCGAGACGTTTTCTAGCTTCCAGCTCTACACCGAACAGGTATGCGGATTCTGAATTTGTCCAGGTGAATTGCTGCTCTTCACCACCCAGGCGGAAAGTTCGGACTATAGGGTCTGTAAAGTCTTTGTAGAACAAGCTGGCGGCAAGAACCTCCCCGCCCCGACCTTCGGGGAAGTGCTCGAATCTGAGGTCAAAATTATCGATAGTGGTGATACTCAGATTAGGATTGCCGAAGGTAGTAGGGTCACCAATAAATCCAAAGCTTGCAAAAGGAGCAACCTCTCTCATGCTGGGGCGAGCCAAAGTGGTAGAATATCCAAATCTTATGTTACTATTCGAGCTTACCTCATAGACGAGGTTTAGTGCAGGCAGGATATTGTCAGTATCAATAATGGCAGTTTCATCGGCTACATCCATTGAATCCGTAGGGTTTCTGAGTGGGCGTCTACTTGCCACAAACATATCGGTAGTCTCAAATCTCGCTCCGAAAATGGCTTTTAAACGATTAGTTACCTGAAGTGTAGACATAGCATATGCAGCAGAAATGGTAACACCACCAGGAGGTGCATTGGCCAGAATAGGATCAATGGGTTCGCCATCCTCGGAAACGGGGATCTCTCTCAGACCTCCAACATAAGAGTTGGAAAGGTTAGTCTGGCTAATGATATATTGAGAGAGAATATTCCAGCCGTTAGACTCATTTACACCTATGAACCCAAGATTGTCATCCGCAAAAAACAGATTTGGATCAGCCATTACATCATCGAGGGTTAGCCCACTAGCTTGATCATATTCGTAGGCGAGTTCCTCAAAATCGCGATCTTTGCGGCTGTAAAATCCACCAAACTTGATGGCATTTGCCCGACTTGCGGATTGAAGAACGGGAATCGTCAGATCTACTTTGGCCTGATAAAAGTTGTCATCCAGCTCTCTGTAGAGCCTTTGGGGCCCGAGGCTCGTACTTCGGTTTATCTGAAAGCCATCGTCAAATTCATAAGCAAAAAACTGTATGTCGGGTTCTTCCTGAATAATGTCAACAGCATTAAACGCCCAGTTCAGCTTTACCCCGTTTCTACCGTTTTGGCCACCGAGCCCATGCTCGCCGCTTATAACGTGGTTGGCCATTTGTTGGGCCCTGAACCAGCTGACCTGTGTCCGGAAAAAAGAATCGCCACCCAGACCATTATCTCCAAAACTGCCTTGTAGGTCTCTACCTTCTATATCTGCTTGCCGACTGTAGATGGTATACAGTGATATTTTGTGATTATTTCCAGGCCTAATTGTTAGGCCTAGCATACCATTGAGTTCCGGGCTTTCAATGCTTCTACTATCTGTGAATTCAAATGCATCAAATAAAACGGATTCGCCCGGAGATAGCAGCCAGTTGGCATTCACACCATTCTGGTATTGGAAGAAACTCCTGCTGTATGAACCAGTGGCAAACAAGCCAACACGTGTATTTCCGAACTCTAACTGTGTACCAATGTTTGCACTGATGCTGTAGTCCAGACCACTATTTGTTGCCTCTGGCACACTTAAAGGAGTGGGGAAAGATTTGACAACCTCATCCACTAGAGCTGTAAATTCATCATCATTTCGAGCTTGCCTTGGTACACCTGAGGTAAAGGTTTCAACGCCTCTGCCAGTTAGTATTTCAGGACGGTCTAGTGTGCCATCATTGAAACCCAGCCAGGCCCGATCTCCTGCATCGAAAGATAGAAAATCACTTCGCAAATTGGCTTGGCTGTTATAAGAAGTAGATACCGAGACACCATAGGTGAATCGCTCGGGCAAAGATTTTAAATTGATATTCACAGATCCTCCGGTGAAGTCACCTGGGAGGTCTGGTGTGAAGGTTTTGCTCGTAGCAATGTTATCTACGACACTGGAAGGAATAAGACTGAGGTTTGCACCATTGAGATATGGGTCTGCTCCAATTAGTCTAAGCCCATTGAGAGTAGTTGCTGAGTAGCGGTCACCCAAACCTCTGACGTATACATACTTGCCATCCACAACCGTGGTGCCTGTTACTTTGGTTAGAGCAGCTGCAGCATTTCCGGCACCCAGTCTGCTTAGTTCTTGGGAGGAAATGAGATCTTGTACTTTATCACTGCCTCGCCTTATAGCCATTACGGCTACTTCGCTGTTCTCAATTCTGCTAGCCTCAACGACAATTTCATCCATCTCCAAGGCACCACCTTCATCCATGATCACGTCGAGTACCAGGGTCTCATTGGCTTCTATGATTACGTTTTCAAAACGTTGATCTGTAAAGCCAATATAGGAAGCGACCAGAGAATATGTGCCTGGCTGTATTCTGAAGGTATATTTACCATCGAAGTCTGTAGAACCACCGGTTCCCGTTCCTTCTACGACAATGTTTGCACCGATGAGCGGAAAACCTTCTGTGTCTAAAATGGTACCACTGACGGCACCTTGTTGGGCATAGACCCAACTACAGCTTAGTAGCAAGCTGAAAAATAAAAATAACTTGTTCATCCTTGATGAGAGATTTTGCACTGATTACCATCAATCGAAATGAAAGCGGCCTACCCGGAATCAGAGGTTTCCGCGTAGGCCGCAAATGTGGTGATACTTGAGTTAACTGAGGGTTAATTTATTTCCGGCTTATTCACCTACAATTAACTTTTGAACGAGACTAGCTCCTTCCGCCCGGAGCATAACAAAGTAATTGCCAGCTGCTAGGAAATCTGTATCGATTCGGATCTGTTGCTCTCCTGCCAATAAATTCTCATTGGTTAGAACACGTTGAACCGGGCGGCCCATCATATCAAAAACAATCATGTCTACACGGGCAGCTGTTGGCAATTCAATCATAACTGTAGTAAACTCGCGAGCAGGGTTAGGCACGGGCGAATCCAGCAGGTAACCAGCCTTTTCTACAGCACCGACACTGACCGTATTGAATATTTCGCCGTACTCGTCAATAGCAGACCAACCTGCTAACCAAGAGGGATTTTCGCTACCGTTACCTGGTACGAAGGCACCGTAATAGGGAACAGCATCAAAGAAATTGTCAGTAGGTGCCGGAGCTCCTGAAGCCGTAGGGCCAAAAGGGTTTGGTCTTGGGTCCAACATCTCACGGTCTGCCAGTTCTTGCAGATTGGGGTCAGCGATTAAATTATTATTAGCTGTAAATGTACTGGCCACTATTGCAGAGCTACCAGATACGATTTCCTCATTGTCATCGACTGCAATGAAGAGATCGCCTGCCGTCGCACCATCCCCGAAGGCAAAGAAAAAGTTGTCATTGAACGCCAAGTCACCATTTTGCAATCGTGCGAAAGCATCTCCGTCATTTGTGTCGTCTCGATCCTCTACAGCAATAGCTGCGCCATTGAAATCCGCAAAAATGGAATTGTTGTAGAAGCCACCAGCATTGTCGCGAAGAAGTATAGCAAAAGGGTTGCCATCGGCTGCATCACCCGTACTAACGGAAGCGTTTTCTCCGATTCCAATATAAGTGGCATTGTAAATGATGGGCTGTGCGAAAGGCGGTTCACCATCTGGACTTGCCCCGTCGTGCTCGCCGGCACGACCGGTACCAGTTGTAGTGACACCCTGCAAGCTAAACCAGTACTGGCCACGGCCGCGATATCCGAAATCGTAATCGAAACCATCATCACCGCAGAAGGCGACAGCTGCGTGCTTGACATCGACCGTTCCACCGAAAAACTCGATGCCGTCATCGAAATTGGCAAACACTTCGACATAATCGATTTCTGTTCCACTGCCCACGCCACCGAGTGTCAGCCCATTAATCTCATTGTTTGACGTAAGCGCTGTTCCGCCATGGCGAATGGAGACATATCGCAATACGCCTGAATTGTCGTCGTCATCGTTTCCGCCGTAGCGAGCTCTGGATTCTGCAGCATCGATGCCTTCGATACCCGTTTCGCCACCTGTGCGTGCTATGGTGGCATCACCCAAGATGATTAGTCCACCCCACTCACCGGCATCATCTATGATGAAGTCAAAGGGATCGGTAACATCGTCATCTCCAGCAGTGAAAATAATTGGAGCATCTGCAGTGCCCTCGGCAAAGATCTGCGCGTTGCGGGTAATAATTAGGGCGGAAGTATTGTCGCCGTTTGAGGGATTGCCATTTGCTTTAATGACTGTTCCCGCTTCGATATTCAATATTCCCCCCGACTCAAGATAGACCAGTCCATCCAGTACGTAGGTGTTGTCTGAAGTCCAGTTGTATGTCGTGTTCTCCTGTAGATCACCATCATCAATTGTGATCTCTGTTTGTGCAAACAGACCATTGGTCAAGAGAAGTGATAGTGCTAAAAGTGTAAAAGTTCTAATAAGCATAAAATAGAGTTGATTTATGCCACAAAGTTGAAAAGTGGGTTTTAACCCTGGCTATAGCTTGTGTTAAGTTATCGTTTAATCTGAAGGAGATTAATTGGGAGATGAATTCGTCATTAATTCGCTGACAAGTGGGCTGACTACCTGCGGAAGTCCAATAAAATAAGCGCTCGACAAGAGCAATGTGTCAAGGAATTGCGAATAACAAACAATATGCGGTTTAACATAGGGTTTGTTTGGCGGTAAAACTGAAATAATGTTGAGTTAACATCGGGCCTCGCTCATAGGTCGAATAAGGTGCCCGCCGTACCTGGCAAATCTGCTCCGATGTGGTGGTACGCTTTCTCTGTGGCTTGCCTTCCCCGTGGCGTTCGCTGCAAGTAGCCTTCCATGATCAGGAAAGGTTCGTGTACTTCTTCTATGGTGCCTGCTTCCTCGCCTACAGCAGTAGCTATGGTCGTGATGCCCACCGGCCCGCCTTTAAATTTGTGGATGATGGCCGAGAGGATCTTATTGTCCATTTCGTCCAGACCGCCTTCGTCTACATTGAGCGCTTGCAGCCCATATTCGGCTATGGCCCGATCTATGGTGCCGTCGCCTTTGACCTGAGCAAAATCACGAATTCGCCTCAGTAGGGCATTGGCTATACGCGGGGTGCCCCGGCTGCGGCGTGCAATTTCAGCAGCGCCGTCTGGTGTTATGGGTACTTCCAGTATACCCGCCGACCGCTTCACGATGCGGGTTAGGGTAGCCACATCGTAATAGTCCAGCAGGCAGTTTATGCCAAATCGGGCGCGCATGGGGGCCGTGAGCAAGCCCATACGCGTAGTGGCACCCACCAGCGTAAACGGATTGAGCTTGATCTGGACTGTCCGCGCATTGGGACCACTGTCGATCATGATGTCGATGCGGTAGTCTTCCATGGCGCTGTAGAGATACTCTTCTACGACTGTATTCAATCGATGAATTTCGTCTATGAAAAGCACATCGCCATCACTTAGATTAGTCAGTAAGCCTGCTAGATCGCCGGCTTTTTCCAGAACCGGACCACTACTCATCTTTAGGTCTGCCCCCAACTCGTTGGCGATGATGTGGCTGAGGGTGGTTTTGCCCAATCCTGGTGGGCCGTGCAGTAAAACGTGATCGAGTGCGTCACCCCTCTGTAGAGCAGCCTGGATGAAAATCTGGAGATTGTCGACAATTTTGGGTTGGCCGCTGAAATCGCCCAAGCGTTCTGGCCGCAATGCCTTTTCTACTTGTAGCTCTTCATGGGGAAGTCCTTCCTTGTCTGGCCGCAGATGCTCGTTCATCGATACAAAGATACGAATGGACCTGGGGTATTATGTAAATAGATGGACTCTGATGTCATCTTTTCCCGACCTGCGTCGTTTATGAGTTTATGCGTTTATTCTCAGCCCGTGTAATTGGGCAAAGACTTATACTGGCCATCGGGCTATTGTGCATCTGCGCAGTGGCTGACGCTCAGGACTTCCGATCACTGACTGTGGCAGAATTTTTGGAAGAGTATCAAGAGAAACCCAATGATTCTCCCATCTTATACAATTTCTGGGCCAGTTGGTGTGGTCCTTGTGTGAAGGAGTTGCCATATTTCGAAAGTCTGCATGAAAATGAGGACACCGAAGAGCTCAAAGTCGTGTTGGTCAGCCTCGATTTTGCCGAAAACCGGTTACTGAGCTTTCTGGAGCGAAATCAGCTGGTGTCAGAAGTCATATTCCTGACGGATTGGTCTGGAGCCGACGAAGAATGGATTCCCACCATACATCCCGATTGGTCTGGGGCTATTCCCATTACGGTCCTCCATCAAGCGACAGAAGAGCCAGCAAAAGCCAAACTGGATGCATTCGATGACGAGAACGATCTGAAAACATGGCTAAGTGATGCCCTTGAAGAATGATTAAAAAAGTTAAGATGCTTATGCCGAAGGCATAGGCGTGCTGGTAAATGAAAAATCAAATAACAAACCAATGCGAAAACTGACTTTACTGGTGGCCTTGCTACCACTTATGCTAAATGCCCAACTGGCGGTAGGAGATGAGGCTCCTGATTTTGACCTCATGAATATAGATGGTGAAAACATGTCACTGGCAGATATGCCGGATACCGAAGGATTCATTGTCGTATTCACCTGCAATCACTGTCCGGTAGCCAAGCTCTACGAGCAGCGCATCATCGAATTGGATGCTGCATTTTCCGATCAGGGCTATCCCGTTGTGGCCATCAATCCCAACGATCCGGTGCGCAAGCCACAAGACAGCTACGAAAACATGCAAACTCGTGCTGAGGAGAAGGGCTACACCTTCCCTTATCTGGTTGATGCTACGGGCGAAACGGCAAAGGCCTATGGCGCTACGCGTACACCAGAGATATACCTCTTACAACGCAACGAGGATGGGCAATTAATCCTAGCCTACACTGGGGCCATCGACAATAATAGTGCTGATGCCACTGCTGCCGATGAGCACTATGTAACGGAAGCTATCGCTAACTTAAAGGACGGCAAAGCCGCCGATCCCGACTTTACGCGCGCTATCGGATGCACCATTAAGTGGGCATCCAGATAAAGAAAGGTATTTCCATCCTGGGGCACCATGGTCTCAGGATGGAAAACCACCTTTATCGAACTAGAAGTTGCTGATCTAGGCTATTCCCTTCGTACTGTACCGATAAGGTGTACATGCCAGGAGGAAGTTGCGCCAATGACCAACGGCGCAGAAAATAGCCCGTATCGTGGAGCCAGGTTTGTGCTTGGACGGCCCGCCCTTGCTGATCGTAGAGCACGGCTTGTATTTGCCCGATGGCATCCATTTCTCCCAAATCTATAGTGAGCCAGTCCGTTACTGGGTTAGGAAAAATATCGATGTTTTCGGATTCTTTAGAGGCCACGCGCCGGATGGGAGAGAACTGCTCGGCGCCGTCCAGATCGATTTGGCGTAATCTGTAGTAAGCCAGGGACCGCAACGGATCTCTATCTACAAAAGAATAGTCCAGAGGTGTATCCGAATAACCAGCTGCTGCTTGTTGACCGATGGCATTGAAGTTGCGGCCATCGCTGGATCTTTCGATGACGAAGTGACCGCTATTTTCTTCTCTGGCGGTCGTCCAGGATAACCATACCTGGCCATTTTGTTGAAGCCTGGCTGTAAACCCTGCGAGCTCTACGGGCAGCGCCTGGCTGATTGTATACAAACGGCCATTGGTAGAGCTGCGTCGCAAGACAAAAATTTGCCCATCAGCTGCTTCTCCGAATGAACTGACATTAAATATACTTGGATCCGTTTCCACGGCGACGTCGTACCCACCTTGCTGGTTCTCTTTGACTAGGAAGATATTGTCACTTACATAGTCGGCACAGATGTACCAGCCAAATAGATCGGGAAATTCTGTACCTCTGTACACAAATCCGCCTGTTATGGACTTGGCGTCCAGGGCGCCTGTCCGAGGAAACTCTATAATAGGCGGCTGGTACACATCACCTGGATCGCAATTGTTGGATTGTGGGCCTGCAAAGGGATCGAAACCTTCCTGGCAGTCCCAGCCGTAATCGAGCCCGCCGATACCACCGCTCACCCGATTGATCTCTTCGTGTTGGTTTTGGCCAACGTCGGCAATCCAAAAGTCGCCATTCATTTTGTCGAAACTGATTCGCCAGGGATTGCGCATGCCCATCGCCCAAATCTCATCTAAGGTATCTGTGGTGCCTACGTAAGGATTGTCGGCAGGGATGCCGTAGTTGTTTCCACCGCTGGGGTTGTCTACATCGATTCTGAGTATGGAGCCCAGCATAGTCAGCGGATCTTGCCCATTATCGTCTGGATCCCCGCCGCTGCCGCCATCTCCCATGGTTACATACAGGAAGCCATCGGGGCCAAATGCCAGGTCGCCGGCATTGTGGTTGGTGTAGGGTTGGGGAACAATCAATAGTATTTGTTCAGTAGAGGTAGATACAACATTGTCTGTCAGCGGGTTAGCTGCTTGAAACCTAGAAACTACTGTAGCTCCTTGTGGAATGCCCTGGCTCGCGTCAGCTTCGCTGGTGTAATTGACGTAGAAGAAGCCGTTGTTGGCAAAATCAGGGTGAAAAGCGAGGCCCAATACACCGCGCTCGCCACCATCTCTGGCTTGGCTACTCAGATCCAGATAGAGCTGATTGCTTGGGGCTAATGTGCCTGTGCCCCGGTCGTAAATTCGCAAGCCCCAGGACTGCTCAATGATGAATAGGCGGTCGGTTCCGTCATTCGGATCTTGAACACCTACGGGATTTCTCAGTCCACTGGCCAGTTCAGCAAAACTGAGATCGAAACTCGGCTGCGCAGCCAGGCTGAAGGAAAAAAGTAGAAAGAAAAGCGTGTATCGATAGTTGCACATAGTGAGTTGATTTACAAGCTAAAAATACAGCTTTGGACCGAAACATATAGAAAAATTCATTGATCATTCTTTTTATGTTCTTATTCGCCATTCGGTTGGCCAGTAGTTGTTGTATCGATTGCCGATTCCTTTCACCCAGAGTAGACCCAAGCCTTGGTAGGTGATGAGTTGAAAACCGGATCGAAGACCAATTAATTCGGGGGTTTGTTTGCGCATGAGGTCTACGGCAGTCTGTCGGTCGACTTCCAGGCTGGGTACTTGCTTACTCAAGGCGGTATGGAAAGCCAACTCTGGTGCGGGCACTAGTGTATGGCCTTTGATCTGGCCAATAGGAAAGCCAAGGTCTATTCTAGGTAGCAAGCGGGCCAGCTCTTGGGCCACAGCAACTAGACCTTTAGTCAATCCAAAAATCCGCCCCTGCTTATTTTGGTAAAATCGAAATTGATCTGGCTGATCTAGCCAGAATTGGACCTGCTCGACATTTCTTTTTGGTAAGGTGGTCCAATGGGGGAACTCCAAGTTTGTCTGCGCGATCTTTCTTTTGCTGTTTTTCTTCCTCGATGGGACGTGAATTGGTTTTGACCGCATGGCAGATTCCTCCGCTAGGCCCATATCTGGAGCAGCAAGAGCCGCCGCAAAAAAGCCCTCTGCACGGATGCGGTGTGGGTAGAGTTGGTGTGTACCGTTTCGATAGTCGATGCCCCATGATTGCGGTGGCTGCGTTTCGACCCGCATAAGTCCAAACTCTTCTAAATACCTCACCTGGCCTTCGTTCTCTTCCGGATTAAATGTGCAAGTGCTGTATATGAGGTGGCCGCCTCCTTTGATTAAAGGAACAGCGGATCGAAGTATCCTGGACTGGCGGGCTGCGCATAAATTGGCATTCTCTACAGACCACTCTTGGCGTGCATGGACGTCTTTGCGAAACAAACCCTCGCCCGAGCAGGGTGCGTCTACCAGCACCAGATCGAAGAATCCAGCCAGAGGCTTCAGGGCTTCCGGGTCGAGTTGAGTCACCCAGCAGCCAGAGAGACCCCATTTGGCCATATTGTACCTCAGTATGTGGGCTCGAGATTTGATGACCTCATTGGATACCAGTACACTGCCGGCAGGCATAATGGCGGCCAACAGGGTCGACTTGCCACCAGGAGCTGCACATAGATCGAGTATACGCCAGGGTCGGTCGGGCATGTCGAGCTGACTAACCAACCAAGCTATGAGCATAGAGCCAGCTTCCTGTACGTAGTAGGCACCTGCCTGGAAAGCCGGATCGTGGGTAAAGGAAGGCCGGTCGGGCAAGTAGGCTCCCCGATCATACCATAATACCGTGTCTTGACCAGGTGGCATTTTACCCTTAGTAGGATGATGGTGAAGGCTGACTGGTGATGGACCATCGAGCTGCCCAAAAAAATCCGATGCTTCTGTTGGTCCAAGCATGCTCGACATACGAGCCTGAAATGCATGAGGTAAGCCGACTTGCATGGCACAAAGATGCCTATATTTGTTGGCGCATAAAAAGGGTATGCCCTGCGTTTTACCTTTGTCTAAACTACAGTCGAACTTTATGAGACCTCTATTCTGCTTTTGTTTTTGTTTATTGTTCACTCAAGTGCTGCTGGCACAAGAGGAAAGAGAAGAGCTACTCGATGAGCTGAGCCAAGAGACCTGCGAATGCATGGGGGATCGAGAGCTGACCATGGACAATATGGAAATGGTCATTGGTATGTGCGTGTTGCAGGCCAGCTCGGATAAGACCGATCAGATCGAGTCCTTGCTGGGGTTCGAAATGTTTGATCAGGCCGATATGTATAGCCTGGGTGAGCAAGTAGGTATGCGCATGATGATGAATTGCGAGCCTTTCCAGAATCTCATGATGGATGCAGCCGAAAATGGTGGGCTTGAAGATTACCTGGAGCAGCAAGGCATATTTCCGATTGAAACCCCGGATGCTACCGAAATGTCAGAAGGTGATGAGGAGTGGATGGACGTGGACCGGCCGGAAGTGGAAGAACCCTTTGGAGGTGACGAAATCGATGAGGTATGGGAAGAAACAATCATCGAAGAGGGCGATATTTCGAATAACGAAGTTTTCCCACCAACAGAAGAGGAGTGGGTAGACATAGATCGCCCGGAAGTTGAGGAAGACTTTGGCAACGGCGGGGACGGCATGATCGAAGAACCCTTCGTAGAGGAAGTATTTCCACCGACAGAAGAAGAATGGATGGAGGTAGACCGCCCAGAGACAGAAGAAGATTACGGAAATGGATACGACGGCATATCTGAAGAGTCTTATGAGGAGGAGGTCTTCCCACCAACGGAGGAGGAATGGGTAGATATAGACAGCCCGGAGACTGAGGAGGACTTCGGCAATGGGACCAATGAAGGAATCGATGCTATTGAGGAAGAGCCGGTTCGGGAATTTATAACCGGCCCCATGCCAAATACGAACCGAACGGCCGTGACCTATCCGACTATTACGGGGCAGGTCAGACGGATCAATGCCGGTATGGTCAGTGAAATCGTAATCAGAGATGAAAACCGCGATGAGCATACGCTGTATCTATCTTCGGATATTCCGGGTGCGGAAATGCTCAGAAGGCGGGCCAATGTGACAGTGAGCTACCGCGAGGTCGAAAGATTCGATGCCGCACAAGGAACGAATAGGCGAGTCTGGGAAATCGTGCGCGTAGAGCAATAGGGCTAGATGTGGAATATTTGCTTTCAGAACAAACTGAAAGTAATGAAAGGGTGTTAGCTTTGTATTGAATGAACAAGTACTAAAGTGCCTGTTTTTATCCAATAAATAACCACCATGACAGCT
>JBCDFE010000101.1:0-15496 GCA_039178745.1 Bacteroidota bacterium | reverse complement strand
GGTCCTTTCCGTGTCGCCTCTTTTAATGATGGGAATCCAGAACTGGTCGCGGGCAATGTTGCTATTGTTCGCTGGGATAGAGGAAACACACACATTTCTCCATTTTTCACAGACAGTCTGGATGTGTGGATGGGCGCCGATCCTGTCAATGGCTTTGATATCTATCTGGGCAGAGTAGAAAACTCTGGTGCAGCATTCATCGTTGTACCAGAAATGGTTGACGCTTCGACCTATCGCATCAAGCTGAAAGGTGCAGACAGGCTCTGGTTCGATCTCAACAACGACGACATCACAGTCACTACAGCCGATGCACCAGCTATATCCGTCAGCGCCCTGGAAAATGATCTGAGTATTTGTGGAACTGGCACACTGGAAGTCAACTTCTTCCTGAGTCGTTTGGGTGGAGCAAGCGGAGATGTAGAGTTTGCCGTGAACGGCCTACCTGCGGAAGTACAAACCGAAATAACGGAAACCAATTTACTACCGGGCCGCTCATATCTGCTTACGCTAACCATTGGTGGCGATGTACCTGCGGGCGATTACGATGCAGAAATTGTAGCTACCGTAGGCGATCTGACTGATGTCACCACTTTTAGAGCGCTGCTACAAACTGAGCCCCTAGATGCACCTCAAAATCTAGTGCCTGCCAACAGTGCTATACAGGCTTCTGTTTCCGGGCCATTCGAGTGGGATGCATCTATGTCTGAGGACATCACTTACGACATACAGATAACCACCGATGCCTCTAACGACAACTGGGAAATCGAGGAATTTGGGTTGACGGAAAATTCTTTTGTTCCAGCAGCTAATCTGGATGAGGAAACCACCTACTTCTGGCGGGTGCGCAGAAACAGCCCAGATTGTGGAAATGGCCCCTGGAGTCCGGTTCAGAGCTTCACGACGGAAAGACTGGTCTGCCTGACTTACGCATCTGAAGATACGCCAGTTGAAATGGGCTCTTCCATTTCTATTTTGAGTATCATTGAGATCGAGCAAGACTATCCGGTTCGCTCGGTCAGGATTCCCAATGCGACAGGTGTATATGAGAATTTTGGCGAGCTACGCTTTTTGTTGCTCACTCCCAATGCAGGTGCCATCTCACTGACCCAGAACAGTGGGTGCCAAACCAACAATTTCAATCTCGGATTTTCGGACGATGGCTCACCCCTCAACTGTGCACTAGTCAACGCGGGGATATCTTTCAGACCGGTTGAATCTTTTGCTGAAGCCAGAAACTCGTCTACAGAAGGCGACTGGCGTTTGAGAATTTTTGACCAATCGACCATGGGCCAATTGAGTAGCTGGGAACTGGAAATATGCGTACCAGAGCAACTAGTCAGTACGCGCAACGCACCTCTGGCTCAGTCTGCAGTTCGCGTTTTCCCCAATCCGGGCAATAATGTTTTGAACTTCCGCTGGTCGGAGCTTCCCGTTAACCCGCAGTTAGTGGTGCTGACAGACATCAATGGCCGCGAAATGGTCAGACTGCAAGGTATTCAACCTCGTCAGTCTCACCAGGTCACTGTAGATGCCAATGGCCTGCCTAGTGGCATGTACATTTACCGCATGCTTTCTGAAGACGGCCAGCTTATCGCTAGCGGCCGATGGGTTAAGCAGTAAATTTTATTTTTACATCCAAATTTCTATTGGCCGGTAGGTGCAAAAAACTTACCGGCCAATTTTTATGTTTCCACATTTACAACTAAACGAACCTAATGAAGCAATTTTTTACAGCAGCAGCGCTGCTATTCACCCTCCACCTGAGTGCTCAAATGGAAGCGCCCCAAAACTGGTGGAACCTGGATCGCGAAAACGATAGTTTCCCCGGCGTCAGCTCTGATCGAGCGCATGCTTACCTTCAGGGAAAGGCCAATCAGAAAGTAGTTGTAGCGGTCATCGATTCCGGGATAGATATCGAGCACGAAGATCTGGCAGACATCATCTGGACCAACGAAGGCGAAATACCCAACAATGGCCGCGATGACGATAACAACGGCTATATCGACGATGTACACGGCTGGAACTTCATCGGTGGCCCTGGTGGTACACACGTTCACCACGAAAATCTTGAAATTACACGCATATACACGCGCCTGAGTCAGAAGTACGCCAACCGCAATCCGGAAGGCCTCGACAAGGACGAAAGCGCCGAGTATGCTAGAATGGAAGAGCTGGGCCGTATCATCGAAGAGGAGCGCGCAGGTGCGGAGCCGCAGCTCGCCCAAATTCAGGGTTTCATCGATGCCATCAACGGAGCAGCAGATGCTATGGGCAAGCCCGCAGAAGAAGTTACCGTAGAAGACATCGATGCCTTTGAGTCAGAAGACGAAATGACCACCAGAATCCTCGGATTTGCCCGCAATATGATGCAGGCCGAGGGTGGTAATCTCGGAGACCTCATTAAGCAAATGGAAGGCGGAATCGAATACTACGGCGGCCAGCTCAACTACTACTACAATACCGAGTACGACTCGCGCGATGTGGTAGGCGACGATCCATCAAACCTCGACGATCGCAACTACGGCAACAATAGTGTGGAAGGCCCAGATGCCAGTCACGGCACGCACGTAGCCGGTATTATTGCAGCCATCAGAGGAAACGATCTGGGTGTAGACGGTGTGGGCCAAAACGGCAATATCGAGATCATGGTCATCCGCGCTGTACCCGATGGCGACGAGCGCGACAAAGATGTGGCCAACGCCATACGCTACGCAGTAGACAATGGTGCATCTGTGGTCAACATGAGCTTTGGTAAGGCCTACAGCCCCTACAAGGAAGCAGTAGACGCAGCTGTTCGCTATGCCGAGCAAAATGATGTACTGTTGGTCCACGCTGCTGGCAATGATGGCAAAGAGTTGACCTTGTTCAACAACTACCCCAACGATGTGCGGGTCAAGAAAGGTAAGCCAAAGGGAAAAGGCAGCCGCATCTGGATCGAAGTCGGTGCTACCTCTTCCAGCTATGACACCGGCCTGCCTGCCGGTTTCAGCAACTACCAAGACGAGCTTGTCGATGTGTTTGCACCAGGTGCAGGTATCTACTCTGCCGTTCCAGACGATGGTTACGACACCTTCGGCGGAACTTCTATGGCATCGCCTATGGTGGCAGGTATCGCGGCCCTGCTGCGCTCTTACTTCCCAGACTTAACGGCTCGCCAAGTCCGTGAAATCATCCTGGAAAGTGCAGTAGCAGTACCGCTAGAAGTAAACCGCCCCGGCGATGAGGAATCTGTACCTTTCAGCAGTCTGTCTGCTACTGGTGCGATTGCCAACGCCTATACTGCGGTACTACTCGCAGAGCAAACCAAAGGAAAGAAGAAGCGCACGGCTGAGCGCGATGCTTCTTTGGTGAAGTATTAGTAAGCTCACAACTCTTCTAAATTTATAACCCCTGAATGGCGATCGCCATTCAGGGGTTATAAATTTATCATAAGGTCTTGCGAACTTTATGAAAAGCACCTATGTTTGCCCTGTAACGCAATGAAGGCTAAATCTAGCATATCATTCCCGGTCAACCGACCATTCAACTTCCGACGACTACGACGCCGCCGAATCACGCGTCGTGCTTAATCCTCGTCAGTAGATGACCTAGCTGTAGTAGCAGCTATACCTTTCTCTTAACAAGTAGGATTTTTCCCGACGCAGCTTAGCGCCCATGCTGAGGCTGCTATTCCTATTTGTATTTCATCCACTCAACTATGTCCGTTCAAATTCGCATCGCCGATTATTACGATCTCCAATTTGCAGAGGAGATATGCGCAGCTATGGAAGAAGCTGCCAAACAACGAGGTACTGGCATAGCCAAGCGAAAGCCAGAATACCTTCGGAAGAAGATGCAAGCGGGCAATGCCGTCATAGCCCTGGTCGAAGATCAGGTAGCTGGCTTTTGCTACGTGGAAACCTGGGACCACGGTAAGTACATCGCCAACTCTGGCCTCATCGTGTTCCCCCAGTTTCGAGGCCTGGGTTTGGCCAGAAAGATCAAAGCCAGAATTTTTCAGCTGTCCAGGGAAAAATATCCGAAGGCAAAGGTTTTCGGTATTACAACCAGCCTGGCTGTCATGAAAATCAATAGCGATCTGGGCTACCGCCCTGTCACCTTCTCTGAATTACCGAAGGACGAGGCTTTCTGGAAGGGCTGCAGCAGCTGTGTCAATTACGACATCCTCAACCGAATGGAAAGAAAGATATGCCTGTGTACCGGTATGCTAGCCGACCCCAAAACCAATGAGAAACAAACTGAAGACAATGCCAACAAAGAAAGTAGTATTAGCCTATAGTGGTGGGCTAGACACCACCTATTGTGCCCTTCACCTGGGTCGTGATCTGGGCCTGGAGGTTCACGCCGTCATGGTAGATACCGGTGGGTTTACCGACGAATACAAATCCGAAGCTGAGGCGCGTGCTCGTGCACTGGGCGTCAAGCACTTTATGGTTATCGATGCTCTCGAAGACTACTACGAAAGCTGTTTGCGCTACTTGGTCTACGGCAATGTACTGCGCAATAATACCTACCCGCTTTCGGTCAGCGCAGAGCGTATTTTCCAAGCGATGGCCGTCGTTGAATACGCCAATAAAATCGGTGCAGATGCCTTGGCCCACGGAAGCACTGGAGCTGGCAACGATCAGGTGCGCTTCGACCTCGCTTTTCAGATTCTTGGTCAGGATATGGAGATTATTACGCCCATCCGCGATCAGCAGCTTTCCCGGCAGTCGGAAATCGAATATCTCAAGCAAAACGGACTCGATCTGCGCTGGGAAAAAGCTAAATACTCTATAAATGCCGGACTTTGGGGTACTAGTGTTGGTGGAGCAGAGACGCTGACTTCAGACCAACCGCTGCCTTCAGCAGCCTACCCTACCCAAGCCTCTGAAGCCGAACCCAAAACCATAAGTCTCGATTTCGTTCAAGGCGAATTGGTCGGTGTAGATGGAAGGCAATACGACCATCCGGTCCAGGCCATTCGGGCGCTGACTGAGCAGATAAAGCCCTATGCCATTGGTCGGGACATCCACGTAGGCGACACCATTATTGGCATTAAAGGCCGGGTGGGATTTGAGGCTGCGGCACCGCTATTGATCATCAAAGCCCACCATTTGCTGGAGAAGCATGTCTTGACGAAATGGCAGCAATACTGGAAAGAGCAACTCGCCAATTGGTATGGGATGTTGCTGCACGAAGGCCAATATCTAGACCCCAGTATGCGCAATATCGAGGTCTTTTTGAAAGATACGCAGCAGCGGGTGACGGGGCGCGTATTCGCATTTTTGCGAACACGCGATTTTGAGCTCCAGGGCATCGATTCTCCCTACGATTTGATGCGTTCCAAATTCGGCCAATACGGAGAGATGAACCTCGGCTGGTCCGGCCAGGACGTACGCGGATTCACCAAAATACTGGCCAATCAGAGTAAGATATACCACTCATTAAACGAACAGCCATGAGCCAAAAAATTCGCGCAAGCATCATTGGCGGGGCCGGCTATACAGGCGGCGAGTTGATCAGGCTGCTGCTCGATCATCCACAGGTCGAGATCAACTGGGTACACAGCAACTCTCAGGCAGGCAAGCCGATCAGCGATGTGCATCAAGACCTGATTGGTCGCACAGATCTTAGGTTTACTAAACATTTAGACTTCCGCAGGTCGAGTCATTCCCCGAATGACGAGATCCTCGCACGAGATATTGAAGATCGAGATGTGGGATGGATCCATTCCCCGAATGACGAGATCCTCGCACGAGATCTTGAAAATCGAGATGCGGGATCAGATGTCCTTTTCCTTTGTCTGGGACACGGACGTTCTGCGCCTATTCTAGCTGAAGCAAAGCTACCTAACGAATTAAAGATCATCGACTTAAGTCGCGACTTCAGGCTGGGTGAAGACCCCGATTTTATCTACGGGTTGCCAGAATTAAATCGAGAACGGATTATCCAGTCTTCCCGGATTGCCAATCCCGGCTGCTTCGCCACGGCCATTCAATTGGCTTTGCTCCCATTGGCCAAGTCGGGTCATTTAGCAGGAGACGTTCACATACATGCGCTCACCGGATCGACTGGTGCAGGCATGAATCCCTTGGCTACTACTCACTTCAGCTGGCGGAATAACAATATATCAATCTACAAACCCTTTCGACACCAGCACCTCGATGAAATCCAGCAGAGCTTAGATCAGCTGCAAGAAGATAATAGCTACCGACTTAATTTTATCCCGCTAAGAGGAGACTTTTCCAGAGGTATATTCTCCAGTATTTACCTGGAAACGGAGTTGAGCTTACAACAAGCAGAGGCGATGTACAAGGACTTTTACCTAAACCATCCATTCGTACATCTGAGCGCTGTAAATCCACACCTCAAAATGGTCGTCAACACCAATAATTGTGTGCAGCATCTACTCGAAGACGATGGTCGACTACTTATCATTTCCATGATCGACAATCTGCTCAAAGGTGCATCTGGTCAAGCTGTACAGAATATGAACCTAATGTTTGGACTGCCGGAAGACCTGGGATTAAAACTAAAAGCTCAAGCGTTTTAACTCGCCACCAATTAAAAAATATCCACCATGAATCTTTTCGATGTCTATCCACTCTACGATTTTACGCCTACACATGCGCGAGGTGCTTACGTATACGACGAAGCCAGAAATGAATATCTGGATTTTTACGGAGGGCATGCTGTCATCTCAATTGGGCATAGTCATCCGCACTATGTACATCGCGTTAGTGAGCAGTTGAGCAAGCTGGGCTTTTATTCCAACTCGGTCAGGAACCCACTACAGCAAGAGTTGGCACACAAATTGGGGCAACTTTCAGGCTTACCTGCCTATCAGCTTTTCCTCTGCAATAGCGGAGCCGAGGCTACTGAAAATGCACTAAAAATGGCCTCTTTTGCCACAGGAAAGACCAAGATCATTGCCTTCGAAAAAGGCTTTCATGGACGTACCTCAGCTGCCGTAAACGTCACCAACAGTGATAAGATCAAGGCACCTATTAATCGGGGGTTCGAGGTCAATTTCCTACCCTTGAATGATCTGGAAGCGGTTGAACGAGCCTTAGCGGGGAAAGATATATGTGCAATCATCATTGAGGGCATTCAAGGCATAGGTGGTGTTCATGTTCCCGATCCAGGCTTCCTGGAAGAGCTGGCTAAGCTTTGTAAAATACATGGAGCCAAACTCATCTTAGATGAAATTCAATCGGGATTTGGCCGTAGCGGCCGGTTTTTTGCCTACCAGCAGGCCAATATCGAGCCCGATTTGATCACCATGGCCAAGGGTATGGGCAATGGATTTCCAGTTGGTGGTTTGCTGTTGCATCCCAATTTCAAACCGAGTTACGGCCTGCTGGGTACCACCTTTGGCGGTAATCACCTGGCATGTGCTGCTGTACTGGCCGTTCTCGAAGTTTTGATAGCTGAAAACCTAATCGCCAATGCTGAAAAGCAAGGCAAAATCCTAAAACGGCAATTAGCTGAAGCATGGCCCGAAGCAGAAATAAGAGGTCATGGTCTGATGATCGGCCTGGAGATGCCCGGACCCGTCAAAGCTTGGCGAAAAGACTTGCTGCTTTCAGAGCGCGTATTTACTGGCTCTTCGAGCATGACCAATGTGCTCCGCTTATTACCTCCCCTGGGCATCGGCGAGCAAGAGGTCAATCGCTTCCTATCAGCCATAACAGCAAAAGAAATAGCATGAAACACTACAGTTCTATCACCGAGGTAGCTCATCCGAATGAGCTCTTGGACTTAGCCATAGCTTGCAAGGCCGATCCTTACCATCAGTCTGATCTCGGTCGACACAAGACGGTTGGGTTGCTCTTCTTCAACCCAAGTCTGCGCACCCGTCTAAGTACCCAAAAAGCCGCTCAAAATCTGGGAATGCAAGTACTGTCCATGGACGTAAGTAGCCACGGATGGAAACTCGAATTCGAGTCCGGAGTCATCATGAACAGCGATAAGGCAGAACACATCAAAGAGGCCGCTGCCGTTGTTTCTCAATACTGTGACATCATTGGTGTTCGATGCTTTCCCGGTCTGACTAACCGAGAAAAAGACTATAGTGAGCAGGTACTTTCCGCCTTCATGAAGTATGCCTCTGTTCCCATCATCAATCTGGAGTCGGCCACCAGTCATCCGCTGCAAGGATTGGCCGATTGGATGACCATTAAAGAACATACAGAAAAGGAGAGGCCAAAAATTGTATTGAGCTGGGCTCCACACCCCAAGGCGCTTCCACAATCCGTGGCCAATTCTTTTGTCAAATATATGGATGTAGCTGGCGTAGACTTGACCATCACGCATCCCCCCGGCTACGAGTTGGCTCCAGAGATAGCTAAAGGTTTCAAGGTTAATCACGACCAGGCAACAGCCATGCAAGAGGCCGACTTTATTTATGCCAAGAATTGGTCGAGCTATACCGAATACGGTCAAGTACTAAGTCAAGACCCCAACTGGATGATCACACCAGAAAAGCTGGGCGATGCTTTCTTTATGCACTGCCTACCTGTACGTAGAAATGTAGTGGTCAGCGATGCCGTGCTAGACAGCCCTCAAAGTCTCGTCATCAAGCAGGCCAATAACCGAACCTTTGCCGCTCAGGCTGCTATGATCTCCTTGCTGAAAGCCTAGCTTATGAAACTAACTATCGTAAAGATCGGGGGTCAACTCTTAAACGATCAGCATAGACTGCACCGCCTGCTAGATGACTTTACGCAACTAGAAGGCTTCAAAATTCTAGTACACGGTGGCGGTAGAAGAGCCAACGAGCTTCTTCACCAACTAGGTATCGAGCCAATCATGCACGAGGGTCGTCGAATCACCGATGCTCAGACACTGGAGGTGGTCACTATGGTTTATGCTGGTTCCATCAATAAGCAGCTCGTAGCTGATCTTCAATCCAGAGGCTGCAATGCAATAGGTCTATGTGGAGCTGATGGCAATTCCATATTTTCAAAAAAGCGGATTTTCAAAGATATTGACTTTGGCTATGCAGGTGATATTGAGGCTGTTAACGTCGATTTAATAACCGAATACTTAAATCTCCAATTGGTACCCGTTTTCAATGCGATCACACACGATAAACAAGGCCAACTGCTCAACACCAATGCTGATACCATTGCCTCCACCTTGGCTGTTGCTTTGAGTAGAGACTTCAAAGTACGTCTCCTCTACTGCTTCGAAAAGCCAGGAGTACTAGTCAATCCGAATGACGAATCCAGCTATCTACCTGGGCTCAGCTCCGTCGACTATGAAGCCTACAAGGCCGACGGCACGATC
The DNA here is from genome assembly GCA_039178745.1 of Bacteroidota bacterium. Taxonomy (GTDB): domain Bacteria; phylum Bacteroidota; class Bacteroidia; order Chitinophagales; family Saprospiraceae; genus Neolewinella. The sequence continues at coordinate 6,223 of JBCDFE010000101.1, read as the reverse complement.
TCTGATGGAATGATCCCCAAGCTCGACAATGCTTTTGCGGCCTTCAAGGCTGGCGCAGAGGTTTGGATAGGCCAAGAAAATCTGGTGAGCAGCTTGGAAGGGACGAGACTTGCTGCGCACATTCGAGATATCCGAGGAGCTGACAGCCCCATTCGAGACATCCGAGGAGCTCGCTATCGCTCGACACCACAGATGACCTTAGGGGCTTTGGACCTGCTGAGATCTCTAATAGCTACCCCTTCTTTTTCCAAGCAAGAGGATCGCACCGCTGAAATTCTGTGTCAATACTTGGCCGATGCAGGCATCCCTTTTCATCGACAAGGCAATAACGTCTGGAGCAAAAGCAAGCACTTCAATCCAGACTTACCCACGGTCCTATTGAACAGTCACCACGATACCGTAAAACCAGCTAATGGGTATACCAGAGACCCCTTCGAGCCTACTGTAGAAGGGGATAGGCTATATGGGCTAGGGAGCAATGATGCAGGTGCCTCGCTGGTGGGATTATTGGTTGTATTTATGCAACTTTACAACAATGCAAATCTTCCCTTCAATCTCATCTGGGCAGGTACCGCCGAGGAAGAAATTTCAGGGCCAAATGGTATAGCATCTATATTGCCCAAGCTACCAAAAATAGACTTCGCCATCGTAGGCGAACCCACGCAGATGCGCATGGCCATAGCCGAACGAGGTCTGATGGTCATCGACGCCATAGCCCATGGCCAATCGGGCCACGCCGCCCGAAACGAAGGTGATAACGCCATCTACAAAGCTATGTCTGATATCCGTTGGATCGAGCAGTATCGCTTCGATAAAGTGTCGCCCTTACTCGGCCCGCCGAAGATGACGGTATCACAAATTCAGGCAGGTACCCAACACAACGTAGTACCCGACCAATGTTCCTTCGTCATTGATGTTAGAAGCAATGAAGACTATGATAATCCAGCCCTGTTGAAACTACTAAAAGCCAATCTACAATCTGAACTCAAACCTCGCTCCCTGAGATTGCAGTCATCGGGTATTGACATCAACCATCCGGCTGTGCAATGCGGAATCGAGATGGGGTTGGAATACTATGGTTCCCCTACCCTGTCCGATCAGGCACTACTAGGCGATATTCCAAGCATCAAAATGGGCATCGGTAAGTCTGCTCGCAGCCACACGGCCGATGAGTATGTGCTGATTTCTGAACTGGAGGAAGGGATGGAGATTTATAAAAAATTCTTAAGTCGAATTAAAATTATATGATAAAAAGCAAATAACCCGCGAGATCAAAACACAAAGAACTTCACCAATTACCGAGCCGCGAAATCCGCGAAAATCATTGCTTGCGCTTCAGCGCATCCGTAGTAAAGTGCGTAGCACTACAATTGATCCGCGTAAAAATAGAATCAATGATCGTGGAAAATCAACAATAATCTAGACTTAAATCCTTCTCCATGAAACTTTGGCAAAAAGACTTTACCAATCCCAAGATCATCGAGCAGTTCACCATCGGCAATGATCGAGAACTCGACCTGCAATTGGCCAAATACGATGTGCTTGGCAGTCTGGCACATACACAAATGCTCACCGAGATCGGGCTGATCGAAAAAGACGAATGGCCCCTACTTCAAGCAGCGCTTCAGGCCATCTATGAGCAGATCGAAGCTGGAAAATTTATCATCGAAGTAGGTGTCGAAGACGTACATTCTCAGATAGAATTGATGCTCACTCGCCAGCTGGGTGACATTGGCAAAAAGATACATAGCGGTCGCTCAAGAAACGATCAGGTGCTGGTCGATTTGCGCTTGTTTTTCAGAGGAGAGATCCAGCAGATCGTAAAAGAATGCGAGACCTTATTTAAAACTCTACAAAACCAAAGTCGCAAATATCAAGACTGGCATATGCCGGGTTATACCCATACTCAAGTAGCCATGGTCAGCAGCTTTGGCTTGTGGTATGGCGCCTATGCCGAGACCCTATGCGACGACCTCAGGCTTTTACTGACCGTATACCAGATCAACAACCAAAACCCATTGGGGTCTGCAGCCGGATACGGCAATTCCTTCCCGCTAGATCGCCAGCGGACGACCGATCTTCTGGGCTTTGACAACCTAAATTACAATGTCGTACACGCTCAAATGGGTCGGGGGAAAACAGAGCAGTTTCTGGCTTTCGCGCTGGCTGCACTGGGTGCCACCCTCAGCAAACTGGCCAACGACATTTGTACATTCTGCAGTCAGAACTTCGCCTTTTTCAAACTACCCGACGAGCTGAGTACCGGCTCCAGCATCATGCCCCACAAGAAAAATCCAGATGTGGCTGAGATATTAAGAGCTAAGGGCAACTTGCTACAAAATCTACCTGCGGAAGTCTCTTTACTCACCAGCAACCTGATCAGTGGCTACCACCGAGACTTGCAATTGACAAAGGATATCATTTTCCCAGCCTTGCAAACCACCCACGACTGCCTTCAAATAAGCAACTTCCTAATCCAACATCTCCAGCCCCAAGCCGACTTACTAGATAATCCCAAATACCGCTACCTCACCACCGTCGAAGTTGTCAATAAACTCGTGCTGGCCGGCCATCCCTTCCGTGCAGCCTATCAAATTGTCGGGAAGTCTGTGGAAGACGGCACCTTCGAGCCGGAGACCGATTTGTCACATACTCACCTGGGTGGTTTAGGCAATCCTGGGCAAGATGAGGTGGATGAGAAGTGGGCACAGGTGCATGCTAAGTTCGAGGTCAAGAATGCGGAAGAAACGGAGAGGAAGTTGGTGGGTCATGAGTAGCCTGCAAGCATTGCCGTCCAGCGAGTTTCGCACTATCATCCGCCGAGCTGTGCTCGTCCGCTGACGAGAATTCGCACGATGCTAAGTTCTTAGCACCACACATACTAAAAGCATGAAATCAGGTGCTTTGCTCTTGAAACCGTGCATATAAATGTCGGTGGGCGAGGAAACCTCGGCCGACGACAAAAAAACGGGCACCGTGTTTGACCCCACGGCACCCGTACCCAAAGCTAAGGTGTGATGGCTCAGGCCGCCTTTTTAGCTAAAGACGGATTGAGGATCGAACCTCGCTCACATAAATCGAATATTCAAAAGCGATGACATAGCCGAGCTCATCTAAAGCGAGCGACAGCGAAGCGCCTCTCACATCTCGAGTGGCGCAGCCACGCCTCTCAATCCACATTATCGTGTAAAAAGCTATTGTCCCGCTTCAAGGGAGCAGCCTCGTCTTCGGTGATCGACCAGCGACTCAGCTCTTGCTCTTCCGGATTGGGCAGGTCATCAAACTCGATGCGGCGCCTGAGGTAAGCCGGTTCGTTTTCGAGCTCGCTGACCACCTTCGGATTGCTCAACTTGGGTGGCTTCGCCGTTTGCTCATGGCGCAGTTTTTCTCTACGCGCCTGAGCCAGTTGCTCCTGCTTGCGGCGTGCCTCTTCTCGGCGTTCCAGCTCTTCCTGCTCGTGGAAAGAGAGCTTGCGATCACTGCGGCGCTGATCGTACAAACGCCTTTTGGCCGCCTCCAGATCATCAAACTCGTAAGTGGTAGAGTCTGTGTCTTTGGTGTAGCCCACAGGGTCGTCCTCTCCCGTAATGTCACTCAGGCCAGTAGGCTTGTCGCGGCGTGGAGGTTCCTCATCGAGGTGTACCACCTGGCGCTTGGGCTCCGCGTCCTCCTGGATCATACGACCGTGTTCAAAACCAGTAGCAATGACCGTTACACTGATGGCATCTCCTAGACTTTCGTCGAAGCAATTACCCCAGATCAAGTCCGTTCCATAGCCAGCCTCCTCTTGCACGAATTCGGTGATCTCGAAGATTTCATCCATAGTCACTTCACTCGTACCGCTCGTAATGTTGAGCAGAATGTGACGAGCACCGCGGATGTCGTTGTCTTCCAGTAGCGGACTGTGTAGCGCTTGATCTACGGCCTGGCGGGCGCGATCTTCACCCTCTGCGGTTGCCGTACCCATAATGGCCACCCCACTCTCGCGCATGACTGTATTCACATCTTCAAAGTCGACGTTGACATAGCCCGGAACCGTGATGATCTCTGCTATGCCCTTCGCCGCTGTGGTCAGGATATTGTCGGCCTTAGCAAATGCCTGGCTCAGGTTCAGGTTGCCGTGTATCTGGCGCAGCTTGTCGTTGCTGATCATGATTAGGGTATCGACATTGTCCTTCAGATCGCGCAGGCCGTCCATGGCTTGATTGGTACGACGGCGGCCTTCAAAAGTGAATGGCACCGTTACAATACCAACGGTCAGGATGTCCATCTCGCGGGCCGTGCGTGCAATAATGGGCGCTGCTCCGGTACCGGTGCCACCACCCATACCTGCTGTCACAAACAGCATCTTGCAGTTATTGCTCAGGTACTTGCGCACCTCATCGATGCTCTCTTCGCACGCTAGCTTGCCCACATTGGGCTTAGAGCCTGCACCGCGCCCTTCCGTTAGCTCGGGGCCCAGCTGGATTTTAGTAGGTACCGCACTCAACTCCATAGCTTGAGCGTCGGTATTTGAAATGGCAAAATCTACACCGATTATGCCCTGGCTATACATGTGGTTGACTGCGTTCGAGCCGCCGCCACCAACGCCAATCACCTTGATGATCGGAGCTTCGCCTTGTGGAATATCAAAAAGCATGGTCAAAAAATTTAGGTCCGCCGTCCAGGATGAGCTCACACCTATGTTGCTCTGGATTTGGTATCAATAAGTAGGCGGTAGGTTTGTTGTTTTGAGTTCTTAAGTAGGTTTTTCAAGCCTTTGCCTAGAGTAAATTCTTGTTGCTCTATGCCTTTGCCCGAAGTTTGGTGAAGTCTTTTAGTCAATTTGTTTTTCAGTTCACTTAAGCCGAGATATGCTTGGATTTAGTCCTCACTCTTCGCCTTGGTGATACTAGTCTGTTAGTCTTTTAGTCGAGCAGATTTTATCGTCTCTAACAGACTAAAAGACTAAAGAACTAAAAGACTAATCCTTCTAAAAATCGCGATCCGGTTCCGCTTCAAACCACTCCTTGGTCTTGCGAAATAGATTATCGAACCAACCGGACTTATCCGCATCGACTGTTTCCAGTTGTGGGACTTCCGCAGGGTCGGGATCTTTTTGTTTAGCGGTTGCTCCCGCATCGATCACCCGGCCAGCGTCTATGTCGGCAAAGCCTTGCAATAGCAGTCCTACAGCCGTCGCATATATCGGGCTCGTGAGGTCTTCGCTGTAGCCGTGAGAGAGGTGCTCGACAGGAGTACCTACCCGCGTGCTGTGACCAGTGTGCAATTCGGCCAGCTTATCGATATCGCGAAGTAGCGATCCGCCACCCGTCAGCACGATACCGGCAATCAGATCGCGCTCGTATCCGCTGCGCTTGATCTCCCAGACCACATGATCGAGTATCTCCTCAACGCGGGCCTGAATAATCCTAGCCAGGTTCTTTTCGCTTATTTCCTTGGGCTCCCGACCACGCAAACCAGGAATCACGATGACGCGGTTCTCGTAGACCTCGCTGGCGAGTGCACTACCATACTTGCGCTTGAGCTTCTCCGCGTGCTGGTCCATAACGGTGCAGCCCGCTTTAATGTCCTTGGTGATCACATTGCCACCGAATGGAATGACCGCAGTGTGGCGAATGATGCCCTCCTGAAAGATGGTGATGTCTGTAGTACCCCCACCAATATCGACCAAGGCTACACCAGCTTGCTTCTCGTCTTCATAGAGTACAGAAGCAGCAGAAGCAATAGGCTCCAGGGTCACGCCCGCAACCTGCAAACCTGCTCGTTGTACACAACGATTGATGTTGTTGCTGGCCGTAATCTGACCGGTAATGATGTGAAAGTTCGCCTCCAGCTTAGTGCCAGACATACCAACGGGGTCATTGATACCCTGCTCGTTATCGACGGTGTACTCCTGCGGAATCACGTGGAGAATCTTATCGCCCGGAGGCAAAACCAACTTGTACATGTCGCTCACCAGGCGATCGATGTCGCGTTGGTTGATTTCCGAGTGTGTATTGTCGCGCATCATCATGCCGCGGTGCTGCAAGCTCTTGACATGCTGACCGGCGATACCGACGTGGACAGTTTCAAATTCGAGTTCTGACTGTTTCTCAGCCAGCACTTTGGCTTCGGAAATAGCGCGAACGGTTTTCTCGATATTAGACACCACACCACGCATGACGCCCTGCGACTCGACCTTTCCTAGGCCGAGTATTTCCAGGCGACCGTGCTCGTCACG
>JBCDFE010000100.1:0-15499 GCA_039178745.1 Bacteroidota bacterium | reverse complement strand
TTACGGAATGGCGGATGTCGGGCGTCTGTTGAGCGTCGCTGCATTGTGTAGTGATGAGCAACAAAGCAAGCAAAGCTAATTTTTTTATTATCTGGTTTAACAGGAGATATTGTGTTTTCATTGATTAGTTCGGGGAATCGTTAAATAATTAAGTAGTTTAGTCTGTATTAATTAGGTCAAGTAATGCGATTGAGCCACGTTGTGTGAGTTCTCTTTTCAATACTTCTGGGAAGTACCTGCTCTTAAATATTCGCGTGCTTGCCGGATTATGGGGAGGTTTCATTGTTTCATATACTTGATAGTACCATTTGCCTAGTGGCTTGGATAATTGAAAAAATGAAGTGAAAAATTTAATAGAAAGTTTATTGTTTTCAATTTTTGTATTGGGACTTTTATAAAATGAGGAGTTTGTTCTATATGACTGGGATTGTTCAGTATTGATTTTTAGACTTAAGTATTTTTCAACTTGATTTATACCAATCTCATTGCGTGTCAAATCATCAAACCTAATAAGTGACCCACCTAGTTCTTCTAGCTTTTTTTGGATCCAGTGGTATTGGGTTATATATCGGGCTACTCCTAGAGAGATAGATAATAATTTGATGTGTTTTTTGTTTCTTAGGCCGTGATGCTTTCCTTCCATTTTTAGATACGAATTAATGCAAGGAATGATTTCTCTTTTTATACCAATAAAGTAAGGTTGCTTATATCTGGTGCGTAGCCTTCTGATGAATATTTCCCATGCTTCTTTATGTATGCAAAAAGAGGGGTCTATCTTAGTTGTCCAATAATTGGCATTGGCTTTTGTCGCTGACTGGTCAACTAGCTCGAAGAAAAAATCGAAAAAGTCGTCTGCTTGAATATTGTATAACTCTTCAATTGTAAGTCCTGATAAAAGAAAACTATCGTCTATCTGGAACTGGCGTAAGAAATCTTGATACCGTTCCGGGTCTGATAAATCTCCCCAAAAAAGATAGTTGTCTAAGACCTTGTGCTCAAAGACTCCATGATGTAGAACGTGTTTTGCAGCCCACACTTTTGGGTGTCCCGCTATAAGATTGCCCAAAAAGGTTGTGCCGTTTCTAGCTGCGCCAAATGTCAGGATTGGGTTAACGGGCATCTGTCAACAACTGATTATTGTTTCCAGGGTTTGTTTGTTTACGGTCTTGGAGTTTAGTTTTTGAGCCTGTTTGTAAGCATTTTTACTTAGCCTTTCGTAGTTTTCGTTATTGATTTTGTAGATGCATTGTAGCATGGCTTGCTTGTCCATCGTCGGGAATAGGTAGCCATTTTGACCTTCAATGACAAGTTCGGGAATACTGCGCCAATCGCTAGCAACACATGGAATACCTGCTCCAAAAGCTTCAATGATTACGCCTGGATAGCCTTCGCCAGAGAAATGTGTTGGAAGGATCAAAATGTCATACTGCAATAATGTGTTGATTACATCTGATGGTTTGAGTTTTCCGTGATAACAGTCATTGCTCTTCAGCAGCACTCTGCTGAAATCATCTCCTATTGGCCCATATATGGCCAGACTATATTCGTGGTTGATATTTTTAGATAGCCAGTTGAGCTCTTCAGTGCCTTTTTCTTTAATGAGCCTTCCGAGAAAGATCACTTTTTTATTAAATCTTTTTTTGAACCTTTTTTCTGGCAGTGGCCTAGATGTAGGTAGCCAATGGAGGTTATGTATCTTATCATTGAAAAAGTTTATTAAAAAATTGGTTTGTAAAAAGAAAGTGTCAGATTTGAATGTGGTCCTTTCATGTATTTTTTTTAATAAAAAATTTGACTTAATATATATATGGTCTAAGGATCCGCCGAATATTCGAAAAATAATTTTTTTTCTAAATATTCTGGCAATTAGGTAGTAAAAAGGACCGACAATCATAAACCCTCTCGCACTGGCATTGATCATAAGCTTGTCGTAGAACGGAAGGCTGACTATTACTTTTATTACAACGTATATTAAGGTTAGTATTCTGCTTTTAAACCTATTAGAGTTTAAGGTATAAGTATTTAATTTGGGCTCGTTTTTGTATTGGTTGGATAAAAGATCAAAAGATTGAACAGCGCCACCAATAGGTGAATGTTTCATAGGTAGCGGCCCAAGGAGTAGCAGGTTTAAAGTTTTAGTTGTCGAGATGGTTTTCTATTAGATTTTTTAGCGTGGCAGTACTTTTTTCCTTACTGAAAAAGGAACTTCTTTTGCGTATTGATTCTGTTGAAGGGAAAGGCTTTCTCAGTTGTTGCAAAATAGCCGAAGACATTTCAGTAATGCTTCCAGGCGGCGTGAGTAGACCGTAATTTCCATGATCTAAAATTTCTCTAATTCCGCCAGAGCAATCAGTGGCTACTACTGGTGTTCCACACATTAAGGAAAGTATAATGACATTGGGGAAGCCTTCGTAATTTGATGATAAAACCAGTACATCTGAATGATGAACATAGTCTTCAGGATATTTTTCAAAACCAGGTAGATCGACTCTGTCATCTATGCCTAGTGACTTTATTTTGTCTTCTACTTTTTTTGTCTCAGCTGGGTTTAGCTCTTTTTGCCCCAATATGACTAGAGTAGAATCTATATGCCTAGATACCTCATAGAATGCATCGACAAGCAAGGAGAAATTCTTGACAGGAGTGATTCGACCAACAGCTACAATCCTCTTTTCTGTATAGTTCTCGGTATAAAAGGGATGGCGAGGCTTTTTTTTAGGTCTTACCTTGCCTGAATGGTTGTAGACTATGTGTACTTTATTTGAGGGAACCCCGTAAAAGTCGATAAAGTCTTTTCTTACTTCTTTCGATACAGCGATGGCTGAGTCTGCATGCTTAAATAGGAACTTGGCTAAACGGACTAGGAGTTTTGATTTTCTATTCAATGAAGCTTGAGAAGGAACGCTAGCCTCTCTGATAATAGCTCTTGTTTTTGGAGAGAACAGTTTAGTCGCTAGTATATTGCAAACATTGGCATTCAGCAAAGTAGAAATTAGCACCTCAACTTTATTTGATTTGAGATGCTTGCTTAGTGTGTAAGCAGCTAGTACTATTTTGGGCTTATTTAGAATGACTAGATGTATATTTTTATTCAAGTCATTCTTTCTGGGGCCTTTGGCTTTACCAACAAAGAAAAAAACGGTCATGCCTTCTTGAAGCAGAGCGTTTGCAAAATTGATAAGTGCCCGTTCTGCACCTCCACCGTTAAAGTTGGGTATTAAAAATCCAACCTTAGTATCGCTATTAGGGTTAATTTTTGAAGCGGTTTAACTGCTCTAAGGTCGATGAGCATATTGCCTTTATCTCCTTCGCTAATTGGATGTCTTTACCTTTGCCGATAGAATGGCTGTGTACGTCGCTTACGATATGATTTCCTGGATAGGAGATACTTAGGAAAGCATATATTTTTTTCATTTCAGCTATTGGGTCCGTTACCAGAGATTCATATTGGCAAGTATATACACGATCGTTTTGATTTAGGTTTTGTTGAAAGTAAAGCTGATTGCGAACCCACCAAAACAGAGCAGCAGCATCTACTTGGGTAATAGATGAGGAATGGAATCCTCTTACCCTTTGCACTATGTTACTAGATAAATGCTCAGACCGCCAGTTATTCTTCTCTCCGCTTACTACAGGTTTTAGGTTTTTTAAACCATTCTCCTTTCCAAATTTTTTTAAGTTTGAAGCAGCCACATCTTCAAAATTTCGGTAGAGCCAAATATATTTTGTGTTCTTTGATATCTGGGAAAGCGCATCTATACGTTGACTTTCAACCAGAGGCTTGAGGACAACTACGGGATGTTTTATTCTGCTGATAGTTTTAGCCACTTTTTCTATAGGGTTCAGCCTGATTTTGTGCTGCTTATCATCTGAGCTGAGCGAGCTGAATTCCTGGTAAACCTTTGTTCTCGGATCTTTGCAAAAGATCTTGTAAAGCATAGTAGAACCAGATCGCTGGCATCCAACGATACACACTACGGTCTTCTGCGCTTTACTTCTTGTGAAGAAGTATTTTATCTCTTTGTAATAAGTATAGCTTATTCTAGACCAGTCGGCTTTTGACTTGCTAGCTATTCTACGAGCAAGGCTTCCCATTTTAACTCACCATCTTTTAGCCCACATTTGCAGCATGAGTAATGCCCACAAGTAATTCATGCCTCGATCAGACTGCTGAGCAAGACAGTATTTAATTATTCTTTGACTAGGTCTGACCGCTAGTAGCCCAGTTTGCTCAATGGCTTTTGGACTGAGATGCTCATCTACCAAATATCGAAGATGGGTCCGAAGCCATCGCTCTATTGGTAGGCCGAAGCCTTTCTTGGGTCTTTCCAGTAGTTTGGAGTCTAGGTGTTTATGAGCAACCTGCTTGAGCAAATATTTTAGCTGACCGTTTTTTAGCTTCCATTTTGACGCTAATCGAGTCAGAAATTCATAGAGATTGTGATCCAGTAATGGTTCCCTTCCTTCTAAACCAAAGGCCATGGTAGCTCGATCTACCTTGACGAGCATATCGTTGGTCAGACTATTCTGATAATCATAAGCAAGGAGGGCATTTAGTTGGTCCGCTTCTGGCCTTAAGCGATTAGCCATAGCTATATTGGGGTCCTCATTTGGGGCTTTGCCGATTAAATACTCAATCGTTACCTCTGAAAATCTGGTCGGGTATCCTCTGAGGATGTTTACCATACTTGGATCGTTGAGCATACTGCCCAATTTTTCATACCATACACTTTTATTGGCCCTGCTTATTGGCCAGAAGCGAGCGGCACAATTAGCCGTGTATACACCAGCATGGCGTATGCTGGACGGCCATTTGTATAGACGATGGTGTATAGATTGGCACCTTCTAGTCCTTCTATACCCTCCAAACAACTCATCACCTCCGTCTGCGCTCAGGGCAACTTTTACATGCGCCGATGTCCGCTTACTCAGCAAAGAAGTAGGTATAGCAGAGCTGTCTGCAAATGGCTCGTCGTAGTAAAAGGGGAGATTGGGAATAACCTCTGCGGCTTCTTTTTCGGTGCAGCGAAATTCGTGATGTCTGGTGCCAATAGCTTTGGCTACTGTTCTGGCGTGTGGGGACTCGTCGTATGCGGCATCTTCAAAGCCTATCGTAAAGGTGTCGATTTTTTGTGTGCTATCTTTTTGAAGCAGGGCAGCAACCAGGCTGCTGTCATAGCCGCCGCTAAGAAAAACGCCAACGGGTACGTCCGAGACCATCCGGTAATTGCAAGCTTGTTGCAGCATGATCTCTAACTGGTCGAGCAAATCCGACTCGCTACCGTGGTATGGATCGGCTTGCATTAAAATATCGGTGGCGCTCCAGTAGGTAGATTTTTTTGTTTTGGGCGCAGCCAGGTCGATTGTCTCGAAGGTGCCGGGAGCCAGCTTGCGGCAATATCTAAAAATGCAGATTGGACTGGGCACATAGCCGTATCTCAGATAGAGACCTAGAGCATTCTGATCAATTTCTTTGTGAAAATGTGGGTGCTCATGAAATACTTTAAGCTCTGAGGCGAACAAGATTAAACCTTCTTTCTCATAGATGAATAGCGGCTTTACGCCCAACCGATCTCTGGCTATGAATACCTGCTGTTTCTGATTATCGTAGAGTGCGAAGGCAAACATGCCCTGAAATTGGTGCAGGCAGTCGGTTCCCCAATAATCATAAGCTGATAGTAGCACTTCCGTATCTGTCTGGCTATGGAATTGGTAACCGACCTGCGCAAGTCTAGACCTAAGCTCCGGAAAATTATAGATCTCGCCGTTGTAAGTAACGGTGTATCCATGTTTGTGCATGGGTTGAGCACCAGCCTTGGTAATATCTATGATAGACAAGCGTCTGTGACCCAAACCAATAAGACTGCCACCAGACTCAAAAACCTCATAGCCAGCTCCATCGGGTCCACGATGACGCAGAGTATCCGTCATGGATCGAAGTACTTCCTTTGGCTCATTGACCCGATTGGTTCTACGATCTACGAAGCCACTAATGCCACACATTACCGCTGATAGATTTTGCGATTGTCATAAGCTGCCAATAACACTGGTGTCAAATAGAGTAAGTTGAGTACTTTGTCGCTATAGCCATTGTGGGAGGTCATGAAAGTCAATAGGCAAACGGTGCTCAGGCCAAGAATCAAAAAACCCGTACGCTGGCGTTTGAATCCATGAATGCCCGTGGTAATTAAAGTAGTGATGAGCAATAGAAAAGGGATTAACCCACTATTGCCTATGGTCAGGAGGAAGGTATTGTGTACACCTATCCATCTGGGGATGGAATCAAAGTAGCCGACACCGTAGCCCGCAATCGGACTTTGAGGAATGGCTTCGAAGGCGTAAGCCCATAGCTCTGTTCGCTCGGCGGTAGTTTTTGAATCTATTTTGCCTTCAAATAAAATGACTTCTACAGATTCTAGTCGGGTCTTTTGATAGTAAGACAGCTGTTCATCTTTTATTTGATCATAGTTTAAAACCAGATAGCTGATACTGAGTAGTGGAAGTAGAATAAAAACGAGTGAAGGAAAAAATCGGAAACGCCCATGTACCCTCGACTTGAACAGGAAATAGAAGATACCCAATACCAAAACAGCACCCATGACAAAGAAGCCCGTACGGGAAAGTGGCAGGATGCTAGCTACAATGGCCAGGATCAGAATCAGCGTAAAGCGGATCCATTTCTTGGGAAAGCGAAACAAAAAGTCAATGGCAAATACCAAACCTATATTGGCTACAGTTGCAGCAATATTCGGATTGGAGAAAACGCCCAGGCCGCGATCGTTATTTCTGGAGGCATCGCGAAAGGAGTGTATACCAAAAAAAGGCTGTAACACCAATATGAGCATAGAAAGAACGACCGGAATAAATATGAGCGTGAGGACTCGCTCCAAAGCGCCGTCTTGATACAAGCGCCTGAAAAAATACTGCTGGTAGGCTAGTATAATCAGAAAACTTGTTAGGAGATGAATGGCAATCTTTTTCCAGGAAACCTGATATCTGATATCTGCATCGAGATAGAGCCTGCTACCAATACCTATTATGTAATAGCTCAAAAACTGTAGAAAGAAAAGTAGTACTAAGCCGAAAGCCAAAGATTTTAAACTAATGCCGTAAGTGAAAATGATGACCAGGCAAGTGATTAAAATCAATGGAGATGCCACCTGCCCAACTTTTGTGAGCATGAAGATGATACCATTCAGACTGCAAAACAAAATGAAGTTGAGCAAGAAAAAACTACTATCCAGTATGCTCGTTTTACGGATGCGCATAGCTGTATATCTCGGCTTGGATTTGAGCTGTAGTCACGGATATATCGAATTGCTCGGCCGTCCGTAGCGCATTCTGGATCAGTTCTGCCCGGCGATCATCGTTTTCAATCAAGGTTTTTATGGCTAGGTCTAATTCTTGGTCCTCTTTTTGATCGACGACCAGGGCGCAGTCATTTTCCAGCAAAAAATTAGTTAGAAAAACATTGGGTGGACTATGGGCTAAAATGGGCCTATTGCTCAAGAGCAATGGGATGGTTCTGGTTGGGAAAATGGTTTGGAATTCTACATCCGTGCGTTTGCCATCAAACCCATGCGGCAAAAGCATGATGTCGTACTGCCTCAATGCTTGATACAGCTCTTCCAGCGGGATGAATCCGTGATGATGAAACTGATCGCCACTGATGCCTTGGCGCTCAAAATATTCGAGTGAGCTACCCGTATAGACATGCAGATCAAAATTGGGATACTGAAGGATGTGCCTCATCATACGCAAGGCTGCATCTTCACAAGATGCATTCAAGCTTCCCGTAAATACAAAGCTGAGTCGATCTTTCTGAAAATTGATGGCTTTGTATTCTGGTACTTGTAGGGGAAAGCCGTGGCGCAAGGTGCTAAATGCTACCCCTGGATATTTCTGCTGATAAAAATGCAGCATGCCATCACTCATCACCCAGTTTTTCTTGGCTTTCCTCCACACCCTGGGTTGCAAATACGCAGCTATCTTCTTTCGTATTCCGCTGTAATTGTCCAGGTAAGTATTGTGAAACCAGGTATAGAATGGCAGATCGAAGTGATTGCTTAGCCTGAAAGCCAGGTATAAGTAAAAGTCGTCTGGAAAAATAGCTAAGACGTGCGTTACGCCCTCGCGCTTGACAATGTCTTTTGCCTGCTTAAAGCAGCGATTGAAGTTCAGCCAGCGCAAATATCTAGTGCCTCTACCGCCTATGGTGAAATTGGGGTCGATATAGTAGATACACGGATTTTTATCTGGCCAAACTTCGGAGTGAGATTTCGTGGGTTTCTCTCCAAGTAGCACCATCTCATCTGGTGAAAACTGAGCAGCTACATTATTGACAATGACGGAGCTCCCAGTCATCCATGGGTGAAGCGTCCAGGAAACAATCAGCAGTTTTTCCCGATTGCTTACTTTCAATGGAGGGTCGTTGAGGCTGCTGTCATTCCGATAGCTTCGGCTAGATGATCAACTACGCGAATGGTTGCGTCTCCTTGTGCATAGTTGTCGCAATATCGCTTTATGGTTTTCCTTCGGGCTTTGAGCTTAAGATTGGGATTTTCCAAGTACGCCTTTGTATGATTCATGAGATCTTCAAAAGATCGGGCTACATCCAGGCCGCTATCGGCAGTTATTTTTTTCAGGTGGATATAGTCCAGCAAACGCCTGGCGCTCTTGTGGTAATCGAGTTGCTCATCGGCATCGAATGAGGTGATTATGACTGGCCTGTCACACATCATAGCATCTATCGTGATGGTACTCCCGGAGTTAAATACCAAAGCACTACTAGCTATTAAGTGTATGAGCTGCTCCATATCTGATTGCTGCATGCTCCAGGGCATTTTTGATTTGACCATGCCAGGATAGAATACAACTGTATTCTCACGCCCGTCTAGGGCTTTCAGCCGGGGCAGCCAGCTATGATCAGACATACTCCCTGAGATGTTTTGTGGGTGGGGTCTGACCACCAGTTGCATGTCGGCCCCGAACTCACCTTCAGTTATCCGATCTGCTATCCATTCGACTATATCTATCTCCTTCGGTGCGAAGTGGGAAGCACTCATACCAAAAAAAAGGAATGGTTTTTGTGGATTTAAACCGAGGCCTTTTAGCACCTCAACTGATTTTAGCCTATCCTTAAGCTGAATGTGAAAATCGAAATGTGGTACACCTACGATTTCTAAATTTTCAGAGTCAACTTGAGTATAACTTTTTAATTCTTCGGCCATCACCTTTCCCCAGAGTAAGTACTTGTCTGCCTCCCCAAAGAAAGTGCCCTTGGTCACGATATTGTCCCAACTGAGCAAGTGAATATAATTGGTGCATCCCGCCAATTTAGCAGCATGTAGCAGCATGCCTTCTTTGTAATTGACCGGATAAGTAGAGACAAAGACTTTAGGCGATAGCTCATCCATTAACCGCTGTGCCTGCTCGTTTTTTAATAATTGTTCCTCCTTCTTTACATACCATTTTTTGATGCTGGGAAACCAATTCTTTCTCGCCAGGTATATCTGGTAGTAAGTGTAAAATCTCAGCCTCTTCCAAAAACTATTCCCCTCAGACTGAATGGCGCGCAGGTGGCGCTCCTTCAAATTGGGATTGCCCGACACATCATCCAGGAAATATTTCCTAGCCCTGAAATATTCATCTCTCCACTTGTTCTCTTCGGGCTCAAATGAAACCAATTCGATGCCCCTGGGTATACAGTATTCCTTCAGATTGGCATCTGTCGCATCCGGAGCTATCAATCCAACCGACAGGCCTCGTTCCACCAGCTTGCCTAATAGATCAGTTTGGGTCAGCATTCTGGCGGCAAAACCGTGGGTTGCGCAGTATACAATGTCCATCAGGAAGACTTGCTTTTCATCAGAAACTCTGCAAAGGCAAAGTCGATGGGATCATTTATATCCAGAGATCGCTCTCTGGGCATCAGGTGTGCAGCGCAGGGCTCCTCGACAATATGTCCGCGCTTTATAGCATCTATGGTCGAAACATAGACCGAGCCATTGCGCACGTAGAGTTGTGGAAGTTGCTGGGCAGACATGCGCCCATTCTCTGCTTCCCAATATGCACGAAGCATACCATCCTGGTCTAAGGTCTTAATTTTTGCCGGGTGTAAGGCAAAATCAATAGACTGAACACTTACGGCTGAGTTGGCACCTGGCTTTTCCAGCAATCGATCTATGGTGGCATCGATATCTTCAGGCTTAGTGAAAGGCGAAGTTACCTGAACGATAACTATGTGTGAATATTCAGCCGGCATTTCGTCCAGTGCGTGCTTTACGTAGGTTATGGCCAGCGCTTCGTCTCCTGAAATATCGGCTGGTCGCTGCAGTACCTTTAGCTGCTGGTAGGTCATACCTATATTGATGATATCCTCATCGTCACTACTCAGTACCCAGTCATTTACCATCCTGCTTCCCAGCGCAGTTTCTATGGCGTATCTGACCAGCTCTTTACCCGCAAGCCGCTTCTTATTTTTTCCGGGCAGGCGCTTAGAGCCTGCTCTGGCTGGAATGATGCCCAGTATGTTCGTTTGTTTTTTCACTTAGACTTCCGCAGGTAGGTTGTTTTCTTAGTACTTTCGATTGTACAAGAGTTCAATAACGAAGTACTTTTTTAAAAGTCAAAGGCTCGGTACTCAGCAATTCTGCTATTTTTTCACCTGCTTGCCCGCCTCCGTAGGTCAGGTCAGTTATTCTGTTTTTGTCTAGTGATTTTTCTATCGCCTGCATGATCTCCTGCTGGCGGTAGTCTACATCAATCACATTCCTTCCGCGTTCTCTCTTGTTTTGTCTGCTACCGATATTAACCACAGGCACCCCCATATAAGCACACTCGCGTATACCCACCGAAGAGTTGCCAATTAGGCAGCGGCTGTTGTAGAGCAGCTTCAGAAAATCTTTGCCTTCCATATTTTTAAAAAAATGGATATGCTTTATTTCGTGTTGCTCTCTGAATGTGCGTATGCCGTTAGAGGTGCCATCAGAGCCAGCATCCACATTGGGCCAGAACCAAAAGGTAGGAATCTGCAATGTGTAAATGGCCTCCAGGGTTTCCCAGATATGCTGCCTGCTAGATGCGTATTCGGTAGTTACCGGATGCTGCAACACGACCAGATATTTTTCCAGCCAATTTTTGGAATTGATCCTTCCCACGCCTCCATATCGATCAAAGGGGTTGAAGTCTAAGTGAGCGTCTTGCACAACCTCCTTGGCTAGATCTATCGATGGGCAGCCCGTATTGAATACCTTTTCCGGATGTTCGCCCAGCTTGATCACCCGCTCTTTAGCTTTTCGAGTAGCTACAAAATGTAGATCGGCCAGCTTAGTGATGGCATGCCTGACCTTTTCATCTATATTTCCCGTCACCTCTCCACCCTGGATGTGCACCAACGGTATATTCATATAGCTGGCCGCTATAGCAGTGGCCATGGTTTCAAAACGGTCTGCCACTGTCACTACAGCATCAGGCGCCAGGCGCTCTAGTACCGAAGAAAGTTCAAGAATTCCAAGCCCGGTCGTTTTAGCCTGGGCGGTCAGGTTCTCTCCCTCCAGCACATTGAAAACCTTAGCCGTTATGGGAAAACCATCGGCCTCAATGAACTTAACAGCAGAGCCATATCGCTCCGACAAGGCTGATGCCGCTACAATAAGCTGTAGTTCCAAGCTAGGATGAGCAGCAATGGCAGCAATGGCCGTTTTTATGCGGCTATAAGATGGTCTCGCGGTAACAACAACGGCTATCTTCCTCTTACCCATAACTCAATCCAGGTCTTCCGCTTTCAAGAAGCTGTATTTCTCCAATGGCCTTTTCAACTTGCGACCAATGACCGACCGAAAATCCTGACTGGCAATACCACTGCCAGCAGGCTTCTTAGCTTCCAGATCTTCGAATGATAATACATGACCTTGAGGCAATTCCTTATTGACGGCCAATGACTTTTCAAAAATTGATTTGAGCTCCTTGTAGGCTGAATGGTCTGTTTTATCAACCGGGTTAGCCAGCATAGCTTCTACTTGTCTTACACCGGCTACAAGCAGCTCCACTTCGTCTATCGTTAGGGAGCTCCTTGCATCGGGGCCAAACATTCGTCTATCAAAAACGACGTGAAATTCCAATAGCTCGGCACCCAGGGTCGCCGCTGCAATTCCCATCGCTACTTGAGCGGTATGCTCACTGAGGCCAATGCGTATTCCCGGATATCTGGACCGCATTTCTCCAAGTACATTCAGCCCCACGCGCTCTGGGGGAGTGGGGTAGGCTGTCGTACATTGCAGCAGACTCAAATCATTTCCAAATTTCGCTAAAAAGTGTATGGCCTGGTCCAGTTCTTCATAGCTGCTCATGCCCGAACTGAGGATGATGGGTTTGCCCGTTCTGGCTATCTTTTCTAGCAGCAGAAAATTGGTGATCTCACCACTACCGATTTTGTAGCGATCCATGCCTATAGATTCCATCAAATCAACTGCGGCATTGCTAAAGCAGCTAGACATAAACTCCAAGCCAACATCTTCGCAATGCTGTTTGATCTCCAACCATTGCTCACGACTAAACTCCATCCGCTTCCAGTAGTCAAAACGGCTCTTGTCTTCGTAGCTGAAGGGTACTCTAAATGGCTCAAGCTGACTACTTTCGGCCGAGGCAATGTGCGTTTGAAATTTAACGACATCTATACCGGTTGGAGCTAAAGCGTCGATATAGGAATGTAAAATACCCAGGCTGCCATCATGGGCCTGTGCTATTTCGGCAATCAGGCAAACAGGTTTTTTTGAGCTCACTGCACTTCAGGTTTCATGATCTCTTGATAGGCTTTCCTACAGACAAAAAAAGTCCCAAAGAGCAGTAGCCCCAAAGCACCGCCAAGTACTCCACTGATTTTGAGATCCGTTTCCAAAGATGCCAGGGGCAGTGCGGGTTCATCCACGATCTCGAAAGAAGGGCTACCCGTTTTTAAAAGAAATTCGGCTGTCTCTTTATTTCTGAGCACTTCCAGGTAGATACCATTCAGCAGGGCCGCTTCCCTTTGCAATTGCTGAGTCCTCACCCGATCCCTATTGTTGATGATACCGAGGGATCGATCTTCTACTTGGGCGAGTGCATACTCTACTTTACTTAACTCTTCCCGCAGGCTGTCTGCCCGTACGTTCAGCTCGCCCAATGTCTCCTTCTGCTTTCCCGTAGTCATATCTGCGTAGGTCTCACCCAGGACTTCATACAAATTGAAAAGAAGGGCGAGTGTAACATTGTTAGAATAGGTCTTAGCAGTGATGGTGAAAATATCATCATCATCATTGTGGTCTATAACAATCAGCGGATTGTATCGGTCAAAGACTTTAATATGAATCAACTTCAGTACTCTAAGATCCCGATTTTGACAATCTTCAAGAGATTCTACCTCAAACAGATAATCTCTTAGATATGGTCTGATTTTAGCAAACCACTCATGTAGATTCTGACCCATAATGAAGTGGTTGGCTAATAGATCCATCTTGCCATCGACCTCCACACTGTCAATTAGCGCCCTGTAAAGTATTTGCCTTGATTTACCCAACGTTTTAATCCTGCCCGACTTGGCTTCGGTCGAACTGACGCCCAAGCCTATCTGCCCCAGAATACTACCTACTCCTCCGCTGCCACCGCTATCTTCATTCACAACAAAAGATAAGGTGCCTTCATATATCTCTGGGTCATTCCAGTCGCGATAAATGAAAAAGGCAGCACCTAAAGCCACAGCAAAAGCCAGCCACCACTTCTTCTGCCATAAATAGCGAGTATATACTCCTATATTCAGAAACAGATCTCTTAAAGAAAGATCGTCTTTGTAAGTGTTTGTGTTTTTGTTCGCGGCCATTTTACAGCTTGCTATGCCTATTATTGCTGTCCTCTTTCTATCAAAAGGTAAAGCGTGACCAGTGTCGTCACTCCAGCTAAAGTCGATTGAGCGATTTCTCCCCAATTTGCTCGTTCGCGGTTCGGATCTCTATCTGGTTTGGGAGGCCTCACCCCCGCCCTAATCACACTTCCCGGCCTAACCTCCGGGAAAGTATTAAGCGTAAAAAACTTCTTCGTTTCTACTACTTGCCCATTGGGATATCTGACAGTTGTCCAGCGCTTTCGGGCGGTTCCTCCATCGAAGCCACCGGCATAGCGATTGATATACCATTCGGCCGACTTATTTCCCTGAAAGGCTATGACAATTCGGCCGTCTTCTATCAAGTCGGTATCTAAAAGATCGCTGGCTCTTGTCCCTTCGATCAGTATAGTCACCAGCTCTTGACGTTTGGGTACTAAGATGGTATCACCTGCCCGCAAGGTCACATTGCTGGCTGCGGATGGATTTTTTATCACCTGATCCAGGTTGAGCACGACCTGCCCCAGGCTATCTGCGACTCTAAACATATTTGCTCCGGCAGGGAAAGCTTCCTCAGTAAGCCCGCCCGCTCGCTGGATGATGTCGCTAACCCGCTCATTGTCGCGAAGTATGGCATAGTCTCCTGGATATCTGACCTCTCCCCTGATGACGACTTCTTGTATGTCTTCAAATTCCGAAACGGATCGCACAACTACTCGGTCAAAAGGTTGCAAGCTGAAATCAGCAGGGCTGAGCAGGTTCATGTCACGAGACATGCTCAGGGTAGATACCACAGTGCGAGTGGCCGAGTTTCTATCGTACTGTAGCCTGAAAACTTCTATGCGATCAGTATGTGCATCTAGGGTGAAGCCACCAGCTAATCGAATTAGTTCACCTATACCCAGACTGGTGTCGTATACATACCTGCCGGGTTCGCGCACGGCTCCGCTTATCCTTACTTCAAACTGCTCATCATAGCGTTCGCTGGCATAGACGATCACTTGATCAAAAGGCTGCAATACTACATTGGCCGATGAGCTGGGATCAGCCACAGCAGAGCGCAGGTCAACTTCCAGGTAGCTTTGCCGCTGAGCATTAGCTGGATCTGTTCGGATGATGAACCCCTCGGTAGCCGCATTGGGCAACAAACCGCCGGCAAGCACGATGGCTTCTGCCAGCGTCATAGACTGATCGTTGGGGTAGGGGAAGCTATCTAATGGTTGGCGAACGCTACCATCTACCCTAATAAAGCTATCGTCGACGAAAGTACTACTGGCAAATACCTGCAATCGATCATTGTTTTGGAGCAAAATATCAGCCGGACCACCCGGATTACTCATGATCTCTTGTGGATCAACTTGTAGTAGCCTACGGGTGCCGTCGGGATTCACACGCAGCAAAAAGGCCAAATCTCGACGACTATTCGGGCGCAGGCGGCCCTGATCGATCAAGTAGGATATGCGCAGACCTTCCCTAAACTCATAGCGTCCAGGCAGGTCAACCTCGCCGTCTACAGACACGGAGTTCTCTGTTGGATCCTCGACCGATAAGATCTCTACCAGGTCGCCATCTGCTAAAACAGGAAATGCTAAGCCTGATGCTTGCGGATCTCCGCTTTGCTCCGACCTGCGGAAGTCCAAAATC
>JBCDFE010000099.1:0-15509 GCA_039178745.1 Bacteroidota bacterium | reverse complement strand
TGGTTTTGGCGACAAAAGCATAGACGATGTTATACTCGAAGCCAGAAAGATCTACCACAGAGCAGACGACGCAGTCAGGGACCTGCTGGATGTTTCGATTTTTGAAGACGATTCGGTGTTCGAAAAAGTACAGTTCATAGACTTTTATCGTTACTGCGATGCGACTCTGGCCGAAATGTACGAGTACCTAGACCATGTACTACCCTGGATTCGCCCTTCTGACACAGGTCGATCTACCAACTGCTTGATTAATCAATTGGGTATTTATGTACACACCAAGCAAAAGGGCTACAGCAACTATGCATTTCCATATAGCTGGGATGTGCGCGTAGGCCACAAGGAGCGCGATGCGGCTTTGGACGAAATCAATGAAGAGATCGTAGAGCCCGAAGTAAAACGCATGATGCGCGAAATCGGCTACGAAGAACCACCTATGGCTGTACAAGAGCAACTTGCTGTATACTACAGCGCTGATGGAGAGGTAAGCAGTGAAGATTTGCGAAAGTTTTTGTCAGCCAAACTCCCTCCGCAGGCTCTGCCTACCAGGTACTATCGGCTAGCATCCATGCCCATAACCCCCAATGGTAAGATAGATCGAAAAGCGTTGCTATCCCAGGTGGTAACCGTTGAAAACGAGCCGATAATCATAGACGAGCCAGCAACCGATATGGAAGAGTTTCTGGCCGAGCTATGGAAAGAATCGCTCAAGCTCGAAAAAATAGGTACCAATCAGCGCTTTATCGATTTGGGCGGACACTCATTGATTGCCATCAGATTGGCTGGCCGAATAAACGATGCCCTGGATATTCAGCTGCCACTAACTGTAGTTTTTGAGCACCCTACTATAGGCAAAATGGCTGAGTTTTTAGAAGGCTACCTCGAAGAATTGCTAGCGCAATCAGAGTCCTAATCCAATAAACGTCAATCCGAGAAAGCGATGATCTATCTATAGCCGCAAGCTCGCTCGACTCCAAAAGCCACACCATGCATAAAATCATCTCCGTCGTAGGTGCACGCCCCAATTTTATGAAGGTGTCGCCTTTGCATAGGGCTTTCCTAGCCTCTGGGCAAATAGATAGCCAGATCGTACATACCGGGCAGCATTACGACGAGCGTATGTCGAAGGTATTCTTCGAGCAACTCGAATTGCCCAAGCCAGACCATTACCTGGGCATTGGCGGAGGTAGCCACAGCTATCAGAAAGCCAATGTCATGTTGAGGTTCGAGCAGGTCCTTAAAGAAGAAAAACCAGACCTCGTGCTCGTGGTAGGCGATGTCAATGCAACAGCCGCAGCGACTATAGTGGCCGTCAAAGAAGGTATTGAAGTTGCCCACGTAGAGGCTGGACTGCGATCGGGAGATCGGTCTATGCCAGAAGAAATCAATCGCATTATCACCGATAGCATCTGCCAGTACCATTTCGTCACCGAGCATAGCGGGCTGGTCAACCTGGCCAGGGAAAACACCCGCTCTAAGGGTATACACCTGGTGGGGAATGTCATGATCGATTCTTTGATGCACTACCAGAAAGAAGCCCGCAAATTATCGCTAGTCGCAGATCTAGAGCTCAAACCCGAGCAGTACATCTTAATGACGATGCACCGCCCGCACAATGTAGACCAAATAGATGGGCTCAGATCTTTCCTCACCATTTTGGAGGGGGGCACAAAACGCTTACCCATCGTACTTCCTCTTCACCCCAGGACCAAACAAAGGCTTGAAGCACACAAGCTGCTAGACCGAATCCACCAGATAGACCAGTTGACCATTCTGGAGCCGCAGGGCTATCTCGAATTCATTCATCTGATGGAGAATGCGCGACTGATCATAACCGACTCAGGCGGTATTCAGGAAGAAACAACTTACCTCGGCGTCCCTTGTATCACCTTTCGAGATTCTACAGAGCGGCCAATAACCGTCGAACTAGGTACAAACATACTCATGGCCGAGCTAGATCCCGCCAAAACACTCGCGCAAGTCGACAGCATACTGGACAACAGATTCAAGTCCGGCGTAATACCACCTCTGTGGGATGGACAGGCCGCCGAAAGAATTACTCAGATTATTGTCGCCGAACTTTCTAGAAGATCATAAGACCAAAGCCCACTATTACAGAGCGAGTAGACATAGCGCCCCAAGCAAAAAGCTACAGGATAGCTTTGATGGCCAATACCGCCTGGGCCATTGTCAACTTTAGGCTGGAATTGATTCACGCTCTAATAGATGCCAAATACGAGTTGATTGTTATGGCTTCGAACGATGGCTATGAGACCAAAATACCAGAAAAAGTCCATTTCATACCATTGAAAAATCTAAAGCCTACAGGCAAGAATCCATGGACTGACTACCGGCTCATTTCCGAAATCGAGCATCATCTAAAAAGCAACCGAGTAGATTTACTTTTGACCTTCACCCCCAAAGCCAACATTTATGGCTGCCTATCTGCAAGGCGCGCCCATACACTCTGTATCCCGACTGTAAATGGCCTGGGGAGGGTTTTCAATACCGAGAGCATACTCAAAAGTATCGTCTTAAGGCTATACAAATTGGCCTTCAACAAGCTACAGATAGTCATTTTTCAAAACCAAGACGATGCCGATTTTTTCTCGCAGAAGGGGATCGTTTCTAAAGATCAAATACATAGAATAGCTGGGTCGGGTGTAAACCTATCTATATTCCAACCTAAAGCTGAAGATGAGCCCGCAAAGGATACTATTATTTTGACTTACGCAGGTCGGCTGCTCCCGGAAAAAGGTGTGTTCGACTACATCAAAGCCGTCAGAAGAATAGCGGATCGATCCAATTGTAAATTTCAATTAGTCGGTCGAACGGCCAATCATAGAAATACCAGGATAGAGAACGAGGTCAGCCACCTTTGCCAGCAAGCCAAAATCGAATACCTGGGAAGTACCGACCGAATTGCCGAATACCTTCGCCAGGTCGATGTTTTCGTTTTTCCTTCATACTACCGAGAAGGCATACCGAAAGTACTGCTCGAAGCACTGGCCACAGGGCTGCCCATCATCACGACCAACAGCGTGGGCTGCAAAGAGACCGTTGAGCATGGAAAGAATGGCTGGCTAGTTCCGCCAATGGACCATCATGCCTTGGGCGATGCTATAGATCAAGCAATAGCCGCTTCTGCTTCAAGCAGGAAAGAGTTTGGGCAACAATCAAGAAAGCTGGCCGAGATGAGATTTGATGTAAAAGATGTGGTCGAGAGATACATGCACCTTAGCCAAACTATTCTGACCGATTCCAACAAAAAGTACTGACCTATATCCCAAATGGTCATTAATCATACAAACTTGGGTCCATCGAATCGATTAGGCACTCTAAATACCTATGGGTATGGCTTACCTTTCGCCCGAATTATTTAATAAACTCATTACAGCAATTTTTCAGCTTCCGGCCACGAAAACCACCCCTTTCCGGAAGCCTAATCCAAAATCCATTTCACAACTTTCTAAACCACTCACCAAATGAGGCAATTTCTACTATTTCTTACTGGTCTGACACTGAGCAGCAGTGCTCTGATGTCGCAGAATCTTAAAGGAGAAGTCTTCTCCGAAAGTGGCGAACCCGTGGTCGGTGCTTATGTAGAGCACTTGCTGTCGGATCGGCACACGCACTCCAACGCCCTGGGCAACTTCGAACTATCGGATGTAAGCTCGGGTGATACCATTCGGGTCTCTTACCTGGGCTTTCAAACCCAAAAAGTGGCTATAGACGATCTAGACAAAGTCATGCGGATCCGATTATCCGAAAAATCATTTGACTTGGACGAGATCGTAGTCAGGCCCGGAGCACGGGCACTGAACGTGCTCACCCAAATCGACATGAAGCTCAACCCGGTAGTCAATAGCCAATATGTCCTAAGGCAGGTGCCAGGCTTATTCATCGGGCAGCACGCTGGCGGCGGCAAAGCCGAACAGATTTTCCTGCGCGGTTTCGACATTGACCACGGTACCGACATCGCACTAAGCGTGGAAGGTATTCCCGTCAATATGGTCTCCCATGCACACGGACAAGGATACAGTGACCTGCACTTCATCATACCCGAAGCCATAGATAAGATCGACTTCGGCAAAGGACCATACTATGCCAGCGTCGGCAACTTTAATACTGCCGGCTATGTGGACTTCAAGTTGAAAGATCGAATCGACAATTCTATGTTTAAAGCAGAGTACGGGTCATTCAATACTTTCCGAACCGTCGGTATGTTTAAGCTAATTGACAACGAAAGAACCAACGCTTACTTTGGCTCGGAGTATATCCAGACGGATGGTCCATTCGAGTCCTCTCAGCACTTCAATC
Source organism: Bacteroidota bacterium (assembly GCA_039178745.1). Lineage (GTDB taxonomy): Bacteria > Bacteroidota > Bacteroidia > Chitinophagales > Saprospiraceae > Neolewinella. Next base: position 11,192 of record JBCDFE010000099.1, on the reverse strand, counting down.
GCTTGAATTTGATGGCTAGATTAACCGCTGAACTCGATGCTGGCAGCCGGCTCTCTATCCTGGCCACTCACTTCGAAAGCAAGTGGGATGCCAGTGGTCAAATTCCCCAAAGAGCAGTCGATGCCGGGCTTATAGGTAGATTCGGAGCCATAGATGATACCGAAGGCGGATTTACGGGACGGACAAACGTAGCCATCTCCTATGACCGAATTATAGATCGAAACACCTTCGTCAAGAGTATGGCCTACTATTCGGCCTATGACTTCGAATTGTTCTCCAACTTTACCTTCTTCCTCGAAGATCCCGATAATGGTGACCAAATCGCTCAGAGAGAAAGACGTGAAACCTATGGCTTCCAATCGGAGTACAACCGAACCATCTACACCGCCAACAACGAAATCGTATTACAGGGTGGAGCAGGTCTGCGCTATGACAACAGCGACGGCAATGAGCTTAGCCGTACTTTGAACAGGCGCACCACCCTGGAACAACTACAATTTGGAGATATAGACGAAACGAATCTTTTCGCATACGCTAATGTCGAATTCGAAGTGGGTAGACTGATGATCAACCCAGGTCTTCGCTTCGATCACTTCACCTTCAATTATGTAGACAATCTACAGACGCTATACGATCGTCAAGAGCAGAATCGCGGTCAGTTCAGCCCAAAGCTGAATTTCATTTACAACATAGACAACCAGACTCAGCTCTTTTTGAAGACGGGCATCGGTTTTCACAGCAATGATGCACGCGTCGTCCTTGATCGCACAGCAGAAGAAATTCTACCCCCAGCTTATGGAGCCGATCTAGGTGCTATTTTCCGTCCATTGCCTCGAATGGTTGTCAATGCTGCGTTTTGGTATCTGTTCCTCGAGCAGGAGTTTGTATACGTGGGTGATGCGGGTATTGTAGAGCCTAGCGGTCAGACGAGACGTTTGGGCATAGACCTCGGTATTCGCTACCAGCTTACAGACTGGCTATTTGCCGATTTCGACATCAACTACGCTTATGCCAGATCAGTAGAAGATCCGGAGGGGGAAAATCTCATCCCCCTTGCACCAGATCTGACTTCCACAGGGGGCTTGAGCTTCAACCGCAACGGTTGGAGTGGTGGCTTGCGCTATCGCTACCTCAAAGACCGCCCCGCCAATGAAGACAACAGCATTGTAGCACCTGGATTCACAGTTGTAGACTTCAATGCCAACTACCAAATCGGTGCGCTCACGATAGGCATCATCGCCGAAAACCTCTTGGATGTAGAATGGAATGAAACCCAGTTTGCAACCGAGTCTCGCTTGCGTTTTGAAGATGAACCCGTCGAGGAGATTCACTTTACACCTGGTGCACCCAGGGCTATAAGAGGAGTTGTTACTTTGCGGTTTTAAGTAGTATATTCAGGAGCGTTTGGTCGAAATATGACCAAACGCTCCTGAATATCACTTAATAGACAACCGATGAAACCCTCAAATTTTATTGTTCTCCAGTTTATTATTTTATTTTTTTGTCTGCCATACGGCAGTACGGTTTTTGCTCAGCTACCAGAATCTAACTGCAGTGACGACATAGATAGCGATGGAGATGGACTTACGGATTGCGCAGATCCTGATTGTATAGGGATCTTAGCATGTGATAATGCCATTCCTTGTGAGGAAGAGGCTGTTTTTTATCAAATTCTTGATGGAAATACCTTTGTCAGACTAGACCCAGAAAACGGGTCCTTCGTTGAGATTTACCAGAATAATTATAGAGTTAACGCCATTGGATATAACACTCAAGACGGCTTTATCTATGGCATTCGCTCGACACCGCCTTCAATGAGGAATCACCTGGTAAAAATTGGTATGGACGGTGTTTTTGAAGACCAAGGGCCCATAGAGAACCTACCCTTTTCAAGCGAATACATTTATCTATCTGGTGACTTCGACAATAACGGCCGCCTTTTCATCAACAATACTCAAGTCAGTAATATCTATGAGATAAATATCAATGAGCGGCTCGTGGCCTCAGTTTACCCGCAAAGCTTTGCACTCACGGGTATAACCGAACTAGTCTATCTACCCGATAGCGAAAATGATGAAGGCAAGTTTTATTCTCTAAACAGGATTGAGGGCAACCTCCTTGAATTCAATCCAGCGACCGGTATACTCCAGCACTTGGGTCCGCTCTCTCCGTCTGTATCCTGTGATTTGGCATTTGGAGCAGGATTTGCCGATTCATCGGGTTTCCTGTATTTCTTCTGTAATTCAAGTGGCGAGGTATTGAAAGTCGACCCAGACAATATGAGTTCGGAATTCGTTTTAAATACTTCGACACTTTTGGAACTAAACGACGGAGCGTCTTGCCCTTTCGGTAGCTTTTCTTTGCAGGAGCCTGTAATATTTGAAGAATTTGTATCAATCTGTGCTGGAGAAGATTTTCAAGGCTTCACAGAAGCTGGTATTTACACAGACACCAGTTCTACAGAGAATGGAGACAGCATTTGGATTTTAGATTTGAACGTAGAGCCAGTGTATGCTATTGAAATAGATACTCAAATTTGTTTAAATCAATCTTTTGAAGGCTACACAGAATCAGGCCAATACATTGACACCTTACAAAGTCTTTTTGGTTGTGATAGTATACGGACAATCAATTTAGACGTAGTCGAAAACCCGATGGAAGTAATCGACACTATACTATGTGCTGGAGAATCCTTTCAGGGCTATACGGAATCTGGCTTGTATATCGACTCAATATCAATTTCGGGAAGTTGTGATCTAATCAGAACCATCAAATTGACTGTACTGGAAAGCGAACCTTTCCTGGAAGATGGGCTATTTTGCGATTCAACTTCTGTAACACTCACCAGCCCCAGTCCGAATACGCAGTGGTCTACCGGTGAAGTAGGATCTAACATAGAAGTTAACAGTGAGGGAATCATTACAGCATTTTATATCGATGAAAATGGATGCGTTCAAGTTGATACAGTAAGAATAAATCTACTTACGGCTACAGCTTACGTGCCCAATATTTTCAGCCCCAACTCAGACAACATTAACGATCTTTTTCAGCCATATTTTAGTCGTAATGCATCAGGGGAAATCTCTTATGAACTTTCCATCTTCAACCGCTGGGGAGAGCTAGTTGCCGTAGTTACCGAAGACCAAAAGGGATGGAATGGGGTTAACAAGAAAACAAACAAGCCCTGTGAACAAGGAATATACCTCTATGAGCTTCGTATATTTTCTCTGACATGCCCTGAGAGAAGAATGGTAGGAAGCCTTACCTTGCTACGGTAAAACTATAAATATAAATAGTTGAAGCAAAAGCTAAAATACTACTATCACCGACTGAAAGGCTATCCGAAGGTATATCCCGATGATGTATTCATTGTCTCCTACCCAAAATCTGGAAATACCTGGACGAGGTTTGTGTTAGGCCACTTACTTACAAACTGCGAGCGGCAACTCAAATTTCCAGATCTCAAGAATATTGCCCCTGAATACGAATCCAATCAGGAAGAGCTAAATAGCCTGACCGCACCTAGACTAATCAAATCACACGCTGTATACACTAGGTATTTTCCAAAAGTGATTTATTTAATTAGAGACCCTAGAGATGTTTATGTTTCATACTATTTCTACTACAAAAAAAAGCTAAATAATAAACAGACCATAACAGACTTTATAGAAGACAAGGGACTTCGCCAAGGCGTCAATTGGGGTGACCATGTAAAAGCATGGGAAAATCATCCCAACATTCTTTTTATTCGATACGAAGATCTTCTTACTGAGCCAGGCACTTACTTCGGTAAAATGCTGGACTTCACTCCTCAGTTCCAATGGGACAAATCACTACTTGACCAGGCCATAGCATATTCTTCTTTCGACAGCCTCCGCAAAGTAGAGAACGAATATGGTCTGGCGGGAAAAGACAAAAAATTTCTAGACGGCACTAAGTTTGTTAGATCGGGAAAGGCCGGGGACTGGAAGAATCATTTAAATCAAGAAGATATCCAGATAATTACAGTTCGAGAAGGAAACATCATGCATCAACAAGGATACTTATAATAAGATCTTATTTTTCAAATGTGTATTTAAAATAATCTATATCTTCTTCAAAATTTTTATAGACCAACTTCCGAGATTCCGAGTCATATAAATCTCGATAACTATTTGAGTTGGAGCTTGGGTTAGAATTAAGCCTGATATTTTTTAAAATAAGGCCTCCATTAGTTCTCTCCTTTATTTTAATAATGGCTTCATCAAATTCTTCGACCTTATAAACATAGTCCATTATTATGTCCCCATCACTATTGCGAAGCCAATCTAATTGGCTTTTATGTAGAGTTGGGTATAGGCAGGTATCACTAGCCAAATAATGATGCCTGCAAAACTCCTTAAAGGCCATCTTAGATTTAACTTGAACACCTTCCCTTCGCGCATAGAGTGAAACGGCCCTTGCCCAAGGGTTTCGAACAGCAGAAAATTTGAATAAATTATCAAATACCTCTTTGGATTTTATTCTTACCTCTTTATCCGACAAAACACCCGCATCTGGAAAAGCATAGTTTTTCCCTAATGACTGCTTTAAACAATACACATATATCAGGTCTTGCAACTGCTGTATATTTAAATGTGGAGAATCTATAATAGGCACCCCATTTGGTCTCATTTGCCGCCTAACAGAAGTCGTCCCTGTCTTAGGTATGGCTACAAATAATACATTTTTATCCAGGTTTATCGCCTCATTGATTATCTGCCTTTTATTTTTTCGACTAATTTCTATATCAAATAATCGTTCAATTATGCTTTTCATAATCACCATGCCCTTCTATAAACAAGGGCTTACTCACCCTCGACTATACCGCAAATGCTTGAGCGAGTAAAAGAAAATGGTTCCATAACCCAGCGCTAGCAGCAAGTGAAAAACAACGAAAGTCGTATTCTGCAAGTAAAAGGCGCCTGCCACAGCGGCCATAAAATACAAGCACAATATACCCTCGCCCAAAGTTATAAGATTCAGTTTGCCGGTCAGGTATTTACCGGATTGCAATTGCTTGGCGGTATTTTTAATATTGAACTTAGGGGTGCGAACGAATGGACTCTTTTTACCCAACCACCCTTGCACTACGGCAACGGTATTGTGCAAACTCAGGCCCATACTCAAAGCTAAGAAAAGCGGGAATAGCACCAAAAACTTAAATACCGACCGCCCAAAACTTTGCTCGCGATTGGCAGGCGATTGTACATTGGCCACGTAGTAAATAGCGATAATGGATAGTAGCCCAACCAGGAAAACGGCAAAGAAATTTTTGCTGATGCCATAATCGATTAGATCGCCCAAGAAATAGAGCAAAGGCACACTGAACACGCCGCAAATGAAGACGAACACGAAAATGGTGCTGGCTAGCAGGTGGTTGGTTGCGTATATTTTTTTGGCCAAAGGCAGGTCGGAGCCCCACACTTGTGGCAGCATTTTGCGTGCTGTCTCTGCTCCACCTTTCATCCAACGGTGTTGCTGGCTCTTGAAGCTGTTCATCTCGACGGGCAACTCACTAGGCGAACCTACTTCTTCGAGGAAGGTAATTCGGTAGCCGGCCAATTGAGCGCGGATGCTCAGATCCAGATCTTCGGTGATGGTGTCGGCTTCCCAACCACCACCAGCTTCTATAGCTGCTCGCCTCCAGATGCCAGCCGTGCCGTTGAACTGAAGCAGATGGCCGCCCTTTTCACGCCCCTTCTGCTCTACGGTAAAATGAACGTTGAGCTGTATGGCTTGTAGCTTAGTAATGAGGCTGTAGTCTTGATTAATGTGTTCCCAACGCGTTTGTACTACCCCAATTTCAGGATCTCTAAAATGTGGCATGGTCCGCTGAAGAAAATCTGGCTCTGGCACAAAATCAGCGTCGAATATGGCCATGAATTCTCCCTTAGCGACCGACATACCGTCTCTAAGGGCTCCTGCTTTAAACCCTTGTCGCTTCTCCCGGCGAATCTGCTCGATCTGGAAGCCTTTGGCCTGGTACTCAGATACCTTTTCAGCCACTACGTCCACTGTTTCATCGGTACTATCGTCGAGAATGTGAATCTCGAATCGATCCTTGGGCCAGTCGAACTGACAGATGGCATCTATCAAGCGGCCGATAACGAAGTACTCGTTGTAGATAGGCAGTTGCACAGTGACCATGGGGAACTCGCGCTCGTAATCAGATCTGCTGTTCTTGCCTTTTGCTGAATTGGACTCCACTTTTTTTAGTGCGGGTGGGGAAACCGTGATTTGGGAGAGTGACCGACCAGCGGAAGTCTCATCCTCTACCGAACTGAGCTGTGGTTGCAACTGCTCTTGCCCGGCCTCCTTGAGTAGCGCTTTGACTTTTTCGTCGGGGGTGCGGGTACGTTTGTAGTGGTAAAGGAGGTTGAACTGCATCACACAGTAAATGGTGATGTAGGCCAGTGCGAGGGTATAGATGCCGAGTATAACGAATGCTAGGGTAGTCATGACTCAGAGTAATTTGAAAATGGTCCACAGAATTTTGTGTCCTGCGAGAATGGTGCCGCGAATGGTGCCAGAAACTTTTGACTTTCCAATTCGCCGACGGTAGCGCACCGGAACTTCGGTACACTTTAATTTTTGTTTGGCAGCGCGCACTTGCATTTCGACGGTCCACCCGAAGTCGGGGTCACGCATGCCCAGTGCTTTGAGTTGTGGCCACTTGATAGCGCGAAAGGGCCCAAGATCGGTAAATTCGTACCGATAGAAGAGCCTGATTAAATTGGTGGCGAGCCAGTTGCCGAAAATCTGCTGGGGCTGCATGGCGCCTTGTTCCAATTCGCCGAGGGCTCTGCTACCGATGACCATGTCATAATTGTCATCGATGATGGGCTGCACCAGCTCTGGGAGTTGCTCTGGATAGTCGCTGTGATCACCATCAATGAAGACTACGATGTCTGGCTGTTCACTTTCTTGTTTGTCTTCGAGATAGGCCATTCCTGCCAAGCATGCGCTACCGTAGCCCGCGCGAGGCTGGTCGACCACTGTAGCGCCTGACTGTTTGGCGACGGCGGCTGTATTGTCGCTGCTGTTGTTATTGCATACCACGATTTCACGAACCCACTCCTTGGGTAGCTCATCGACCACCAGGCCTATGGCACCTTCCTCGTTATATGCCGGAATTATGATATCAATACGTGGTATCCGGTCGCTCAATGCTGATGTTGGTTTGGATAAAGATAAGGCGGCTTTTGCCGTTTAAGCGTCGGGATAAGACCTTAGGACAATCCTCCGTCTACGGCCAAGACCTGCCCATTGACGTAGGTGCCCAGTTCACTGGCCAGGAAGATGCATGCCCCGGCGATTTCTTCTGCTGATCCGAAGCGCTTGAGTGGAATATTGCTCAGATAATTTTCGCGCACCTGCTCAGGCAGCTCATCCGTCATATCGGTCTGTATGAAGCCAGGGGCGATTACGTTGCAGCGCAAGTTTCTGGAGCCCATTTCCTTGGCAATACTTTTGCTGAAACCTATGATCCCGGCTTTGCTGGCTGCATAGTTGGCCTGGCCGGCATTGCCCTGGACCCCAACGATACTAGACATATTGATGATGGCACCGCCACCGGCTTTCATCATAGGCCTTATGCAATGCTTGGTCAGGTTAAAAACAGACTTGAGGTTGTTGTCGAGCACGATGTCCCACATTTCTTCATTCATGCGCAGCATCAGATTATCTCTGGTTACGCCGGCGTTGTTGATCAGGATATTGATTTGACCATAATCGGCTAATACTGCTTTGACCAGATCTGAGGCCGCGTCGAAATTGGCAGCATCACTTTGGTAGGCTTTGGTGTCGTTTCCCAGCTCTTCGGCCAGTGCGTTTGCCGTGTCTGCCGAAGAACGGTAAGTGAATGCTACTTTAGCTCCTTCTTGTACAAAGGCGCGAACGAGTGCGGCACCTATACCGCGTGAACCTCCTGTAATCAAAGCAACTTTACCTTCTAGTAATCCCATAGTCTTGGTGTAATTTTGCGCCGCAAAGGTATGGACTATACTGTAAGCACAGAGTATTGCAAAATATAAAGCTCTGGATTGCGTGTATATACTCGATATCGAACAGAATATTTTGCCCCCGTCCTTGTGGGCCGGGATAAAAAAACAAGCGATTATGTTTGGAGATTTGATGAACCAAATGCAAGAGATGCAGGCCGAAATGCGCCGCAAGCTAGCCGAAGCTACCTTTACGGGAGAAGCTCAAGATGGAGCCATACAAGTGAGCTGCGATGGCACCAGACAAGTAACAAACATCAGCATAGATGCCGAAAAAATTGATCTGAGTGATCCAGAGGCCCTAGAAGATTTGCTACTGGTTGCCGTAAACAGAGCGCTGGAGCAAGCTGCTGCTTTTGAAGCAGAGCAAGGACAAGCCGCCATGGGCAACATGCTGCCAGGTGGTATGGAAGGGTTATTGGGTTAGCATTGGCAGGGCGGGTCCTTGGCAACTTAGTTGGCGGTGAGCTCGTTCTTGCAAAGTAAGATAAACCTACACTGTATGATTAAATCGCGGTTTGTTCTATTGTGCCTCATTTTAGCCCCTGTGAGCCTGCTCGCCCAAGACCCTTCAGCTCTTTTTCATCAGACTTTTGATTTGGAAGACTTCAATGGCATCAAGCTGGAGGCACATACCAACGATAGCATACGAGTAGAGAAGTGGGTGGGCAATCAGCTCATGATAGAGACCAATATCAAAATGTTGAATGGTCGTCGCTCACTACTCGATCATTATTTAGAAAAAGGGAGATGGGCGCTCGACACAACCATTAATGGAGATCAACTCCATTTCGCAGCCCACAGCCCGGTGAGAAATGTGCTAACCACCAACCAGATCGAGATCGTAGAAGAGGTAAATATCGTATTCTACGTGCCGGAGACTTTCGAATCAACAACACTACACGTGTGGGCTCGAAAGGAGGAATAATTACGAACGCTCCCAATTTGACCACGATCTAAGATGCCCGTTTTCTACGACATAAAGCTTCAGCCAGCAGCCATAGACGATGAGGGTGCACTTAGAAAAGCACTTTGTAAACAAAAGAAGCTGAGCGAAAACAAAATCGGAGAGGTCTTCATCAGGCGCAAGAGTATAGATGCTCGCCAATCGCCCGTATACCGATTGCGCGTAGAGGTATTTGAACCCAGTGAAACCCCGGAAACTGAAGCTCCCATCTTAGAAAGATATCGGGATGTCAGTCAGGCACCGGAAGTTATCATCGTAGGTTTTGGGCCCGCTGGTATGTTTTGCGCGCTGGAACTCATAGAACTGGGACTCAAGCCCATCGTCATAGAGCGAGGTAAAGACGTGAGGGCAAGGCGTAGAGATCTTCGCGCTATTCAACAATTTGGGCAAGTCAATCCAGACAGTAATTACTGTTTCGGGGAGGGTGGTGCTGGTACTTACAGCGATGGCAAACTCTACACGCGTTCGCTAAAAAGAGGTAACTACTGGAAAGCACTGCGCATGCTGGTCGAGCATGGGGCGCAGCCTGAAATTCTCGTAGATGCACATCCACACATCGGCTCCAATAAACTGCCCAAGGTCGTTTCTGCCATGCGAGAAACCATTTTGAGGTGCGGCGGAGAGATCAGATTCGGTCATCGGGTAGTCGATATAGAACTCGATCGTGAGCAGGAAAAAATCCAAGCTCTTATCGCACAAACCGAAGACGGCGAGGTCAGGATCCAGGGAAAAGCTTATGTGCTGGCTACTGGGCATTCGGCCAGAGATATCTACAGGCTACTCTACGATAAAAAAATCAGAATCGAGCCTAAGCCCTTTGCCATAGGTGTGCGCATCGAGCACCCGCAGCCACTGATAGACAAGATCCAGTATCGCCAGTCGCCGAGGCACGAAAATCTGCCCGCCAGCAGCTACAAACTGGTATCTCAAGTAGAGAACCGCGGCGTATTTAGTTTCTGTATGTGCCCTGGTGGCTTAGTGGTTCCGGCAGCCACTGAATCAGGGGAGTTGGTAGTCAACGGTATGAGCCTGAGTCGAAGGGATAGCCCTTATGCCAATAGCGGTACCGTCGTTGCCATAGAGCTGGAAGATTTCCCGAAAAGTGATGGCCCCGCTGAGTTTGCTGGGCTCCGCTTACAGCAGCAAGTGGAGAAAACTATGTATCAAGCTACTGCAGGGCCAGATACCCAATGTGCCCCCGGACAGCGACTTACAGATTTTGTGGATGGCAAACTGAGCCAAGACCTACCTGAAACCAGTTACATACCAGGATTAGCATCGGCGCCCCTACACGAGCTACTTCCAGCCAAAATCTATAAGCGCCTGCAACAAGGCATCAAGGACTTTAGCCGGAAAATGCGCGGCTACTATACCCAAGAAGCTAATGTAATAGGAACGGAGTCGCGCACAAGCAGCCCCATACGCATACCTAGAGATCGCAAGACCTACCTTCATCCCGACCTCGACAACTTTTACCCTTGCGGGGAAGGTGCCGGCTATGCAGGTGGTATCCTGTCAGCGGCTATGGATGGACAGAATGTGGCAAGAGGGATAGCTGAAACCATTCAGTATAAAAAATGTACCTTTAGTTAAACTCAAAGTACCATGGACATAGCTGTAAGGCCAGTTTTGCATGATATTGTTGATTTCCTAGCTTCAGCACCAACCCCTGAAGAGATTATTGCCTTTAAGGCCTCTACAGATGAGAGTGAACGATTCGAATATTTAGTCAAAAAAACAAAGCAAGGAATAAATTTATCTTCTGACGAACAGGATGAACTTAAAGATTATTTTTTGTTACACCATATGATGGTTATAGCTAAAGGTCGTGCTAGAAAAGCTCTAGGTATTGTCTAGTTCATACGTTTCTTCTAAAATAAGAAAAAGGGTCGCTTTAAGAGCAGGTCAGAGGTGTGAATATTGCCTATTACCACAAGACACCAGCTATTACTCTTTCCATATTGATCATGTCAGGCCGGAAAAGCATGGCGGTAAAACTATAATTGACAATCTAGCTTTTGCTTGTCCCTCATGCAATTCATACAAAGGTTCAGATATATCTACATATATTCCTAATACAGACAACATTGTACGCCTTTTTAATCCACGAATAGACGAATGGCGTGAACACTTTGAAAATTCAGATTCCACGATAATAGGAAAAACAGATATTGGCAAAGCAACTATCCGTCTACTACACATGA
>JBCDFE010000098.1:0-15624 GCA_039178745.1 Bacteroidota bacterium | reverse complement strand
TGTCAAAGAATGGATGCTACTCAATATCGAGCTCTAAATCAACTCATTCATTTTTTCGATCTTGCTCAGGTGAAAGTGAATAGCGCCATCGGGCTGTACCCAGTACTACTTGTCAATTTCATCGGCACCCTAGGGTATAGCCTGATCATTCCTCTACTGGTATTTCTGGTGGAAGGTTTTGGTGGTAATGCATTTATCTATGGATTGTTAGGAGCCACTTATCCAGCATTTCAGTTGATTGGGGCTCCGCTACTTGGAAACTGGAGTGACCGCATTGGACGCCGCCTCGTACTGATCATTAGTCAGGCAGGTACTTTTTGTGCCTGGATCTTATTTATAACCAGCTTGCTGCTACCAGACTGGAAGGTAGCTGAAGTAGACAGCACTACGCTTGGTCAGTTTACGCTTTCTATCCCCTTGTTGCTCTTATTCTTAGCGAGAGCATTAGATGGACTTACCGGTGGCAATGTTTCTGTAGCTAATGCCTATCTGGCCGACATCAGCGATGATAGCAATCGGAAAGCCAACTTTGGAAAGCTTGGTGCTAGTACCAGCCTTGGGTTTGTTATTGGGCCGGTATTGGCTGGTCTGTTGGGCGCAACCTCTTTGGGCAATCTGCTACCAGTTGGCATTGCCGCATTAATCTCTCTGGTAGCCATTGCCGTCATTTACTTCTACTTACCGGAAAGCAGACCGGAACTCGTCAACCAAGAAGAAATAGCCAAAGAGAACTGGCTACATAAACTATTTGCTCACGAGCATAAAGAATGCTTCGAAATGGAAGACTGCCCAGAGGGATTTACACTCCAACAAGCCTGGCATATAGACAAGCTACCCACTCTGTTTTTTATCTACTTTATGACCTTCTTTGGGTTCAGCTTTTTCTACTCTGGCTTTCCAGTATTTGCCAGTAGTAGCCTGAATTGGGATTCCTTTCAGCTGGGTATTTTTCTGGCAATATCTAGTGGAATCATGATCTTGGCTCAAGGCCCGGTTCTGACTTGGTTGGGCCATAAAGTATCGGACAGTGTAGTCGTTCGTATAGGTGCCTGCACACTAGCTTTGAGTTTTGCCATTTTACCTATTGGCACCCTCACCTCTACCTGGATTGCAAATGTCTTACTGTCTCTCGGCAATGGAATCATGTGGCCTAGCTTTTTGTCGATTCTGGGGCAAACAGGCCCAAAAGAGAAGCAGGGCTCCATACAGGGATACGCCAACAGTATGGGCAGCTTGGCCAGTATTTTCGGGCTGGTTACCGGTGGTACACTTTATGCTTTTCTCGGACCTTCCATTTTTCTTTTGGGATCGGGTCTCATAGCGGTTGTTTTCCTACTCTCGTATAGAATTTGAGCGCATTCGTAGATCAGGACCTTTTATTGCATTCTATTAGACAACCTTTGCCGCGGCAGGATGTCTCTTACCCTATAATATATCTACACTCCAAAACCGAATGAATGAAAAATCGTCTACTTCTAGGGCTAGCGTTTTGCCTTTCCATCAGTTGTCTTTTTGCTCAAAAGACGACCCTGAGCGGCTACATACGCGATGCCGAAAACGGCGAGACCTTAATCGGGGCCACCGTACAAGTGAAAGGCACTTCACTAGGTACCATCACCAATGAGTACGGCTTTTACTCCTTGAGTTTAGAACCTGGAAATTATGACTTCGTAGCGAGTTACATCGGTTTTGCCAACACGGAATTCTCTGAAGACATCAGCCTGCAAAACATCCAAAGGGATATCGAAATGAGTGCTGAGGGTACGCTCCTGGAAGAAGTGGTCGTCTCCGCTGTAGAAGAAAATGCCAATGTAACGGAGCTACAAATGAGCGTAGAGCAACTCCAGATGACAACTCTGGAGAAATTGCCCAGGCTACTAGGCGAAACAGATGTCTTGAGAAGTATTCAGCTGCTGCCGGGCGTTACGACTGTGGGCGAAGGTGCGGCAGGCTTTAACGTACGCGGTGGCAGTATAGATCAAAATCTAGTTATTCTGGATGAGGCCCCTGTCTACAACTCCAGCCATTTATTTGGCTTTTTCTCAGTTTTCAATCCGGATGCCGTCAAGAGTGTAAAGCTCTATAAGGGTGGCATTCCAGCTAGGTTTGGTGGCAGATTGTCTTCCATCCTCGATGTGCGTATGCGCGAGGGAAATAGCAAAAAATTTCAGGCGCAGGGAGGTATCGGGACCATCTTCAGCCGCGCTGCCATAGAGGCTCCCATTGTAAAAGACAAGGGCTCGTTCTTGCTCGCTGGCCGACGGTCTTATATCGACATCCTGGCAGCTCCGTTCTTGAATGACCTGGGTGATGTCAAGCTCAATTTTTACGATCTAACCTTAAAAACAAACTACCGGGCCAGCGAAAAAGATCAATTCTTCTTGTCGGGTTATCTGGGTCGCGATGTGTTCCAATTTGGAGCAGGAGCAGGATTCAACTGGGGTAACAGAACGGCCACTTTTAGGTGGAACCACCTGTTTAACGATCGCCTGTTCAGCAATTTCACGGTCTACTACAGCAATTATGACTACGAGCTCAACTTCGAAGATGATGAAGACGATGTCTTCGATTGGAATGCCCGCATTATTAATCTAAGCGCCAAGCCGGAATTCAGCTATTTCATCAATCCGGATAATGTGCTGAGATTCGGTGGCCAAACCATTTACTACGAGTTTCAGCCCGCAAACGCATCTTCAACCAATGTGGGTCAGGAAATAGATTTCAGCATACAAGAGCAATATGCTTTGGAGAGTAGCGTATTTGTAGAGAACGAGCTGAAGGTAGGAAGTAATCTACAACTGAACTATGGGCTCAGACTCAGCCACTTTGCCTACTTAGGCGGCAGGAATGTATACACCTTCGGCGATGAAGTTCTGCAAGGCTTCGGCAAGCCACTGCTAGATACAGAATTTGCACCCAGAGGAGAAATCGTAGAAGACTGGTTCAACCTAGAACCCAGGCTAGCTATTCAATACCAGCTCAATAGCAAAAGCTCTCTCAAAGCTAGCTATAATCGGACCACCCAGTACATTCACCTCCTCAGCAATACTGCGGCCTCGGTCCCCCTCGATATTTGGACCCCCAGCACCAATAATATCGATCCACAATTAGCCGATCAGGTGGCGGTGGGATATTTCCAAAACTTCAGAGACAATACTTACGAATTTAGTGCTGAGGTCTACTACAAAGAACTGCAAAACACCATCGACTATGTAGATGGCGCCGATCTTTTACTGAATGAACTGGTAGAAGGGCAGATACTGACCGGAGAAGGCCGAGCCTATGGACTAGAGCTGATGCTCCAAAAAACAGAGGGCCGACTGAGCGGTTGGGTAAATTACACCTTGAGCCGAACAGAGAACCGAGTCGTCGGCATCAATGACGACGAATACTATCCAAACCGCTTTGATCAACCCCACAACTTTTCCATTACGGCATTCTACGAATTATCGCGCCGGGTGAGCCTGAGTGCGAGCTTCGTATATACCAGCGGAACGCCCATTAGTCTGCAGAATAGCGGCTACTATCAACAGGGAATCTTTATTCCCAACAACGATGGCAATGCCAGAAACGACTTCAGGATCCCAGATTATCATCGCCTGGACATCAGCATGACCCTAGCCAGAAATCCCGACAAGCCTGCCAAGCGATGGACCGGCGAGTGGGTCTTCGGCGTATACAACCTATATGCCCGTCGCAATGCCTTTAGCATCTACGGCAGCCAGGGCGACGAGAGGCTTCCCCAAAACGCAGTTGTCGACGCAGAGGCCATACGGTTCTCGGTAGTTGGTAGTATCATTCCGAGTATTTCCTACAATTTCAAGTTTCAATAATATAGACTTGCGCAGGTCGAGATAAGTACAGCGTAGACCGTATAGCGTAGCGCGAAAATCCACTAATCTTTTGGTCACAAATCGCAATACGTTTTACGCAATACGCCGCCGACCTGCGGAAGTCCAAAAAGAAAAAACAAAAACCATGAAGACCTTCCCGATTTACATCTGTGTTTTGTTGCTAGCGCTAGCCTGCGAAGACCCCATCGAGATCGAAAGTCGCTTCGAAGAGCCTCAACTTGTCGTAGATGCCTGGCTGCGCAACGATGGAGAGCCTCAAACTATCGTTATCAGTCAAACGGTCGACTATTTTGCTGGGGAAGAGCCACCTTTAGTAGCCGGCGCCACCGTAACGGTTTGTAACCTATCCAGTGAAGTCTGCTATCCATTTACCGAAAACGCCGAAGGCAGATACACCTGGAATGAAGGCCAGCTCGGTGAAGTGAATGATGGTTTTGAGCTTCGAATCGAACTGGACGGGGAGACCTACGTAAGCCAAACCAGCATAGGTCGAACCACTCGATTAGACTCCATCGGCTTTCAATTCGAGGAAGAAAGTATCACCTTTCCAGAAGAAGGATTTTATGCCCAACTATACGCTTTTGACCTACCAGGACGAGGCGATACCTACTGGATCAGGGCATTCAAAAACGATACGCTGCTCAACCGTCCAACAGAATTGGCTATTGCCTGGGACGCTACTTTCGATCCTGGAGCTAATATAGATGGGACGTATTTCATTTTCCCCATTCGGTTTGCTGTCAATGCCGTGGACGAGGATGGTGCCCCGACTGCCTACCAGCAAGGAGACAGCCTCTATGCCGAGGTGCTTTCCATCAGCCAGGATGCTTTTCGCTTCCTGAATATTGCTACTGAACAGGTGACCAATGAAGGTATCTTCGCCCTGCCCGTGGCCAACTCTCCGAGCAACATATTCAATGAGCGAAATGGAGAACCGATCTTGGGCATCTTCAATATTGCCGAAGTAGCCGGCATCGGGAGGCGAGTGGAATAGTCCTTTCGACCAGTTAGGCCTTCCATAGACTTTGTCGGTATGCCACACTTTCCAGGACTTTACCATTGTTGTGCTTGAGGCCCATAAGCATACCTTGCATTGATGATCTACAGGTATAAGGAATCAGATACGGCCGCTCACCTGAGTTTGAGTATTAAGGATGGTGACTGGCCAAAGCAGGTACGAAGAGAGCATGAGCTAAACCTGCTGTCAATCGTTTGGAATACCGGCCCAGTTCAGAAAGTCTTGGTCGACGGTGTACCCTACCTACTCAAGTCAGGTGGCTGTATATTACTGATCTATGAGCATCACTTCCAATTTGAGCGCCACGAAGATCTGGTCATCTGGCGATTCAATCGCGAGTTCTATTGTATTATAGATCACGATGCCGAGGTCAGTTGTGCCGGGTTTATCTTTTACGGTATTCCAAGCCCCATGCTGCTAGAGCTTGATGGGGCCCATCAACGGAAAATCGACCTGCTGTGTCAGGTCTTCGTAGATGAGTTTGGTGAACACGACAAGCTGCAGGGTGAGATGATGCGTATGCTACTCAAAAGACTGATTGTCATTCTGACTCGACTAGCTAAAGTACAACATCTTAAGACCAACCCCAAAGGAGACGAGCTGGATACCATCAGACAATTCAATTTGCTGGTCGAGCAGCACTTTACGACCAAACATCAAGTACAAGACTATGCCGAGCTACTTTTTAAATCGCCAAAGACCTTGAGTAATCTATTTGGCAAGTACAGCGATAAAACGCCCTTACAGGTGATCAAAGAGCGCATAGGACTGGAAGCCAAACGATTGCTGCGCTATTCTGATAAGCCAATTGCAGAAATAGCTTACGATCTCGGCTTTACGGAAAGTGCGCATTTTAGCCGCTTTTTCAAGAAGATTTCGGGCACTTCACCCTCAATATTTCGAGATGCGGGAAAAATCGGTAACTGAACGGGAAATGCAGATATAGACATCGGCCTATTCAGCCCCCACTTTTGTGATGTCAACGCAATAAAGCGTTTTTAAAACTCAATAATCACAAAATTTATAACCATGTCTAACATTTCAGTTCCCACTCGCGAAACCGTAAATGAAACCAACCAAGCCATCTTCGACAATCTGGAATCTAAGCTAGGATTTGTGCCCAACCTATATGCTACATTCGCACACAGCAACAATGCGCTCAAAACCTACCTCGATCTTCAGGCAGCCCCTACCAGCCTCAAAGCCAAAGAAAAAGAAGCCATCAACCTGGCGGTCAGTCAAGTAAACGAATGTGCTTACTGTCTGGCGGCCCATACGGCAATCGGTAAGATGAATGGCTTTACTGACGATCAAATCCTCGAACTTCGTCAGGGAACGGCCAGTTTCGATAGCAAGCTGAATGCACTGGCTCGTTTTGCTCGCGAGACTACCCTGCAAAGAGGCAAGCCAAGCGGCGATGTAGTAGAAGATCTATTGTCTGCCGGTTATACCCAGGAGAATTTGGTAGATGCTGTCGTATTAATCGGCGACAAGATCGTCACCAACTTCCTGCACGGGGTGACTGAAGTGCCTGTTGACTTCCCGGCTGCACCAGAACTAGAACCTGCGCTGGTCTAGTGCAAAAATAGCTGAGTTTGAAGCCGAGGTTTCAAACTCAGCCAAATATTCTTTGCAGTATACGCTGCGTGATCAAATAAGTCGGCAAAACTCCATCCACACCCAGGCTACCACTAGCCAGGGTGTGGCCGGTTAATAGGGGGTTATCTGAAGCGTAATAGGCGTAGCGTAGCTTTAAATTCGGATTGGCCGACCTACGAATGCGCGTAGCTGATTGGATGGCTTTCTGGTAGTGTGCGCCTTCCATTTCCAGTCCGCTGGCCCGCCAGGAGCTCGTCAAAAAATAGTCGAGTATATCTCGATTTTGCAAGCTGGTACCCATTACCGTGATCATAGGTCCTTCAAAAACATCTAGTCCCTGGCCGGCAAAATCCGACTTCTCAAAATCATTTTTAAAGGGATAATTGTCTGCCGAGCCTTCAAAGACATGCGCATCTGGAACCATAATGTCCCCTTTTTTGCCTTCGAGTATACCTGCTTTACCCATGATATTGATGCTGTGAACATTCATCTCGAAAATGGCATCTGATGTCGGATCGTGATAGGGTCGCAGCAGTTCATCCATACTCTCGTAGGCCTGCTCGCCAAAGGCGTAATCCATGACGAGGATGATCGGTGCATTTTTTGGATCTTCTTCCAGCTGGAAACCCAATTCTGTACTTACTTTTTCTGGTTCAAAAGCAGCACTATCAAATATCTGGACCACGATATTGGTGCCGCTCTCGTCTTCTATTTCAAGCATGCCATGCTGCTTGGCCAGCTGCTTGACTTTGGACCGGTGTTTTCTGCCCTCTGGTTTGCTGAGCAAAAGGGCGGCATCCAGTATTTTGCTGCTCTTTATGTCCTTTTTTAGAGCCGCTGGGCCATAAAGCGCATTCATAACCGAGTGCAAATTGGCACTGACAATGTGAAGCGGGCGCTGCAGCAAGTCGTGATCGAGCATGAATCGCTTGATGTTCTTAGCCCATACTTCTCCGAAATAATGGTGGCCAGTCTGATCTCTGAGACTACTGGAGAAGCTGATCTCCCGATCTTTTTTGTCTTCGTGCTCTAGGCGTGCCAGCTCACCCAAGTACCAGGTGATGTGAAAAAGATCATTGACGTCTTTTTCTGAGCTAAAATCGTGGCAGGCGGCCACCACCTCGTCGAAAGTACGCCCTAGCAAAGTGCTCAGATAGCTATATGCAGCTTCCTGCTGAAACTCTTCACCGTGCTCTATATATCTGAGCAACTCGCCTAGTTGCTGCCACTCTCGTCTGGTTCTTCCCTTATTATCCAGGCTGTTGCGGTAAATTTTATCGGCCTCTGAGTACAGAAAGGTGAGGTGTGTGAGAATGTCGTAGATATCAGACCGACCTCTGGTCATTTCAACCAGCATTTCATCACGATCTATGCGGTAGGCATTCCTTCTGCGTTTTGGAGCAACGATCGGGTCAAATTGGCTTTTCTCGTAGCCTTCCCGGCTAATCAATTTAATAAACCTACACTCCTCGATGCCCTTTGGCAGGCGCAGAAATACATAGTGAAGCCCTTTGAGTTCTACCC
Source organism: Bacteroidota bacterium (assembly GCA_039178745.1). GTDB lineage: Bacteria > Bacteroidota > Bacteroidia > Chitinophagales > Saprospiraceae > Neolewinella. Next base: position 7,629 of record JBCDFE010000098.1, on the reverse strand, counting down.
GCTCGCTATCTGCGATGCTTCCATAAATTTCTGGCCGCAAGATCATCAGATTGTCGATCAGCGCCTTGCCAGACATGCCACCAGGCTTATAGCTGCCTCGTTCTACTAAATGCCGCATGGCAATGTACAGCCGCTGGATGGCCGAGCGAGACTCCTGTGCCCGGCTTCTTGAAATGGAGGTATACATCATCGAGCGCAAAAGTAATGGCTTTTAAGATTAGTCTAGCCCCAGTAGCGCTCTGTTCACCGCCTGGTCTGTATCGGCATCTGCAAAATCGTCGAAGGCTCTTTCTGTCACTTCGATAAGATGTGACTCGATAAAAGGTGCACCTTCAGCTGCTCCCTGAGCAGCACTTTTGATGGCACACTCCCATTCTAGTACAGCCCATCCATCATAACCATACTGACTGAGCTTGCTAAAAATACCGGCAAAGTCTACTTGACCGTCTCCCAAACTTCTGAAACGACCTGCTCGGTTGACCCAGCTTTGATAACCGCCATACACCCCTTGTCTGCCGTCTGGATTAAACTCGGCGTCTTTGACATGAAAGGCGCAAATTCGCTCGTGGTAAATATCGATAAATTGCAGATAATCAAGACATTGTAGCACGAAGTGACTGGGATCATAGTTGATCTGAGCCCTGGGGTGATTGTTGATAGCCGTCAGGAATTGTTCAAAGCTGACACCATCGTGCAAATCCTCACCAGGATGCAGCTCGTATCCCACATCTACGCCACAGTCTTCAAAAGCATCGAGAATGGGCGTCCATCGTTTACCCAACTCTTCGAATCCCGTTTCCACTAGTCCAGCAGGTCTTTGCGGCCAAGGATACATATAGGGCCAAAGCAGCGCACCGCTAAAGGTTACATGGGCATTTAGTCCCAGATTCCTACTGGCCTGAGCGGCCCACTTCAGCTGCTGTACTGCCCAGGCAGTTCTCCTGGCTGAATTGTGGTGCACTTCTTTGGGCGCAAAGCCATCGAATAGCTGATCGTAAGCCGGGTGAACAGCTACGAGCTGCCCCTGTAGGTGCGTACTCAGCTCTGTAATAGTCAGACCAAAGGCGCCGATTCGTCCGCTTAGTTCATCACAGTAAGTTTTGCTATTGGCCGCTGTTTCCAAATCAATCATTCTGGCGTCCCAGGTAGGAATCTGAACGCCCTTATAACCCAAATCCGCCATGTATCTACAAATACCATCGAGGGTATTGAACGGGGCTTCGTCCGATAGGAATTGAGCCAGGAAAATAGCTGGACCTTTGATGGTGGTCATGCAGTCTTATTTTAAAAGAGAAAGGTAACTATTTGCACGAATTTTTAATTTGGGACTTCCGCAGGTCGGGATAAGTACAGCGTAGGCCGTATAGCGTACAGCGAAAATCAACTTATCCTTTGGTCGCTAATCGCAATACGTTTTACGCAATACGTAGCCGACCTGCGGAAGTCCTAAAAATTCAACCTCAATCCATTTAGCCAATTGTAAACCAAGTCTGGAACCTCTGGAAAGTCGTCATTTAGGCGTCCGTCGAAGGTGAGGTTGAGGCTGGTCGTGAAAGACAGTGTCTCGCTAAATTGAAATTCCATCCTGTTGATGGTGCTGATCCTTGGCACGGTAAAGTCAGGTAAGCGGGGTTGGTAATAAGTCGTGCTGGTAAATATAATTTGATTGTTGAATGGAATTCTTGCGCTTAGATATGCACTCATTCTATGATCTCTGTAGGTCAATGCGGAGGATTCAAATTCGTCGTATTCAAACATGTAGAGCAAACCCAAAAAAAGTTTCCGATTGCTGTTCTGTGGCAGTAGTGCTATGCGCGGTCCGGTGCCGATAAGCCATCGAAAGCTCAATCTGAGCTGTAAGTTGTACTGCGCTTGGGTAAAAGCCTCCCACCTAAGTTTATTAGTGAGGTCATAGCCATATCTGAAATGGGCAAAACCATTGTTGAGCAGTTTATCGGCACCTGCCTCTACGAGCCTGTAATCTAGAAGAATCAAGGAATGAGACCGTTCGCCTAGGGCGTCTAGCCTCAGACCGGAACTGATGGTCATGACTCGGTTGCTGTTTTCGACCAGTTGGGCAGCCAGATCAATTCTTCCTTGCCAGCCAGTACTGTCCAGGCTCGTTCGCCGGTCTTCGATGTTTACAATTTGGGCCAGGCAGAAGCTTGGAACGAATAACGATATGAGTATAAAAGTTTGGTATAGCTTTCTGAAATACAGCATGTAGGGATAATGTTTGCAAGCGTAAAATCATCGCCCAATGTCGCAATGAAATTTTAAATGGGTGGATGTGGCTATTCGCGTGTTCGCGAAAATGCGAACACTCAAAAACGATTCTAAAAAATCTTACCTTTGCCGACTCAAAATCCACCCGATTAAAACTACCGTATGAACTTACACGAGTATCAAGGAAAAAGTATCTTGGAATCTGCTGGCGTCCCCATTCAGCGTGGCTACATGGCAGAGTCACTGGAAGGTGCCATGGAAGCCTACGACAAATTGACTGATGAGACAGATAGCTCAGTAGTTGTTGTAAAAGCACAAATACATGCGGGTGGTCGCGGCAAAGGTGGTGGTGTCAAACTGGCCAAGAATAGAGCGGAAGCTCAAGAGCATGCTGGCAACATACTAGGCATGATGCTCAAAACACCTCAAACGCCGGGCGGTCTGGAAGGGCCAGGCAAGTTGGTGCAAAAAATACTCATTGCCGAAGATGCCTATGCTCCAGACTTCGATGCCTGCAAAGAGTACTATGTCTCTATTTTGATGGATCGCGCCAAGCGCCGCAATGTAATCATCTATTCTACCCAAGGCGGGATGGATATTGAGGCGGTAGCTGAAGAAACTCCGGAACTGGTGCACAAAACCTGGATCGATCCAGAGCTGGGTATGCAGCCTTTTCAGGCCAGAGAGGTAGCTTTTAACCTTGGCTTATCGGGTCAAGCCTTCAAGAGCATGGTCAAGTTCATCGGCAAGCTCTACCAAGCATTTGTCAAAAACGATGCCAGCCTGATCGAAATCAACCCTTGCCTGCATACAGCTGATGATCGAATCGTGGCTGTAGATTGTAAGTTCTCACTGGATGATAATGCCTTATATCGCCACAAGGACCTGGCCGAAATGCGCGATGTCAGCGAGGAAGATCCAACTGAGGTAGAGGCCAAAAGCTACGGCCTCAACTACGTGCAGCTAGACGGCAATGTCGGCTGTATGGTTAATGGAGCAGGGCTAGCCATGGCTACGATGGACATCATTAAGCTATCTGGGGGCGAGCCTGCCAACTTCCTCGATGTGGGTGGTACAGCAGACGCCAAGCGCGTTGAGCAGGCTTTCCGGATCATCTTGCGAGACGATAATGTAAAGGCCATCCTGATCAATATTTTTGGAGGCATCGTGCGTTGTGATCGCGTGGCCAATGGTGTAGTCGATGCCTATAAAAATATAGGTGAGATCAAAGTACCCATCATAGTCCGTCTGCAAGGAACGAATGCGGATATTGCCAAGAAAATCATCGATGAAAGTGGCTTGAATGTGCGCTCTGCTATTGCACTTCAAGATGCTGCCGATGCCGTTAAAGAAGTGGTAGGATAACTGTTTAGTTTCAGTAGTCTTTATCTGAATCTTTCTTGATAATTACTTCTTACGTATATCTCTTCGTAGGGCATACTCGCCATATCCTCTAAGGTAGTTTCAGGATGTAATTCTAGGTAGGCTTCTACTATTCGATAGCCAAGCCAATAGTAGATGGATCGAGGTGCGTCAGTAAAGAGATTGTAACGGACAGGGTGAAGCAATCCGTTGTCTCCGCTGGTATCATCGAAGTAAGGTTCCATAGCAGAAAAAATTTCAGCTTCCCTTAGTTCGTAGTAAGCCCAATCTTCTTCTTGCATATTCTCAACGGCTTCGTATTTAGTTATGGCACCATCGAAGTACATCTCTGTGAAACGGCAAGCTAGACCCTCGTTAATAGCTAAATCAAGGGCTGTAAATTCTTCTTGATCACTCAGTCGGCTTTCATTGATAAAGTGATACAATTCGTGTGGTATCCCCTTTTCCAGTGTGTAGATGAGTTCGAATTCCGGATTATTCAGTTCCAAAATGAACTGGTCGTTGGAACAGCCTCCAAAACCAATACCAGAGAATGGGACGAAAGCCAGACTGATGCGAGCTTTTGGAGTTTCATATCCCAAAGCAGCAAACCGGATGGTATGATAATTAAAGACCGAATCAACTGGGTAGTTAGCTATTAGATCTACCAGAGAATCCATCTTTTCATTAGTGGCAGAAAATAGCTTTTCGTTCCAGTCAGCCATGCCAGCCTCTGTTTGGAATTTTGGGGCATTTTCCTCACCAAAGATCATACCCAGGCAACTGTCCCAGAGAACTTGGTGGCTCCGGTACACCTTGTCTATTATACTTTCCCGATCATAATTGTCATTTCGGCCAGCCAAAATCTGGTGTTTAAAAGAATTGTAAATGACTATCTCACCAACGGTTAAGCTATCGGAAAGCGAGAGTAGAGAAGTATAATCCTTCTGGGTAGACATCAGATTTTGATTATCTCTAGAGCAGGCCACTAACGAAACAAAGAGCAATAGAAAAATAACATGGCAATATCTATAGGTGTCGTTGCTCATAAGCCTGTGGTGGTTAATTTTCATTGGAAGTACTTGCATAAAAGATGCAAGAAATATAGGCAACCCCCTATTGAGTCAGAGAAGATTTGTCTTCAAGGATACAACTAAGTAGGTAATTATTTTCAACATAGTTGCCATGGCAACTATCTACAAAAAACTCCTATCTTTGAGTCATAATCAGACCAATCATGACAGCACCCGGTACTGCAGAGTTACCAAAGCTCTACGACGAAGCTCAGGACTTTATGCCTCTACTCGGCACAGACTATGTAGAGCTTTATGTCTCAAATGCACTACAAGCCGCCCACTTCTATAAAACAGCTATGGGTTTCCAATCTTTGGCCTACAAGGGTTTGCGTACTGGCGAGACGGAGACAGAGTCTTATGTAGTTGTGCAAGACAAAATCAGGTTGATATTGACTTCACCTCTAAAGTCTGGTACCGCTATTGGTCAGCACATTGATCGGCATGGAGATGGGGTAAAGGTGGTCGCTCTTTGGGTAGAAGATGCCAACAAAGCCTATGAAGCAGCCATGGAAAGAGGTGCCCGCTCATACATGGAGCCTATTGTGGAGGAAGACGATAATGGGCGTGTGGTCAGATCTGGTATCTATACCTACGGAGAAACCGTACATGTATTTGTTGAAAGAAAGGACTATTCGGGAACTTTCCTGCCTGGCTTTGAAGCTTGGACAACCGACTTCAATCCAGAGCCAGTGGGTCTGATGTACATAGATCACATGGTCGGCAATGTCGAACTGGGCGGCATGGATAAGTGGGTCAATTTCTACAAAGAAGTCCTGGGCTTTGCGCAGATCATCAGCTTCGACGACAAAGACATCTCTACCGAATACACGGCATTGATGTCTAAGGTCATGAGCAATGGAAACGGACGCATCAAATTTCCGATCAACGAACCAGCAGACGGCCGCAAAAAATCTCAGATAGAAGAGTATCTGGATTTTTACGAAGGTGCAGGTGTACAGCACCTCGCTGTAGCAACCAACGATATCATATCTACTGTTCGCCAGCTTAGAGCAAGAGGCATAGAATTTCTTCGCGTACCCGACAACTACTACGATGTGCTACTAGACCGAGTAGGAGAAATAGATGAAGAATTAGCTCCACTAAGAGAACTGGGCATCCTCGTTGATCGCGATGATGAAGGATACTTACTCCAGATATTCACTAAGCCTATTGAGCCACGGCCCACTATGTTTTTTGAAATCATTCAGCGAAAGGGAGCTACAAGTTTTGGAAAGGGTAACTTTAAGGCACTATTCGAAGCCATTGAACGAGAACAAGAGCTGAGAGGGACGCTGTAGAATGACGGCTGAAATTTGTTTAGCTGGCAAACTATGCTGAATTGTTCCAACATTCCACAAGTCTCTTACCGGCCACCAAAAATCCATCCGCCATGCCCACTATCGCCAACCAACAATCCACGCGACCTTACGGAAAATTTGGCGATCTCGAAGTCTGGCCAGGACAACCATATCCACTTGGGGCTACCTATGGTGCTGCCGGAGTCAACTTCGCCCTATACAGCGAGCATGCCTCCAAAGTCGAGCTATGCCTATATCACCCAGATGAGCCCGACCGAGAGGTTCATCGCATCAGAATGATCGAGCAAACTGATCTTGTTTGGCATTGCTTCGTGCCCAGGCTAAGTGCTGGTTGGCTGTATGGGTACCGAGTTTCTGGAGAATGGAATCCCAGAGCAGGCTTACTCTACAACCCCGCCAAACTTCTCGTCGATCCCTACGCCAAAGCCATTACCGGCATGGTCGAATGGAGAGATGAGCTTTACCCCTACCCCATTGATTCCGAACAAGAAGAGCGCTATTTGATCAAAGATGATTCCGACTCTGCCCCTTATGTGTGCAAAGGCGTAGTCATAGACACCCATTTCAATTGGGGCAACGACCAAAGGCCCGAAACACCTATGCATCAGACCGTGATCTATGAAGTTCACGTCAAAGGAATGACCCAGCTGGCCGAAACACTACCCAAGCATTTTAAGGGGACTTACGCGGGTTTGGGTCATCCCACCACCATCGAATATTTTAAGCATTTAGGCATAACTGCTGTTGAATTAATGCCCGTTCACCACTTCGTACAAGACGATTTTCTCGTCAAAAAAGGATTGCGAAATTATTGGGGCTACAATAGCTTAGGCTATTTCGCTCCACATGCTGACTACGCTTCTAGTGACAGTTTGGGCCAGCAAGTTGTAGAATTCAAAGAAATGGTCAAAAACCTCCATACAGCTGGCATAGAGGTTATCCTGGATGTCGTATACAATCACACCGCAGAGGGTAATCACTACGGCCCCATGCTTTCTATGAAGGGAATCGACAACCAGAGTTACTACCGGTTAAAAGCCGATGAGCAGCAGTACTACATGGACTATACCGGTACTGGCAATACGCTGAATATGGTCAATCCCCGTAGTTTACAGCTGGTCATGGATAGTCTTCGATACTGGGTGACGGAGATGCACATAGATGGCTTCAGATTCGACCTGGCTGCTGCCCTAGCCAGAGGACTTTACGAAGTGGGCCGTTTGTCTACTTTCCTCGATACCATTCACCAGGATCCGGTTATTTCACAAGTTAAGCTCATAGCAGAACCCTGGGACATTGGACCAGGTGGCTATCAAGTCGGCAACTTTCCCGTACTATGGTCTGAGTGGAATGGAAAATACAGAGATAATGTGCGTGCCTTTTGGCGAGGTGACGAAGTGGGCGTGGCAGAGCTCGCCTACCGCCTCAGTGGAAGTAGCGACCTTTACGAATATTCGGGTCGAAGTCCAAGTGCCAGCATAAATTTCATCACGGCTCATGACGGTTTTACACTCCGCGACCTAGTCTCCTACAACGAGAAGCACAACCTGGCTAATGGTGAGAACAACCGAGACGGAGAAGACCACAACCTAAGCTTCAATTTTGGGCATGAGGGGCCGACCGATGACCCTGAAATAAATGCCCTC
>JBCDFE010000097.1:0-15855 GCA_039178745.1 Bacteroidota bacterium | reverse complement strand
CTCTGGATGGGTATGGAACTGGCTCGGCTATCCGATCAACAAACCCATCTGGACGGGATCTTATGTGCTCTACACCTCCGGCCTGGCCATGATGCTCCTGGCTGGCTTACTGTACCTACTCGACATCCTGAAATTTCGCAAATGGTCCTTCCCCTTCCGCGTTTTCGGGCTCAACCCCCTCGTGGCTTACTTACTATCGGGCATTATCGCAAAGTTGCTTTATCTCATTACCGTAGACGGTAGAGCCTTGAGTAGCCTTATCTATATCAATGTGCTGCAACCCGTGTTTGGTAATAAGCCCGCCTCGCTCGTGCAAGCGCTCTTGATGGTCGGACTCATTTACTTTTTAGTCTGGGTCCTATACCGCAGAAAGATTGTAGTAAAACTTTGATATCCCGAATAAGCTCTAAATATGGCATAAGCCGAATTGTATCCCAAAGAAAAAGATAAAAGGCCTACAGATATGGGGCTTACCGGCTGCATTTTATCGCTTACTTTTGTTGAACTATGAAGAATTATTGGTTTGGTTTTGGTAGCGCATTAGCTTGCTTATTGGTATTGACGCTCTTTTTGAGCTATGCAGATGGATCGGAAACCGGTGGAGGTGACCGACCTGCGGAAGTCCTAACAAATGAAGATAGGCAGCTGCCCCAGATCGTGCGCGCAGCCCCACTAGAAGATATGAGGCTTTGCGGCGAACTGCTTTCGATGGACAACTTCGATCTGCGCGAGCGCCTGGATCGCGAGCTATTGCGCAATGTGTATTGGCACTCCAGCACCTTGCTCATTTTGAAGCAGAGTAGCCGCTATTTTCCAACCATCGAGCGCATTTTGGTCGAAGAAGGCGTACCCGACGATCTGAAGTACCTGGCCGTTGCCGAAAGTGCGCTGCGCAACGCAACCAGCCCGGCCGGAGCCAAGGGTATCTGGCAATTTATGCCTGCCACTGCCCGCGAATACGATCTCGAAGTCAGCAGCACGGTCGATGAGCGCTACCACCTGGAAAAAGCAACGCGCGCTGCCTGTAGATACTTGCGCCGCTACCACGATCGCTTCGACGATTGGCTGCTCACGATGGCGGCATACAATATGGGCCCCGGAGGTCTATCCGGGCAGATGGAAAAGCAAGGTGGCGAATCCTTCTTCGACCTGAACCTGAGCGAAGAAACCAATGCCTATATCTTCAGAATAGCCGCATTCAAAGCCATATTCGAAAACCCACGCGCATACGGTTTTTACCTCGATGAGGAAGATTATTATTCACCATTGAATGATTTCCGAACAGAAGAAGTCACTGCCTCAATTGACAATCTGGGCGATTGGGCCAATGAGCAAGGCGTGAGTTATCGCATGCTCAAGGTCTACAACCCCTGGCTGGTAGATAGCCGGCTGTCGGTGGGGCGTGACCAAGTGTATGAAATAAAGATTCCCAGAAACTAAAAGAAGCTTATATCAGTTTTATGAATTCAAGATAGCTACACTTATACGTTACAACATTTCATTATGTACCAACCACAGTATTTATACGATCCGCAAGGAAATAAGATGGGTGTTTTTATTCCTATTAAAGACTGGGAAAGATTAGACTTTCCTGATCTAGTAATCGAGGTAAACGAAGAAGATATTGATGACTCTGCTGTCCTGGAACCTCGCACTAAAGAACAAGTAGTATCAGATTTGAAGGCAGCTCTTAGAGAAGTTAAAGACCATATAGATGGAAAAATAGAAATGCAAACTATTGAGGAATTCCTTGCAGATATTAAAAAAGCAGCATAAACTCAAAATCACCAAATCACTAATTTCAAGCCATGATACAGCCACAATATATTATAGATCAAGACGGTAATCCAACAGCTGTCGTCTTGAGTATTAAGGACTGGGAAACATTACAACCTGAAATAGCTAAAAAGCAGCGCGAAGACCTGGAAGAGCAACTAAGAGAAGCCTTTAAAGAAGTAGATGACGCGAGAGCAGGCAAGATTGAATTACAAACTCTAGAGAGTTACATCGATGAGCTTAAAAGTAAAGCTAACCAGAAGATTCAAGAAAGAGTCTGAAAGGCTTGCGAAGAAATACCCTTCCATTCCATACGACCTCGAAAATCTATTGAGTGAGTTAATCGAAAACCCTCGTTCTGGTAATGCTTTGAGAAGCAATGTCTATAAAGTAAGAATGAAAATAAAGAGTAAAGGCAGAGGGAAAAGTGGTGGTGCTAGAATAATAACAGCTCTTTTTACATTTGAAGATTTAAATGAAATTGAAGAAATTAATCTCCTTACAATTTATGATAAATCCGAAAAATCTACAATAACAGATAAAGAGCTTGACCAAATGTTAAAGAACATAAGGAGGTAATGGCAGGCAAATTCAAATCCACCCTCCTCCGCCCCATAGCCCGCTACATCGCCAGGGGAGTCAAAAAGCGTGCCGCCCGCGCTTTAAGCGAGCAAGACCGCATATTTAAATCCCTGATCAAACAAGCAACAGACACGGCATTTGGCCGCGATCATCATTTTGATTCGATTAAAACTCATGATGATTTTCAAGCCCGTGTGTCCCTGCGCGACTACGAAGCCTTACGCCCCTACGTAGAGCGTATCAAAGCTGATGAAGAAGGCGTCCTCTGGCCTGGAAGACCCCGCTATTTTGCCAAAACCAGTGGTACTACATCGGGCGTCAAGTATATTCCCATCACCAAAGACAGTTTGCCCAATCACTTCGGCTCTGCCCGCGATGCCGTGTTTTGCTATGTGGCAGAGACTGGTCGGGCAGGCTTCGTCGACGGCAAGCAAATTTTCCTGAGCGGCAGCCCCGAAATGGAGGAAGTTGGCGGTATCCCCACGGGCAGATTGTCGGGCATCAGCAACCATCTGGTCCCGGCTTGGCTCAAACGCAGCCAGATGCCCAGCTATACCACCAACTGCATAGACGATTGGGAAACTAAGGTCGAAGCCATAGTCAAAGAGACCAAAACGGCAGACTTGCGCCTCATCAGCGGTATACCACCCTGGGTACAGATGTACTACGAGCGACTGCTTCAGGTCAGTGGCCAGAAAAGCGTCAAAGAGGTATTTCCCAACTTCGAGCTCTTTGTATACGGCGGGGTAAACTTCGAGCCTTACCGGGCAGCCCTCGAACAGCTGACAGGCGGCCCCATACCCAGCATAGAAACCTACCCGGCCAGCGAGGGATTTATCGCTTACCAGGATAGCCAGACCGAGCCGGGCCTGCTGCTCAATACCAGCTCGGGTATCTTTTTCGAATTCGTCAAGGCTGAAGACATCTTCCAGGAAACGCCAGTCAGGTATAGACTTTCACAGGTGGAAACTGGCACCAATTATGCCATCATCATAAATTCTAACGCCGGTTTGTGGGGGTATAAAATTGGCGATACCGTCGAATTTGTCAGCCTGAACCCATACCGCATTCGGGTCACGGGCCGCACCAAGCACTTTATCTCAGCCTTTGGCGAGCACGTCATCGGCAAAGAAGTTGAAACTGCCCTCAGAGAGGTAGCTCCTCGCCATGGTGTTGCCGTTCGCGAGTTTACGGTAGCCCCCCAGGTCAGCCCGCCCAATGGTGGTCTACCCTACCACGAGTGGCTGATCGAATACGAGCAAGCCCCAGAAGATGCCGAAGCATTTGCCGAAGACCTCGACGCGGCCATGGTCGGCCAGAATATTTACTATCAAGACCTGATCGATGGTGGCATACTCAAACCACTGGTCATCACTCCGCTAGAAGCTGGTGCTTTCAGGAATTATATGGCCAGCCAGGGCAAGCTAGGCGGGCAGAATAAAGTGCCCCGGCTTAGCGACGATCGAAAAATCGCAGAAGGACTGGTAAGGTTCATCGGTCGCGTTTAGCGAGACCGATGAACCATTTTCCTTACCTTTCCCCCATGGACATAGCCCTCCTCACGCGTGGCCCGGGACTGTACAGCACCCGCCGACTAGCTGAAGCTGCTACGAACCGTGGTCATCGTATTGACATGATCGATCACACACAATGTGCACTGTTGCTAAACGGAGAGGGAGGAAAAATCATGATCAATGGTCGCTTTCACGAGGTTCCAGACGTTATCATTCCGCGCATCGGAGCTAGCGTAACAACACTTGGAGCGTCGGTTATCGATCATTTCAAGTTGATGGGCGTTCCGAGCTTAACCTCATCCGAAGGCCTTAGACTGGCCCGAGACAAATGGCGCTGCCAGCAATTATTGACCTCAGCAGGTGTAGACTGCCCGGCTACTTTACTGTGTACCGACCCGGCGGAAGCACGCAGATGCGCAAGAACCCTTGGCAGATACCCCCTCGTTGTCAAAATGTTGGAAGGAACACACGGCATAGGCGTGGCCCTTGTCCACAACCGTTATCAACTGGAGCACACCTGCGACGGATTTCTCAACTTTCATCCTCAAGTGCTCATACAAGAGTACATCGAAGAGGCCAGGGGCAGCGATCTGCGCATTTTTGTAGTGGGCGATCAAATTGTAGCTGCCATGGAGCGCCAGGCCCGTCGAGGTGAATTCAGGGCCAATATGCACCTGGGGGCTACAGCGCGAGTAACAGAACTTAGCGCTGAAGAAAGACAGCTAGCGCTCAAGGTCGTCGATCTGCTCGGCTTGGAGGTTGCCGGAGTCGATATTCTCCGATCCCGGCGCGGCCCCCTCGTCATGGAAATAAATGCCAGCCCTGGCCTTGAAGGTATAGAAAACACCACCGGAGTAGACATAGCCGGTGCCATAATAAAACTCGCTGAACACAAAGCCCGCGTTTCGCTATCAGCCTAATTACAAAGATGACCATTACTGAATTGAGCAAAGAAGACCAAACACTGACTATTGGAAAGACTGAGCTGGTACCCGGCCAGAATACAGTGGTAAAGCTTCCCGTCGGCCAGCTACCCAGCGGCAATAAAGTCGAGATCAGAGCACACGTTTATCGAGGGCTAAGACCAGGGCCTACGGTATTGCTGCTGGCAGGCGTACATGGCGATGAGATCAACGGCGTAGAGATCGTGCGCAAGTGCGTACACGACAAGATATTCGAGGGTCTACTGGCGGGTACGGTCATTGCTATCCCGCTGCTCAATGTATTCGGTTTCAACAACTTCAGCCGAGACGTACCTGATGGCAAGGATGTGAATCGGGCATTTCCCGGTACATCGAGTGGTTCCTTAGCTGCTCGCGTAGCCAATGTGCTGCACAAAAATATACTGCCACATATCGATTTCGGTATCGACTTTCACACGGGCGGTCGAGGAACCTACAACTACCCCCAGCTGCGCTATACCCCAGGCGACGATCATGCCCTGGCTATAGCCGAAGCTTTTGGGTGCCCACTTATCGTGGCGTCTAAAGCGCCGATTAAATCACTGCGCAAAACGGCTAAAGCGACCTACGACCTGCCTATCTTGACATTTGAGGGCGGGGAGAACCAGCGGTATGACGGGCTATCCATACAAATAGGAGTAAATGGAATTCGCCGTTTGCTAGTAGGCAGGCTTATGCTGGCTGGTTCTACTGGCCCGGAAGCGCCTAAGCCCATTCGAGTTATAGAAAGTCGATGGACGCGCGCAGAAAGAGCCGGGCTTTTTCAATGGTATAAATCCAGTGGAAACCGGGTGCGAAAAGGAGAGCCCATAGGCGTAATCTCAGATCCGCATGGCCAGCTGACCAATCAGCGCATCTTGTCAAAAAAAGATGGATTCATCATCGGTCACGCCAATGCAGCGGTCGTCAGTCAAGGTGATGCCTTGTTTCACATTGGCAAGGAAGAATAGCCAAGCATTTTATCGGTCTCATACAACTGAAGTACAAGTTTTTGCCTCTTTACCATATCTTCGAAGATCACCCAAAACCATAGGAATGAACATTCGCCTATGCAGACAACCACAGCCCGCATGACGGAGACAGAACTCGTAGCAGCTTGCAAGCGAGGTGAACGACTAGCTCAAAAAGAGCTATACGATCGCTATTGCCGGGCTATGTATACCGCATGCTACCGCATCACGAAAGATTTTGAACTGGCCAACGATGCCCTCCAGGAGGCCTTTATCAAAATCTTTCAAAAGCTACACACTTTTCGGGCTGAGAGCAGCCTTGGTGCCTGGATAAAAGTTATCGTTGTTCGCACTGCTCTAGCCAAGATAAAACGAGAACCTCAGCACGAAGAATTGCCCCCAAATTTTAACGATCAGCGTATCGACTGGGGCCACAACGCACTGGATGTAGAATATCTGGAAAAAGCCATACAGCGTCTCCCAGATGGCTACCGGGCCGTATTCGTACTCATAGAAGTCGAGGGCTACAGCCATAAAGAAGTTGCCGAAATGCTGAAAATCAGTGTCGGCACCAGCAAGAGCCAATTGTTTTATGCCAAGAAAAAACTACGTCAATATCTGAGTCAGCAAGTATGAAGGAATTCAATAGAGAACGACTTCGGGCTGCGCTAGATCGCTTGCCCACCTATCAGCCCCCTACCGAGGCCTGGAGCGCTATTCAATCGGGCATGCACGTCAGTGACGGGCCGGTAGAATTGCCTGAATACAGCCCACCCAGCCATGTCTGGAATACCATAAACCAAAAGCTAGACCAGACCAAAAGCCGCCAGACCAACGTCAGACAAATGAGGCAGTGGCTAGGGCGTGCCGCTGCTGTGCTGCTGTTATTTACGGTGGGCTACTGGAGTGCCAATTACGATGCCGGACCTGCCGTGGCTGTACAGGAAAGCGTGGAGCAAGCCCCCATTCGCCCTGCGTTTACCGCACTATCCGAAGATGAAAAAAGCTTTGAAGAAATGCTTAGAGAGCTCGAAGAGCGTAATGAGCCTACCCTGAATCAGCTCAGATACGAACTGGAAGAACTCACCTTCGCAAAACGCGATGTAGAAGCCATGCTCGTTAGCTACGGACAAGACGCCATGGTCATCAATAAACTGGCAGACATAGAGCGTGAGCGCTCTGCCGTGTACAGACAAATCATCGCCGTTAGATAGACATCTGATCTAAAGCATCCCTTTTATGTCTCGCATTCTGTTATTTCTTTTTGTACTTCCGCAGGTCGGAGGTATGCTACTCGCACAGGAAGATCTCATACAAGACCTCCAGGTCGTTACCAAGACCATAGAAGACACCTATGCCTATCACCCTGGTGTGGATGTAGCCGTAGAGGGCGAAAAAGCAGAGATTTTTGTTGAAACCTGGGACAGAGACGAAATCAATGTTCGCCTGGAGATGGTGGCCAAGCACCCCCAGATCGAAACTGCCCGCGAAGAGATAGAGAACTTGATCTTCATCACCAGCCGTGAAGGAGACCGGATATATCTGCGCAACAAGCGGGTAGATCCATCCAAAAGACCCGAAAGCGAGCTTTACGTTTATTACTACATCACCCTTCCCGAAGAATGCCCCGTGTACTTAAAAAGTCATTTCGGAGCAGCTAACATCAGCAATTTGCGCAATCGCCTGCGGATTTTTGGAGAGTACACCCAGATCAACATCAACAATGTGGAGGGCATGATGGACATCAACACGCGTTTTGGCGATATACTCGGCGAGCGGCTAGATGGCAACGTTTTTATCACGGCTCGCCGATCTGACGTTGAGCTTTATGATATAGGTGGCAATTTCACCATTAATTCCCAGTACGGCGAATTGCGGGTAAGTCCAAACAGCCAATTGGCCGATCTTCAGATCAATGCAGATCGTTCGGATGTTTACCTGATAGACCCAGAGGGCAGACCGCTGTCTTACAACCTATCATCGACTTATGGGGAGATGGTCTTACCCGATGAAGTGCCCGTGACTGAACTAGAAAGCAATGATGGTGTACAGCGAGTCAGGATCGAATCTGGCCGGGAAATACACGGAGAAATTAAGGTTAGTGTTTCCTTTGGATCATTAGTTATAGAAAAACAAGAGCGCGCCCTGAGAAACGGGAGAAGAAGATTTTAAGCGCCCTCGATGATGCGTTTCTTCATAGCCTTGAATTCCTTATCGGTTATGATGTTCTGATCGCGCATTTCTGCCAAGCGCTGCAACTCATCTAGCGCTTGCTTGGCATCCGTAGTCTTGGCTTCATTTCCATCTGCTTCTGCGTGATCAGTAGGGCCTTGGTCTACGATCTCTGGGCTTTCAGATCCAGTCGTTGTTTTCTCTTCGGCAGCTTCCTCCTCTGATTTCCATTGTTTGGCAATGCTCTTACCTTTTTCAAACTGTTCGTGATAAACCTTGCGTAAGCGCTCTGTATCGAAGTCCAGTATGGTACCGCCCGTACTAAAATGCTTCTTGAATACCTGTCCGAGTGCATAGGTACTAGCTCCATTTACTACAGCTACCGTTATGCCCCCTATGACGGTTCCCACACCAGGCACCAACTTAATCAATGATCGGGCACCGGCACGAGCCATGGTACTGGTGGTTAGGCTGCTTACGATGGCCTTCCCTTGAGATTCGGCGAAGTCAAGCCCATAAACTTTGCACAACGAGCGTATCATGTCAAGCTGCAAGGCCGAAACTGCAAAAACATCAGCTACTGGCAAGGGTATAACATAGCTCGCTCCCATAGACCAGATCACGTGATTGCGAATCACGGTATCGGCATGTCGGTCATTATCGGGTGTGTTAAACGGATTCATAACAGATTTTTTCAGCTGTTTCATGGCAAATTCGCCTACTTTCTTGCCGGTCATGCTTGTTGTATTTGGTAATAGAACGGCTGAACTTGGATCTAAGTTAAGCATGATCGACGCAACTCGACCAATTCATCGATGAACGGAGCGTCTTTTTAGACGTATCGGGTGTGGCAGGCCAACGAGCTCTGAGCCTATAGTCGGGCGGCCGGGGCAACATCCATGCTGGCGAACTCTCCTAGCTGAAATTTAAAGTGGGCCGTGACCCCTATCATGGCTGCATTATCGGTACAGTATTCAAGCTTTGGCATGTATACCTCATAATCTTGTTGCTCAGCCAGATCGTTTAAGGCCACACGCAATCCGCTATTTGCACTTACACCACCTGCTATGGCCAGCTGCTTAATACCCGTTTGGTGAGCAGCCTTAAGCAGCTTCTCCATTAGGATATCGATGATGTTTTTCTGGACTGAAGCACAGATGTTGCTGAGTTCTCGCTTGACGAACTGATCATCTTTGCGCTTTTCCTTTTGCAATCGATACAGGATGCTGGTTTTCAAACCGCTAAAACTAAAGTCAAGTCCTTCTACCTGTGGGCGGGCAAACTCGAAGATGGGTTGCCCTTGGCTGGCCAGTTGATCGATCTGAGGGCCTGCGGGGTAACTCAAGCCGAGCAGTTTTCCCGTTTTGTCGAAAGCTTCACCCGCTGCATCATCTATTGTCCGACCAATGATTTCGTGATCAAGGTGATTCTTAACCAGCGTAATTTGAGTGTGGCCACCAGAGACCGTCAGACACAGGAATGGAAATTCGGGATATGGTGGCTCGGCAAAATGAGCAAGGACATGTGCCATCATGTGATCTACTTCGATCAGAGGTAGCCCCCTGGCCATAGCTAGACCTTTTGCAAAGCTCACCCCAACCATGAGCGAACCGATCAGGCCTGGCCCGCGGGTGAATGCCACAGCATCGATATCTGCAACTTCCAGTCCCGCTTCTTCCAATGCAACAGCTACGACTGGCAGTATATTTCGCTGATGGGCTCGGCTTGCGTGCTCGGGAACTACCCCGCCATACTTTTTGTGTACAGACTGGGTTGCCGTCAGGTTGCTCAAAACGATCCCATCGCGGATAATTGCAGCAGAAGTATCGTCACAACTCGACTCTATAGCAAGAATTACGGTCATATAACACAGTTTAGGCGACAACTAGGCCCACCATTAGTCAAAAATGGCGCATCTTTTTTATTATTGCGAAAACTAATCCACACCGATGCGTAAAATCTTCAACGCCGTATTCCTTTTTCTGGCACTTTTCATCGGCTTTTTGCTCTACCAAAGCATAAAAGAGCCTATTGCGTTCAAAAATGATCGCGAAGTTCGTGTAGACGCCGTTAAGGAGCGTCTTAAAGATATTCGAACTGTACAGGAAATGTTTCAGGACGTAACTGGAAAGTATGCGCACAGCTTTGACACCTTAGAGTCTGTCGTCAAAAACGACACCTTTACGCGTATTCGCGTTATGGGAGATCCAGACGATCCGAACTTTACAGGCGAGATCACTTTTGACACCATACGAACTAGGGCTGTAATCGACTCTGTCAACACACTTGGCATAGACTTGGAAAATCTCCGGTATGTTCCTTTTGGTGATGATGCCACCTTCGACATTACCGCCAAAATCATCGATTACGAAAATACGCGACAGCCCGTCGTTCAGGTGAGCACCACCTACGATGTCTTTATGGGTCGCTACGACGCCAGATTCAAGCGATACGACAACAAGTATGACCCAAGGCAGGTCATCAAGTTCGGCGATCTGACTAAGCCTAGTGTTTCAGGTACTTGGGATTAGTAAAATACGATATCAGAGAAAGGGATTTTGACCGAACGAAATCCGATCAATACGAGCTGTCCATACTTTTTGGTATGGACAGTTTCGCTTATTTGATTCGCCAGTCCCAAGGCGGCAAAATCACAGCTTTTCGCTCGGTTGAGTTACAGAATGGCAGAAGCGATCAAGACTCAAGCCAGCATTTGATGCGCGCGCTACAGGAAGACGATGTGCTTAGGCTGAATTTGATTCGAGAGCTACATATTGCGTGGCTATACCCCGTTTGCAGTTTGGTCCCAGAGCGCCTTTACAATCCTGATGCTCAGCAAACTTATCTGTCTCATCTTACTGAGTTGCCAGCGAATTTCGAATGCTTAAATGATCGAATTAGTCAAATAGAGACTCAACTCGTGTATGGGTTACCGACTGAGAAGCGAGAGCCGATTGTCAGGAGGTTTTCGCCACGAAGCGAGCAGCATCTATCTTCTGGCCTGCTAAACGCATGGTCGGCATTGCCGCTAGCCAAGAATGATCGGGTCGTATTTTCGAATTTTCGAGAGCAAAAAATTTTACTGGCTTGTTTTGAGCAAGGGCAAGTCAAGTTTTTCAATACGTTTAGTTACAGGGAAGCAAAGGATGCCCTATACTTCGTATTGCTGGCTTATCAGCAGTGCGTTTGGTCGCCAGCGAAGGTACCGCTTTACATCAGTGGAGAACTGACTGAAGACTCAGCGGTTTACAAGCAGTTGTATCGATTCGTAAAAACTTTAGCTTTTTACAGCGACAATGTACCAGCGGGTAGCCTCGGCCCCGCCATGCAAGCCTTACCCGCATACGTTTATGCCGATTTATTTGCTATCGGAAAGGCATAAAAACACCTGGATATGCGAATTATTGGAGGTGAATTTAAGGGGCGAAGGTTCCATCCGCCAGCGGATAAGTGGCCAACTCGCCCAACAACCGATTATGCCAAGGAAGGGCTCTTTAACATCTTGCAGAACCAATTGGACTTTGCCGAAATCAAAGTCCTGGATCTATTCGGCGGAACGGGTAGTCATGGATACGAATTCATCAGTCGAGGTTGCCGGGATTTAACCTATGTAGACCGACATGGTCCGGCGGTGAGGTTTGTTCGTCAGACGGCAGAAAAACTAGGCATCAGCGACTACTTTCGGATCTTCAAGATGGATGTCTTTCAGTTTATAGACCGCCAACCAGTATCGGGCTTCGACTATATTTTTGCTGGCCCGCCCTACCCATTGGTTCGCATTCCCGAAATTCCAGATCTAGTACTCACTTCGGAATTGCTCAAGCCCGATGGCCTATTCGTCATGGAGCACAACCCTCAGCACGATTTTAAACCAGATCCAAGGTGCGTGGACGTAAGAACCTACGGCACGACACATTTTGCCTTTTTTGAGCATGTACTTTAAAAGTTAAAAGCTTTCTGGCTGAAATACCAGAAAGCTATTC
Source organism: Bacteroidota bacterium (assembly GCA_039178745.1). GTDB lineage: Bacteria > Bacteroidota > Bacteroidia > Chitinophagales > Saprospiraceae > Neolewinella. Next base: position 3,916 of record JBCDFE010000097.1, on the reverse strand, counting down.
GTGAATGGTTCTTGAATCGACCTGCGGAAGTCTATACCACTCGAAGTAGATTAGTATAAAGAACTACATGCCCCCCCTAGAATAGCGGTACTCTGAAGCCACCGTTGATACCGATACTGCGCTGGCTAACATCGACTTCGTCTTCATCAGATTGATTTGAGAGGCTTCCCATATATCGCACCTCAACGAAGAAATTGTTTAGGTTGACACCTGCTGCTGCGGCAACGCTGAGTTCACTACGACGTATTCTATCTGCTTCGAAGTCTACATCGCGTTCACCGGCTACATCCGTTACTGTACCACTCAGGGCATAGTTGAAGAAAGGTCCAGCGCCTACGTAGAAGCTTACGGGTTGATCAGTGCCGAAGTTCAACTTGACCAGGCCGCCAATATCGAGATAGGCCAGGCTGGATTTAATTTCAGCATTACCGATCTCAGCTTCTGAGTTATATCCGCGGCCCATGTAGTTGATTTCGGGCTGGACGCTTAGAAAATCGGTACTTACGGGCAGATCGAGGAATAATCCGATCATCAGGTTTCCTTCGTTTCCGGTTTCGACATCAAGTCCCTCTATGTCTACGCTAGCACTGGTGAAATTGAAGCCTCCGCGTATACCGAAGTACTGGGCTTGTAAGGCTGTGATCGATAAGCAAAAAAGTATGGTTAGTAATTTAATTCTCATAGTTAACGATGAATTTGGTTAGTAGAAATGTGTGCCTTTGGACCCTGTTTTTATAAAGAGATTTCCTGTTGTAAAAGATTAGAGGCAAAGAGAAAATCCTCTTTGCCTCTTAGAATCTCATATTATTTTGATTTGTTCGCTAAAACGTCAGGCCTACATTCAGGCCCAGGCTTCGCTGTCTGATTTCGTCCAGAGCGGGTCTGGCTTGATCTGACAGGCTACCGTAGTATCGAATTTCTACAAATAGCTTTCCGAAGTTCACTCCTCCGACACCGGCGAGGAGTAGCTGGTTTCTTCTGAGTCGCTGGGCATCGAAGTCTACGTCTTCGTCATTGATCTGGCCGCTGACTGCAAAGCTCAGAAAGGGCCCTGCCCCGACGTAGAAGCCCAATGGCGATTCGTGCCCGATATTGATACGCACCAAGCCACCGGCATCGATGTAGGCGAAAGAAGCCTCCAGATCATTGGGATTGGTCTCTCCTGATGACTCCAGCTCGTAGGCCCTGCCCATATAATTGATCTCTGGCTGCACGGTCAGGAAGGTGCCTAACAAGGGCATATTGTAGAAAATGCCGGCCATGAATCTTCCTTTGTCTCCTCCAGTAGATATGTTAGGGTCATCGAAGTCGATGGTAGCATTTGTGAAGTTGTAGCCTGCCCGAATGCCTAACTGGGCATGGGCTGAGCTGGCCATCAAGCCAAAGAGCAGGGCTAAAAAAAACGACTTAATTTTCATTGGTTGGTTGTTTTAAAGGTTGGTGTATGTCTGTTATATGCGAGATGGGGATTGAGGGGTTACACCCCTATTCAAAAAAAATCTTGGCTTTTTCCAGGTCTTCTGGCGTATCGATACCCATACCGTAGTGATCGGTCAGAGTTACAGCAATCGGAAACCCAGCTTGTAGCCATCTGAGTTGCTCTAGCTTTTCTGCCTCTTCCAAAGGGGAAACGGGCAATTTCGTAATGGCGTATAGGGTCTGGCGATCAAAGCCATACAGGCCCAGATGCTGTAGATGTATCTTCTGATCTAACCAACGATCGCGCTCTTCGTCTCGAAGATTTGGGACGGGGCTACGACTGAAATAGAGGGCTCGTGACTGGTCTGACAGGACGAGCTTTACGACCTGATTGGAGAAAAGAGCCTCGTCAGACTGAATGCGCCTGGCCATGGTTGCGATTTGCGCCCCTTCTTGTAGCAGTTGGATGATGGCTTCCAATTGGCTGGCTTGAATGAAAGGTTCGTCGCCCTGAACATTCAGTACGTACTCATAGGCTGGCAAAAGTGCACTTACTTCAGCGATTCTATCGGTACCACTTTGATGACGCTGGCTGGTCAGCATACATTCACCGCCCAGATTTTCGACTGCTGATTTGATGCGCTCATCGTCTGTAGCCACGATTATTCGATCGATTTGGGAGCAGGCCTGAACAGCTTCATACACTCGCCAGATTAGCGGCTTACCACCTAGATCTGCCAAGGGTTTGGCAGGCAGGCGCGTACTGGCATAGCGAGCTGGAATGACGGCTAGAGTAGGCATGAGATCAACTGTTGTTTCTATTGAATGGCCATATACCACTGTTTCCGTTTCGCTCTCGATCGCGTTGTCTGCGCGCCCTTCTCCTTTGGCGCTGCCGCTGTTTGCGCTCGCGGTTGTTTGCGCGCTCCCTTTTTCTGTCCCAGATGTCGTTTCTTCTGGATATGACGTATCGAATGGAAATACCTGTTTGCAACGCTGGCCCAGTGCTGCGGCCACTTAAGTTGACGGCAGGTCGGATATCGTAACTGAGGTTGGTTCGGCCTATCGTCATTTCGGCTCCAAGGATGGCTGTAAGTCCCCATGGATTTTTCAAAGGCTCGGTTGTTTCGGGATCGAGTTCATTTGTCCAACCCAGATGGACACCTCCTCCCATGAAGATATTGAGTCGGCGAGTGAGAAATGGATGATGCTTCCGCCCCAAGAAGGTGAGTCTACCTTCATTTCGACTTGCACTTTGCTGCACGACCGTTTCCAAGGTGAAGTTCTTATGAATCTGAGGCACCCTGAAAAGTATGCTTCCACCCCACTCTGTACCAAAGCGAAGACCGGCAGCTAGATCATAAGATTGCGCTGGTAAAAGACCGGGAAGTACGATTAAAAGAAGCAAAAAATGTCTTTTCATGGCCATACAAACGTTACTATTCAACACATTCGTCTTGTGGACTGTATTAAAGTTTTGGTAAGCTTTTTAATTTGCCATCTACAAAACCAACTGAATCGCTATGAAATTTAGAGCGCTCATATTTTTCCTAATGGCTAGTCAAGGCTTGTTTGCACAAGTAGAGCCCGACTTTATCTTATCGTTTGAGACTTTGGTCGATAGCGGACTCGAACGGCCAGTAGATGTAACCTATGCTCCGGGAGATGAAAGCCGGCTTTTTATAGTCGAGCAGCCCGGAAGGATACGGGTTTACGACTTGGTTAATGATGAGTTGCTGGCTACTCCTTTTTTGGATATCAATACTATAGTGAGAGATCAGGGTAATGAGCAAGGGCTACTGGGTCTGGCTTTTCACCCGGATTTTATGACCAATGGCAGATTTTTTGTCGACTACACCAGGATGCCGACTTCGGGTATTCCTTCTGGTTCTACGGTTATCGAAGAATATATTGTAGCAGATCCGACTGCCAATACGGGTGCGGCGAGTGAAGGCGTGTACATGGTTATTGAGCAACCCTTCGGCAATCATAATGGCGGTTGCATAAAATTTGGTCCCGACGGCTATTTGTACATAGGTACTGGAGACGGCGGACTGGCAGGAGACCCCGAAGATACGGCCCAAAACCCACAGTCTATGCTAGGTAAGATGCTGCGTATAGATGTAGATTTTTCTGGAAGTAGTGTCTATGGTATTCCAACTGACAATCCATACTCTGGCGGTGATACCCTGGCGGAAATTTGGTCTATGGGCTTACGCAATCCCTGGAGATTTAGTTTTGACAGGCAGACCGGAGACCTTTACATAGGTGATGTTGGTCAGGATGAACGTGAAGAGATTAATTTTGAGCCTGCAGATTCACCAGGTGGCCTTGATTATGGCTGGGACTGCCGAGAAGGAGATGTAGTTTACAATGGGTTTGGTAGTAGCTCTGAAGATTGCGATCCTACTGATACATATACAGAGCCCATAGCAGCCATGCCACACGATCAAGTGATCAGTATTACGGGTGGTTTGGTATACCGGGGGGAAGAGTT
>JBCDFE010000096.1:0-15936 GCA_039178745.1 Bacteroidota bacterium | reverse complement strand
TCCGAATCTGACAACAGCCAATCGGCTCCGAGAACAGATATACGACCTGCAGCCGAAAGTAAAGCCCATGTCCGGTCGCAAGCACCTGCTGCCCGTATGCTACGGAGGAGATTTTGGACCTGACCTGGAAGAGGTAGCCGAAAATTTAAAGATAAAGCCCAAGCAACTTGTCGAATTACACCAAGCGACGAGCTATCGAGTCTATCAATTGGGCTACCAGCCGGGCTTTGCTTTTTTGGGACTGACAGATCCCCAATTGGAGATCGAACGCCGGCAGTCGCCCAGATCGAAAGTACCTGCTGGAAGCGTCGGCTTAGCGGGGCGGCAGACGGGCATCTATCCGATGGAAACTCCGGGCGGGTGGCAGTTGATCGGGCGATGCCCCTGGTCGATGATACGGACCAATCGAGAACCTTTCGCCAGACTGCAAGCCGGAGATGTGGTTGAATTCTATGCAATCGAGGCCGAGCAGTGGACTGAGTATTTGGAAAATCGAGTGCCATGGACCGATTAGTATTCGAGTGCCATCGACTCAACAGCGGTGGCTGTCGGGTAGTAGACGCGGGTCGGCCAGGGATGCTTGCTCGAGGCATAGCGGAAGGTGGAGCTGCCGATCGAGCATCTCTAAGCCGACTGAATGAAATGCTGGAACAGGACCCTGAAAACCCTGGTCTCGAATTTACACTAGATGCGGGCCACTGGCTCATCAGCGGGCAAGGACAGATTGCGATCGGCGGGGCAGATATGAACTGGCGCATCAACGGGCGACCGGCAGAGCTGTACACTATCATTGATCTCGACGGGGATTATCTGCTGCAAGGAGGTGTAGCGGAAAGAGGTGTGCGCGCATACATAGCGGTGAAAGGAGAATGGCAAAAATTGCAACGCGTTTGGGGATCTGTAAGCCCCGGCGTGCCCGGTATCGACACTTGTGCGGTGGGGATGATTTTTGAGGTGACTTCCGCAGGTCGGGCTCCCTACGCCTCCGATCTGGAACTAGATCAGCATCTGCCCAAATTGCCGCTGAAGCTGTCGGTTTTACCCGCCCCGGAATGGTCCTGGCTAAGTGCCGAAGAACAAACCCGCTTGCTGACGACCATCTGGTCAGTTGCGCCAGCCAGCAATCAGCAGGGACTTCGCCTTGCTCCAACTGATCAAAAGATCGAGTCGCCAAATAGTCCCCGACCAAAGATCCAAAAGTGGAATGCAAGCGGTTATTTCCCGGGCCAGGGTTCAGGCGCAAGATCAGCCCAGGAACGCCACCTGATCAGTAGCCCGGTTTTGCCCGGCACCGTACAGTATCCACCCGGTGGTGAACCCATTCTGCTGCTCAGGCAAGCGCAAACAGTTGGCGGGTATCCGAGGGTTCTGATTCTGAATACTATGCAAGACTTAGATTTGCTGGGTCAGGTGAGTTTGGGGGATGGGCTGATATTTCAAACTGTATACTCATTATAGTCTTTAGTATTGAACAATTTTTAGGCCCCTTATGAAATTCAATTAATAGAGCATTACTGAAATATCAATCTTTTAACTTCAGCACCATTGTTAATTGAAATAAACAAGACTGTTGGATCAATAAATTGGTTTGTTGACAGTTCGGCTGTTATATTATCTGTAGAAATGCTAATACTAAATCTGGAATTTAAATTCACTCCCGTTGAACTGAAAATATCAACAGTTTGGATTGATTTTGGATCGTCAATAGGACACGGGCCACCTGAATGATCATTCAATGATTGTATGATCACTTTTCTACCATTTCCAGTGCCTACGGGGTTTGGCCAAATACTGAATGACTCATGGCCTTCTACTCTTTGAGTGATTGGCATCATAGGCGAAAAAGAAATCTGAGACAGATCTAAGCGTAGAACATTCTTTCCAGTACTGATATTTTGGTAGTATTTATCTATATCGGAGTTGTACACAATTTATTCTTCAGTAGAATTAGTTCTTTCTGTGATATTAGGGTTTTCACTGTGGTTAGGATCATTTTCACAGTTGGTTATTTCGTGACAGATATATTCCCGGAGCTCGCGTACATAGCTAAATGTTCTAGTGCCTGATGGCATTAGTAATTTGTGTAGATTATCTTCTCTAATATAGATAGTAAAATCTCCTCCAAACCATTCTGGTACTTGGAATGTCCTACTAGAGCCAAGTGTGTAAGGATACCAATTCCCACTAGCATCTTGTATATGGATTGAGTAGGTTGATGAAGGTGAAGGATTTCTTACCTGAATATCATACACTACGTCTTGTACCTCATAAAGAAAGCCATCACCACTGCAATTAGGTCGTACTGTTTCATAAGGATCGCCAATTGCTCTTTCATTTATAATTACCTGGACATTTTGTGGCTCAAAAACATCAAGTGCCATCTGTGCTTGGGGTAAATAACCGAGATAATCTGGAGCAAAAAACCACTCTACCCATGGAATGTGACCATTGTTAGAAAAGTCAGGGCATTCTAAATCGGGCCTTCTTACGTTGTGATAAAATAAAACGGGTAAGTACCCATAAGGGTTCGTAAATGAGCGCATGTTTTGGTAATTGAAGTCATACCATTCACCTTTGCATTCACCATTGTCAGGATAGTCAATACCTATATTAGTTTGCATAGGGTCTGTGGACTCGCCATCCAGACCAAGAGCAAAGTAAACCGGGTCGTCCATATTCCAAGTGTTATGAAATATACCTTCTCCAGGATATCCTTGATTACAGTCCCAATTTGGTGTACAGATTCCATTATTCCAATCGTAAACCATTCCATTATCATCTTCACAGAAATGATAATTACCGCCGAAATCAAAGTAGGTGAGGAAAGGCACTCCCGATAGGAATGACCTGCCATTAGGTGCTCTTGTGCCTGAGTTGTCAATAGTACCGCCTACTATGCAATCATCGACATAAGCTCTGTGAGTTTCGTTGTTGCAGAATGAAGAATTTTGAAAAAAGTCAATAGCTGCCTGATCTTGTGAGGTATTGCTAGGGTCACAGGTCCAATCGAGAATATTCCTAGAGTCAGGAGTTGTCTGTCCGGAAATTAATATTTCGCGAGGCCTAAGAGCCATGCCTGAAAAGTCAAAGATCATATTTCCATATTCATCAACTACATCAGCTGGATTTTCAAATTCTGGGTTTCCTTCTCCAAATATTAAAACCCTGTTTGCACCAATTTTTGATTCTGCATATTCTCTTATCTTTTTAATTAGAGATGCAAAATGATTTGTAGTTTCAGGCTTTGAATATAAAAAATATTGACCCATGTCCAATCCTGTAAAGCCAATGTCTATATATCGTTTTGCCAGATAATGAATATACATTCTGCCTTCTAATAATTCAGCGCTTACATCCATTCTATCGGACCAATCTCGGTAATGAGTATCCATCATCATCTCAGCGTCAAAGTAAACGGGTGAACCAGAATGGTAGTAAGGGTCATTAGGATCTATGCATCCATCTCCACAACCTGTCCAGGCATTAATAATTTCAGATGGGATTTCAACTCTTCCGAGACCCGTTGAGTTGCTAAAGTTTAGCAAGCTCTTTAATTCGTCAACAGAATTACCATTTCTGCTCTCGCTTAAGGTGGCCGATACAATCGGTCTCGCTAATCCTTCAGAATCGTACTTGTCATTTATTTGGCTGATCATCCGTTCCAGAGATTCGATATATCTATTGCCAGGTACATCGTGAGAAATAGATAGCCATGGCATATTATGATCAGATACTGCCCTCCAAATAAATGCAGCCTGCAAATCTATTAGAGCTTCTAAAGCTTTGTTTTGATTATCTATGCACCATTCAGATGCATCGTTGCAAACGATATAATACGGGAAGTTACAATTATCACTACAACTACTCGGATTTTCTAAGAAAAGCCGATTTAGGTGAATCGCTTGAACTGCCCTTGATAAGTACCTATTGACCCCAATTGTTGGATCAATTTGATGGATATAAGTGAGTATAGGATCTGATTGGGTCAGTGCGGTTTGAGGTATAATTAGAGCTATCAGTAAAGCCGCGAAAGAAAAATGTACTAGACTTTTCATAAGGGGAAGGTTTTAACTAAAGCTACTAAACAAGTCGTACACGTGCAAATAAATTGGCTTTTTATACTAGCAAAACTTGTCCTTATTCCCGCCCCAACATTTCCCTCAACTCCTCCAACTGTTTCGCGGTACCCAGGGCAATAAAGCTCTCACCCTGCAGCAGCCTTACATTCGGTTTGGGGTTGACTTCGTAGGTTCCGTCTATGCGGTGATGGCCTATGATATTGATGCCCGTATGGCGGCGAAAATGGAGCTCGCTCAAGCTCTTGTTTCGGTGCTCGTCGGTCAGGTCGTTGTAATGAATGGTTTCGAAACCGATGTCGCTATTCAGCTCGCTGGTCATGAAGCGAAAAAACTCTACCGTCTGTGGTCTGGACATGATGGTCGCCATGTAAAATCCGCCCATGATCTCAGGCATAATAACGTGGTCGGCGCCGGCCTGCCTGAGTTTGCCTTCGGATCGCACCTGCTTGGCCCGACTGACGATGCGCAGGCTCGAGTTGAGCTGGCGGGCACTGAGCACGATAAACATATTGTCTCCGTCGTCATTCAGCGCCGATATCAGGCCTCTAGCTCTTTCGATACCGGCAGATTCCAGCACACTGTCTTCTGTGGCATCTCCGTGCAGGTACAATAGATTAGGATCCTCCTGAGCATGCTCGGTCAGTCTGTCTTCGTTGATGTCGATGACGACGAATTTTTGATTTTGCTCTCTTAGATTTCTGCTCACTTCCCTCCCATATCGACCGTATCCGCAAATGATGATGTGATCCTGTAGCTTGTCGATCCTGGATCTAATGGTAGAAGCATACATGCTGTAAAAAATTTTGCCTTCGATGATGTAGTAAGAAAAAACAGCCAATACATAGGCCAGTACCACGGTGTTGAATAAAATGAGGATAGAAGTGAATATGCGGCCACTTTGACCCAAGGGTTCTATTTCGCCATAGCCAACGGTGCTTAGTGTTACGATCGACATGTAGAGTGCGTCGACCCAACCATAGTCTTCGATCAAGACGAACCCCAATGCACCACCCATTATAGAGGTAAACAGTAGCCAGATAGCAATCGACAATTTCAGCACATTGGCTGGAATGCGTTTGATGCGAAGCAGCTGTTTATTCTTGACGCTCAACTTTTTGCCCAAATATATGCTTTTTGATCCCGCAGATGAGCGCCTATGCCCGGTTGGCTTGTCTTAATCGCGTATCCCTTTTCATCAAAGCGCACCCCTTCGGCCGGATCATCTGCCAGCAGCATGGCTCCATCAAAGTCTGCGCGGTCTAGCCAGGGCAGCAACTGAGCGTTAGCGCTGATTCCAATACTCGACTCGGTCATGCAGCCCGCCATGACCTGAAGGCCGAGTGGTCTGGCGCGATCTATCATAGCCTTTGCTGGTAGTAGTCCAGCGGCTTTGGTGATTTTGATATTGATGCCATCAAATGCGTATGCGCATCGATCTAGGTCTTTTTCATTCTGGCAGCTTTCATCGGCAATGATGGGCAGCTCGACTCGCTCTTTCAGTTGGCGATGGCCTTCGTAGTCATTGGCAGCTAAAGGTTGTTCGATCATCTCGACACCGAGCTCGGCAAGTTGGGGAATGATCTGTAGAGCCTCTTCATAGCTCCATCCGGTATTGGCATCGACCAGAAATATAGAATCGGTAGCTGATCGCAGACGCCTGATCGTCTCCAGGTCTTGTTGGCCGCCGAGCTTGATTTTGTAGATGGGCCAGGGCGTCATTCGCATTTTCGCGAACATGCGATCAGGCTCGTCCAGGCCAATGGTGTAGCTGGTTGGCGGCCCGCTAATTGCCGGGGCATTCCATAGCGCACTAACGGAAAGTCCTTTCAGCTTGCCGAGATAATCGTGGGCAGCTACATCGAGTGCGCACCGGAGAAAGGGGTGGAGACCAGCGGCTAAATCGTGCAATTCTTCTATATCGCTGAGCTGTTTTGGCTGCCAGGAAGCTAGAGATGGCCCAAAACTCAATAATGCGCTTTGGCAACTTTGGGTCTCCAGGCCATAGTAGCTCGTTAGCGGTGCTTCTCCTAGCCCAAATTGGCCATGGGCATCACTCAGCTTGACGATTAGTGTGGGTTGTACCGTCCGCATTCCATGGCTGGTACCGAAAGGCTGCGCCAGCTGCAAATCGAGTGGAAGAATAGATAAATGCATAAGATGGATGAAATTCGCAATATTTGTACAAATTATCGATATGTCCGACGTCGCCGTAGGTCAAGGCTACTATCTGGCTGAATTGAGGCAACACTACCACAGCTTTCGCGATCCATTTATGGATTGGCTCGTTGTGCCTGGGATAGAGGAAAAGGCTAAAATCGATATTTTTTGCAGGTCGCTTTTGGCGTGGTATGAAGCGCGGCTGAGTAGTAGGAATCCCTACACAGGAGACATAGGTTTGTACTTGCAGGTGGCGGCTATCCACTTTTTGGATGATGCTATAGATCGGTCCGAAATCGATCGTCTTTTGGCAGCTGATGTTCCAGCACAAGATCCGCGAGATTTTTTGCCCATGGCTATTCGCCTAGACGACACCCAGGCAGCCATGTATCAACTCATGCACGATTGGGCATCTCCTTGTCGCGATTTGCTCATGGCGGCCTATTACCACGGTATTGGCGATGACAGCCTGGCTAAGGCTTACGAATTGCCAGACAGAGAAAGCGCCAGGTCGAGGCGGTTAGCCTGCTTGCAGGGCGTTAGGGATGCTTGGACTTCCGCAGGTATTCAGTCTGCTCAGTTTCAGGCAACTTCCCAGCAGCAACTGCTCATTGATGCCTATATGCGCAATGAACTGAATATCGAAGCTCGCTGGGAAGTAGACAGCTTGAAAGGCAGCGAACCTGCTGTAAGAGAAGCCATACAACTGCGAGAAGACTGGGCCAAAGCCATACGCGTGCTGGGGCGAAAAGACACCCTGGACATGCTGGCCAAAGAAGAGTCTGTTCATCAAAGAGTTGAGGAGAGGGCCAGGGTTAAAGCGCTGAATCTGCCCAGATACCGACTGCCCAATGTGGGCTTGAATGTGCAAAATGTACTGATCGGTATACTGTCGCTCGTATTGGGTGTGATGTTGTTTCAGACTTTCTTCGGAGATACCAAGTCAACCAAGCTGTTCGAGCGCCATTTTCAGCCGCTGGCTGCCCCCAGAGACCTGGATCTTTCTGAATATAACCAGCGGGAATTGATGGAGATCCTGGCACCTTACCGGCAAGCTAAATTTGAGCAGGCGTACGAAGATCTCCTGCCCGCTGCCGATGTCTATGAAGAGGCGCCCCTATACCTCGGAGTTATGGCCATTGAGCTGGATCAGCCTCAGAGAGCACTGCAATGGCTGAGAAAGATCGGCCCAGATGACGAATACTACGAAACCGCTAGCTGGTATAGGGTATTGGCCTATTTACAAGCAGATAATATGGCAGCAGCAGAAAGCGAAGCCATCGATATTTCAGGCCAGTCGGGCCATTTGTTTCGAGAGAATGCAGTAAGGCTGCTGGATGAGTTTTAGGGCGTACCTATCTTCGCAACTTGAACTGGCAGCACTACATAGACCAGCGACTGGCCGATCAAAAAGAATCGGGCAAATGGCGAGAGCTTCCCGGCTCTTTGAGCGGAATAGATTTTTGCTCTAACGACTATCTGGGCCTTGCGCGATCAGCCCATTCGCACCACATGCCTACCCAGGGTAGTACGGGGTCGCGACTGATCAGTGGCGATCACGAACTGCTGAATCGTTTGGAGAATCAGTTGGCGGATTCATACCGTACTGAGTCTGCTCTGTTATTTCCTTCTGGCTATATGGCCAACCTGGGCGTATTGTCGAGTTTGCCTCAGCGAACGCATACCATCTTGTACGATCGCCTCATTCACGCCAGCCTGCGAGACGGTATCAGGTTGGCTGGGGCAAGAGCCTACTCTTTTTCGCACAATGCCGTGAATGAGTTGGCGCAAAAGCTAGAACGGGCAGATGGCCCTTGCTGGGTGGTTACAGAGAGCGTATTCAGCATGGATGGCGACGTGGCACCACTCGCTGAGATAGCAGCGCTGTGCCGGGCCAATCAGGCGGCTCTGATTGTAGACGAGGCGCATGCACTGGGCTGGCTGGGCCCCAAGGGAAGGGGACTGGTCGCTGAATTAGAACTGGAATCTCAAGTAGCTATACGCATCCTTACCTTTGGAAAAGGACCCGGAGCCGAGGGTGCAGCTGTGCTTGGCTCAACGCAGTTGCGAGATTATCTGGTCAACTTCAGCCGTCCGTTTATTTACTCGACGGCACCGAGTGTTGCCTTTGCCAAGAAATTGGAAAAAGCCCTGCTTAGAATGGAAGTAGAAGGACCGGACCGGGCATGCACACTAAAAAATCGCATAGATTACTTTCGTGAGTCTATTCCCGATTTTTGGAAAGATAAACTGGCTGATACCGCAGGCCCGATCCAAATTTTGCATTGTCCGGGGGCAGAAAGGGCTATGGGTTTAGAAAGCCACCTGCGGAAGTCCCAAATAGCCATACGGGCCATACGGCACCCCACCGTAGACGAAGGCGCTGAGCGGTTGCGGGTCTGCCTGCACACCCACAATACAGAGGCAGAGATTGATCAGTTGGTACATGCTTTGTCTACATATTCGCAGAACGGATGGGGCGCATAGCAATAACTGGTTTGGGCATGATTTCGCCTGCTGGCTCGGAACTGGAAAGCCTACTGGCCAATTATCAATCTGGTACCCACCAGCTAGCGTATGATCATGATTTGGGTGCTTGGGTGGGACAAATAGGACAGCAATTCGCTGGCAGGTTTTCAATAATACAAACGACTTATCCTCGACTTGACCCTGCTGTACACTATGCCATATTTGCCGCTCGCAAAGCGGTGGAAGCTGCCAATTGGGGCAAAAAAATTAAAGATTACGGCATCCTCATAGGCAGCAGTCGGGGTGCTACTCATCTTTGGGAAATGGCTCATGATCGATGGTTAGAAACCGGAAAGTTGAGCCCGCGCACATCGCCGACCACCACTCTGGGTAATATAAGCTCTTGGGTGGGGCAGGACCTGGGGCAAATGGGTTTTCTATCTTCCCATAGCGTTACTTGCTCTACTGCAGCACATGCGCTTGTACAGGGCGCAGCCTGGTTGCGTGCGGGTATGGCCCAGCGGATGCTGATAGGAGGGGCCGAAGCTCCACTGACGGATTTCACCCTTGCTCAAATGAAGACGTTGCGCATCTATAGCCAATCTGGGCCATCGTCGAAATGGCCTTGCCGGCCGATGGCCAAAAATGATGCGACAGGAATGGTGCTGGCCGAAGGAGCCGGGATATTGGCTATGGAAGCAGGCGACGCTGTACAGGCAAAAGCCTTCGTAATCGGTATTGGCTATGGTCAGGAACTGCTGAATAGCCCCACGGGAATAGACCCCATGGGCACAGGTATAGCGCAGGCCATGCAGATGGCTCTGGATGATGCTGAACTGGAAGGGGTAGATCTGGTTGTGACGCATGCCCCCGGCACCAAGAAAGGCGATGCCGCAGAATGGCATGCGCTACGAACGGTTTTTGGTGATCGAATGCCCTGCATAGCCAATACCAAATGGCTGCAGGGCCATGGACTCGGTGCTTCAGCAGCCTGGAGTATGGCCCTGGGTATGGCAGCCATGCAGAGCGGCACTTCTCTGCGCACTTTGCCCTATCTCGATTCAGGTAGACAGATTCAGAATAAGCCGGAAAAAATCGAAACCGTCTTAATCAATGCCATGGGTTTTGGCGGCAATTGTGTGTCGATTATTTTGGCTGCGCCCAGCCAGCTTTAATTAGCTTGACTTTAGCCCTATCTTGCAGCCATGGCGCTTGGTCTGAGCAATAGATGGAATGATTTTGTGCTGGGTTTTCGCAACCTCTACTTAACAGATCGTTTCTTTTGGGCGGTCGGTGGCGTTTGCATACTAGCCATTGTTTCTTATTGGATACCCTTTCTGGAGTTTTTGCCCTGGCCTGGTTTAATCGCCCTGATCGGACTTACCGCCTATGATGTCTACCGACTGTTTGGTAGTCGGCTCAAGCTAAGGGCATCCCGGAGATTGCCAAAGGTGCTTTCACTGGGCGATAGCTCTCGCATTAAACTGGAAGTCGCTAACTTATCGCCCTTAGACATAAAGATCAGGTTAGTCGATGAGCTGCCACCTCAACTGCAGATACGCGATTTTTTCCTCGACTTTAGCCTGAAGCCCAAGGGACGTAAGCAATTGTCTTATGAAATTGCACCCAAAGAGCGCGGCAGCTTCGTGTTTGGAGCTATTCGTCTGTTCGCAAGTACTAATCTGGGTTTGGCGCAACGCCGAATATCCATCGATGCTCAAGCCGAGCTTCCGGTCTATCCGAGCATAGTGAAGATGAAGGAGTACGAATTGCAGGCATTCAGTTACGTAAGTACTGGTGGCGTAAAGAAAATGAGGCGATTGGGGAAAAGCTACGAATTCGACCAGATCAAAAACTATGTAGTAGGCGATGATTACCGGTCCATCAATTGGCGGGCAACGGGCAGGCGTGCACAGCTGATGGTCAACCAATATGAAGACGAACGCGCCCAGCAGGTCTATTGCATCATCGACAAGAGCCGATCTATGCTCATGCCTTTCAAGGAGCTGAGCTTGCTGGATCACGCCATCAATGCCTCTTTGGCACTTAGTAATGTCGTACTACGCAAACACGATCGAGCCGGTTTGATCACCTTCAGCGATAAGATTGGATCGGTGATCAGGGCAGACAGTAAGACGACTCAGCTACAACGCATTTTGCAAGCACTCTACCGGGAAAGCGAGCGCGATACAGAGGCCAATTACGAATTGCTGTACTATGCCTCTCGCGCATTCGTGTCGGGTAGATCTTTATTGCTCCTGTTTTCCAATTTTGAGAGCGAGTATGCCTTAGATCGGGTGCTGCCCATACTGCGTCGCATTAATCGCAATCATCTATTGGTGGTGGTGCTCTTTGAGAACACGGAAATTAGCGATGCACTTGGTGGTGAGGTAAAGACCACCGAACAGGTGTATTTTCAGGCTACGGCCAGGCACTTTTTGTACCAAAAAGACATGTTGGCCCAAAAATTGCGACAGTACGGCATACAGACTTTGCAAACCCGCCCAGAGGATTTGAGCCTGGATACCATCAACAAGTATATGGAGCTCAAAAAAAGGGGGCTGATCTAGTAGCCTACCCGACAAGCCATAGCTAAAGCCCATTCGCTCTTCAACCAAGGCCGATCCAATGTCATATATTTGCATGCAAATACATTGTCTACTTTCACTGACCATTCTTATGCGACCATTAATTACTTTAGTATTGCTGAGTGCTTTTATGAGCCTGGCAGCACAAAGCCCCTTTTCCCTGCGCGGAGCTCAGGCTGTACTCCCGATAGAGTCTACTGAAGATCTGTACATCAGCGAATACGAAGGTGTAACACTCGATCTGGACGCCTTGCGCAATTTGCTTCGCTCAGCACCGGAAGAAAATCTGGCTGCCCGTTCTCAGGCACGTCTGAGTATAGAGCTGCCTACTCCAGAGGGTGATTTTGCCGATTTTGAATTGGTAGAAAGCTCAATTTTTCATCCTGATCTACAGGCCCGCCACCCAGATATTCGCTCTTATCGCGTGTTTGGGGAAAACGGAAATGGTCGTTTGGCGATATCGCCCATGGGTATTGCAGCCGTTCTCTACGGACAGCAAGGCAAGTACTTCATCACTCGGGCAGTCGATGATAACCCGACAGATTATTTGGCCTACTACATGTCAGCCATGGATTTAGCTCTGGGGTTGGGCAGCACCCAGCTTTCTTGTGGAGTCGACGCCAGTATGGAGCAAGAAGCAGAGACTTCCGCAGGTGGAGACCACAACCATGAACACCATCATTCATTGGGCTCTTCTCGATCGTCTTCTGGTGTCTTGAGCATGCGCGTCTACGACTTTGCGCTCACTTGTACAGGCCAGTATGCTCAATCTAAGGGTGGTACTATAGCTTCTGTAAATTCGACCTTCAACGAGGCCATGTCCATCATGAATACCGTCTTTGAAAATGAGGCTGGTATTCGCTTCGTGCTCATTCCACAAAATGATGATCTTATCTTTTTGGATCCGGCAACGGCTCCCTTCAATTTTCCCGATCAGGGCGCTTTCCTGCTTGGAGAAGTAGGTGACGTTATAGAAGATCAGGGCATAAGCTTGAGCCAATATGATATTGGCCATGTATTTGCTGGTAGCTGTGGTACTGGTGGTATCGCTTCTCTGGGTAGCGCTTGCACCAACTTTAAAGCAGCAGGAGTCACTTGTCACTCTGGCGGCAGTGTCGCAGCCATCACCAGTAGCGTAATGACTCACGAGGTTGGTCACCAATTTTCAGCACCCCACAGTTGGAATAATTGTCCGACCTCGCAACAGCAAAGATCGAGTGGATCGGCCTTTGAGCCAGGATCGGGTTCTACCATCATGAGCTATGCAGGCTTGTGTGGATCTCAGAATATTACCGGAGACAATGACTTGTACTTTCACGTCAATTCTCTGGATCAGATCTTTACCCATAGCCGCGAAGTTTTCCCCAACTGCCCAACCATATTAGCCGAGACTAACAATGAACCGGTTGCCATTATAGAGGAAGAAAGCGGCTTCTTCATTCCTGTCTCTACGCCTTTTATCTTGCGTGGTTCGGGTACAGATCCGGATAATGACCCACTGACCTACTGCTGGGAGCAGCTCGATTTGGGCCCCATCAGTTCGCTGGGAGATCCCGTTCAGAATACACCCCTATTCCGTTCTTTCCCGCCAAGTACATCGGGAGCTATCAGGTATGTGCCGAATAGAAGCTCTGTGATCAATAATGTGAACAACATCAGGGATTTCCTGCCCGACTATGGTCGCGACATCACCTTTAGACTAACAGTAAGGGATAATAGCGATGTGGCCGGAGCGGCAGTCTGGGAAACCTTGGAGTTTGAAGTAGATGGTGATAGTGGCCCTTTTTTGGTCGCTGCTCCCAATACGGGTAACGAAGACTGGGAAGCCGGTCAGATTTATGAAGTGACATGGGATGTAGCCAATACCGATCAGGCACCGATTAATTGCCAAATCGTTGATGTTGCGCTGTCTACTGACGGCGGATTCACCTTCCCCACATTACTTGCCGAGGGTGCTGCCAATAACGGATCAGTCGAGGTGACCATGCCAACTGGTATAACGAGCAACAATGCACGCATCCGAGTACTAGCTGCCGACAACATCTTCTATGATATGTCTAATGCCGATTTCAGTGTAGTTGCGCCAACCCAACCGGGTTATGCTTTATCTGTGACACAGCCTTTCCAAAGGGTCTGTCTGCCAGATAACGCGGTGTTTGATATCGGTACCAGCTCGGTTTTGGGCTTTGCTGGCGATGTTACTTTTGAAGTAACCAGTGCTTTGCCAACCAATGCCGTTGCTAGTTTTACGAATAGCACCATTTCAGCAGGAGAGAGCGCCCAGTTGATCATAGATTTCGGAAATACCGACTTCGAAGGCTTATTGGAGGTAACTATTCAAGCCACGGCCGACGGTGCCGCCACTACGACTCGCTCTTTGCTGGTTGAGGTGACCAATAATGACTTTAGTGATCTCTCATTAAGTGCTCCATCTGAAGGACAAGGAGATATTGTCTTATCTACTGACTTCGATTGGACAGATGCTTTTTTTGCTGACCTCTACGAAATCGAAATTGCGACTAATCCCTCTTTTGAAGAGGCAGTTATTTTTGAGCGCGCTACAGATCTGGTTAGCTCGAGCTACACCCCTCAGACCTTCTTTGAGCCATCGAGTATTTACTTCTGGCGCATACGCCCGGTAAACGCATGTGGACCAGGCCCTTGGTCAGATACGCAAAGTTTCCAAACAGCGCTGACCAGCTGTGAGAATTTTGTCAACAATAATAATATAGCACTACCTGGTCAAGGACCCGGATTTACAGTAACATCGCCTCTACTCGTAGATCGTACGGGTACGATTAGCGACGTCAATATTCCGAACATTGACATTAGCTATGACGCCATTCGTTTTTTAACTGTTGCGCTAGTCAGTCCAGAAGATGAGCGAGTTGTGCTGTATGATCAAGACTGTCCGAACTTCAGCATCATTTTCAATAGCGGCTTCGACGATCAAGCGCCTAATCAGATCACCTGCCCGCCAGACGATGGTATCGTATTCGAGCCCGTTGAGGAACTGGCGGCTTTTGAAGGCGATGAGCTGTTCGGTACCTGGGAACTCGAAGTGACAGCTAGTGAAACACAGGGTTCTACTGGTTTCATCTTTGGCTGGGAGATCGAATTCTGTTCATCTAGTACGCCATCCTCACCTGAACTGATTCGTCTGGAAACACTAGAGTGCCCTCCTGATGGTGGAAACTCGATCAGCAACAACACGCTGGAAGCAACCGACCCTGCCTTTGGTCCCAATGAATTGGTCTATACAGTCGTTCGCGAGCCTAGGTCCGGTTATTTGAGGCGAATTGCCAGTGATGAGCTCATCGAGGCGGGAGATACCTTCACCCAGGCCGAGTTGAATGCCAACGTGATAGGCTATCGCAATACCGATTCCGATGCTACAGAAGATAACTGGCGGTTTATCGTAACTAATCCCGACGGAGGTTATATTCCGGTTACGCAGCAGGAAATATCGATTTTTGAGGGTGCGACAACCAGTACTTCTGGAATTATAGAAAAGCTTGGCGTCGAGCTTTTCCCAAATCCTGTAGAGAATCGCTTGGAAGTCAGGTGGGCAGAAGGCCTGAGCCAGGATCTGCCACTCGAGCTCTACGACCAGACTGGAAGGCGCGTGTACAACACGATCTTGCGTCGTGGTCAACTACAGCAAACCATCGATATGGGAAGCTTGCCCGCAGCTACTTACTGGTTGCGCATAGACGATGAGGCACTGCCAGTGGTGAAGCGATAAAAACAGACACATCAAGTAGAATAAGCCCGATTCGGACTAGTCCGAATCGGGCTTATCTTTGCATCTTTCTATGTTTAAGCTACTCGATAGATACATAGCCGGTAAGTTTACCAAGACATTTTTGTTTACGGTCCTGATCTTTTCTATGATCAGTCTGATCATCGATTTTAGTGAGAAGATAGAGCGCTTCATAGAATCGGGTATCACCCGGTCGCAAGTGATCTTTGAGTATTTCCCTACTTTTTTGGTCTTCATATTGGGATTGCTTTGGCCAATGATCACCCTCATTTCGGTCGTCTTTTTTACAGGTCGCCTGGCGGGCAATTCCGAAATTCTGAGCATTCTGAATGCGGGGGTCAGCTTTAAGCGCCTATTGAGGCCGTATCTGGTTGTTAGTGGTGTGTTGACCCTTATATATCTACTGGGTGCTCACTTCGTCATTCCCATGTCTAACTTTCATAGATTGGGTATAGAGCGGGAATACTTCGGAGGTGATAAAGATCAGGGCGAAAACCAGAATGTGCACTTCATGATCGCGCCTAATACGGTTGCATTTTTCAGAATCTATAGAAAGAACGACAGCACGGCCTCCGATTTACGGCTAGAGCAGTATGTCGATCATCAGCTGAAGTCTGTACTTAAGGCGAGAAATGCTAAATACCTTGGTGGCAAGCCGCACGAATGGGAAATACGAAATTTCACCATTCGAAATTTTGATGGTGATCTCGAAGAAGATTTTAACCACTACACGGCCTCTCCACTAGACACCTTGATCGATGTGGGGCCAGAAGACTTTATCGATTACGAAGAGCAGCAGTTTAGCATGACAAGCCCAGAGCTGCTGGCTTATATCGATCAACAGATTCGGCGAGGAGCAGGCAATGTGCGCAAGTATCAG
>JBCDFE010000095.1:0-15979 GCA_039178745.1 Bacteroidota bacterium | reverse complement strand
GATGCGGTCAGGCGCAGTCGTGCCGGGCTGCAGGATGTCAATCGCCCCATTGGCTCTTTCATATTTCTTGGCCCGACGGGTGTAGGTAAGACCGAACTGGCCAAAGCTCTGGCAGAGGTGCTTTTTAACGACGAGCGGGCCATTACCCGCATAGATATGAGTGAGTATCAAGAGAAGCACTCGGTCAGTCGTTTGGTTGGTGCGCCTCCGGGCTACGTGGGTTATGATGAGGGTGGCCAATTGACAGAAGCTGTTCGCCGTAGGCCATACAGCATAGTCCTACTAGACGAGATCGAGAAGGCGCACCCCGATACCTTCAACATCCTGCTCCAGGTGCTAGACGATGGCCGCCTGACAGACAATCGTGGGCGCATAGCCGACTTCAAGAATACCATTATCATCATGACCTCCAATATGGGAGCCGAATTGATTCTGGAAAATTTTGAAGACCTGGCGAGTGTAGGCGGTGAGCACCGAGAAGAGATATTGCAGACTACGCGCGAAGAGGTCTTCGATGCACTGAAAGAAAACCTGCGTCCAGAGTTCCTAAACCGGATCGACGAGCGCATCATGTTCCTGCCGCTTACGAAGGAAGAGATCAAGCAAATAGCGCGTTTGCTCATGCGCAAGACCGAAAAGCAGCTCAACAAGCAGGGTATGATTCTGAAGATTACGGCCAGAGCTATGGACTGGCTGGCGGACAAAGGCTACGATCCACAATTTGGTGCACGCCCAATGAAGCGGGTCCTGCAATCGGAACTGGCCGACGAACTCAGTAAAGACCTGATCGCTGGGAACTTCGTTGCAGGCGATACCATCTACACCGACTTGGGCAAGGATGGATTGGTGTTCAGTAAAGAGCCATTCCCACCCGCTGATGAGGCTGCCCCTGCCGCCGATCAAGTCGGAGAGGAAGAAGCCGCAGAAGAAGAAAAGAAGCCCCGCAAAAAAAGTCGAAAGCGCGGTCGCAGAGGTGGCGATAAACCCGAACCCGACCAGGCTACCGACGCCGCCGAAGTGGAAAAGGCCGCTAAAGACTTGCAGGATGCCGTAGATGAGCTGACGAAGGGGGCAAAGTGATAATTGCTCTTTTGTGAAACTTGGTTATTAAATTTATCGTTCAATTAAAAATCTCAATTCAATGGAGGCAATTGAAATATCTGAATATTTGGTCATGTTCGATAAGCTAACCTTTGACAAAAAGGTGGAATTGCTTTCAAGGCTTGTCACTAGACTTAACTCTAACGAGTCTAAAAACGACTTGGAACACCGTAGGAAGCTCCTTTATGAGTTATATGGTGCTTGGGAAGGAGCCAATGATATCGATGGAAATGAAATTATAAAAAGTCGTTCTATTTCAAACCGAGAGATATCACTTGGCTAATGGCTTCTTTTTTAATCGATACGGATATCTGTATCTCTTTTTTAAAAATGGAATATAACCTCGCTCAAAAAATAGATAGTGTTGGTTTAGATAACTGTTTCGTTTCTGAAATTACAATTGCCGAATTAGCTTATGGGGCTTACAATAGTAATAGAGTTGAATTTCATCTCAAAGAGGTTAAACGTATAAGAAGGTTATTTAATATTAAGTCGATCTATTCAGCTTTAGATCTTTATGGCAAAGAAAGAGCTAGATTGAAAAAGCAAGGACTTTTGCTGCCCGATATGGATATTTTTATCGCTACTACAGCAGTGAGTAATGATATGACCTTAGTTACGAATAACACCAAGCATTTTACCCGAATTGAGCATATCAAATTGGAGAATTGGCAAAAATCAAAGCACAATGCCTTTATCTGAATTGGGAAAATCGCGATGGTCTCTCCGCCCGTGGCGCACATCCGACTTCGGTAGAATAGCAGAACTGGCCAACAATCCAAAGATTGCGTGTTTTCTAACAGACATGTTCCCACATCCCTACAGCATAGAAGATGCGAAGAGGTACTTCCAGACTTTCTCGGAGGCATGTATCATCAGAGCCATTTGCATAGACGATGTATTCGTGGGAAGTGTCGGCCTGCATGCGAAACAAGATGTTCATCGCCATGAGATGGAGCTGGGATATTGGCTTGGAGAACCTTACTGGGGCAATGGAATAGTAAGTTGGGCCATCCCTGAAATACTACCTCTTGGCTTTGCCAGGCCAGACGTTGTGCGCATCTACGCAGAGGTAATGGCCCATAATCCGGCATCTGCGCGGGTACTGGAAAAGTGTGGATTCAAGTTCGAGGGGCGCCTTGAGCTAGGCTTTTTCAAAAAAGGCGAATATGTGGATTCATTGAGATATGCGCTGGTAAGACCAATGCCCTAAAGCAGATAGAAATACCACATTTTAGGTATCTTGCTAACAACGATGGATAAGACAGCTTTTCGCATAAAAACCTTTAAAGAGGCTGAAGATCACACCAGCTACTGGCAATCTAAGTCTGTAGAAGAGCGTCTTTCGGCGGCAACAGAGCTGACCCGTCGTGCTTTTAACTTGTCAGCAGATGATTTTGGGAAAATTGACAAAGCCTATTTCGCAATTAGATGGCAAGGCATGAATAACATATTCAATCGGGATTTTCAACACTTAGTGAAGCTCCTGAATAGCTACAATGTCAGATATATACTAGTCGGAGGCTATTCGGTAATACTACATGGCTACAGCAGATCGACAGGAGATATCGATATATGGGTAGAACCGAGCTCTGAAAATTATAAAAAGTTGGTTCAGGCTTTTACGGCATTTGGAATGCCAGTATTCGACATGGTAGAGTCCAAGTTTTTGAATACATATCGCTTCGATGTATTTACCTTCGGTAGAGAACCGAATCAGGTTGAGATACTTACCAAAGTAAAGGGACTCAAATTCGAGGAAGCATTTACTAATAGTATATGGTTCGAGTTTTCTGATATGAAGGTCAGAAGTTTAAATCTTTCAGACTTGAAAAAAGCAAAGGCTGCTGCTGGTCGATTACGGGATCAGGTTGATCTGGAACAGCTCGGACTGATCGACGACGAATAGCGCTACCTTCGCGCCATGCTACTGTACAACATCACGACTAAGATCGAGCATGATGCGCACCAAGAATGGCTGAGCTGGATGCAAAGCGCTTACATTCCTCACTTGATGGATTCCGGGTTTTTCCAAAGCTTCCTCTTGTCGAGATTGCGTGGGGTGGATGAAAGCGATGGCTACACCTATGCGCTACAACTCAGTGTGGCCAACCAAGCGACTTTTCAACTGTATCAGCAAAAGCATGCTTTTGCCCACCAGACCATGCACGACACCAGATATAAAAATCGCTTTGTAAGCTTTAGGTCTCTATTGGAAGTCGTGAACCAGAGTGAATAATTGAAGACCCAAGGATGGCATCAATTATTGTTGCTCCACATGATATCTCCTCTAGTATTCAGCAAGATAAAGGTGCCATTGTCGAGGAGATTCAACTCAACGGGTTTGTTGGATGAAATCCTGTATCTGGAGTTAAAATGCGGGTGGGTCTCGCTGCTCCATACGGCTTGATCATTGGATGTATAAATGACCAGATTACCATCGTCTTGCAGGGTCAGGTAGCTTCCACGTCCGGCAGTTTGGGCATCCCACAAATACTGCCCATTGTTATACATAGCTAGGTTGCCATCGTACTGCATTCTGAGTCTTACAGCGCCGTTTACAGATACCAGCTCCTGGCCCTGGTATAGCCTGTTGCCAGCAATCATTTTATCGTATAGTGGTGCGGAATAGGATTCCTCTTTTTTGCCTTTAGCAGGTGGCGCAACCGATTCTGGCCGGGCCCAGGCGATGTTGCCAGTCTCAGAAAAAAGTGCGAATTGCCCATTTTCTAGTACCTCCAGCCAGCTTGGCTTCCAATTGCGACTGTTGTATCTGGGGTCGAAGTATGGATGTGTTTCGGAAGACCAAACAGCTTGGTTTTTAATGTCGTAAATAACCAGGTTGCCATCGGTTTGTAGCGTGAAGCTATGCCCTCTTCCTTGTGTCTGAGCGTCCCAGATGTATTGCCCACCAGGTCCGTAGAAAGCTAGATTTCCGTCGGTTTGAAAATGTAGCTCATACTGCCCGCTAGCACTTCTTAGCACTTCGCCACGGCTGACTACTTGACCCGGCTCCATGTAATCTTGGGCATGAACAGTTGTTAAACAGAGTCCTGTAGCCAGGATCAATACGAATGAGAAGAATCGCATGAAAAGTGAATTATGAGTTTATAAAATATGGTGCATCCATTGGCCCGCGCACTGATAACAAAGTATGCTGACCACCCGAAGCTAGATAGGTTTCTATACCTAAGACGTTCAAATTTACAACTATCGGGCTACTAAAAGTGTAAGAGAGGGACTAACCACATTATTCATTATTAGATTAACCACCATGAGATCTATCCATTATTTATTCCTGTTACTTTTCATCTTTAGCTGCGAGCAGGGCGCAACCACTAACGAAGATGATACTAATTCAGAAGAGCAAACTACTGTAGAGTCTGATGCCCCTCAGCCAAATGAGGCTGGCGTTATTGGCCAGGAGGTCAGCTACGAAACCGATAGTACGACTATGAATGGCTACCTGGCATACAGCAACAAATTTGAAGGCCCTCGGCCGGGAGTGCTGGTCATCCACGAATGGTGGGGACATAACGACTATGCCCGCAGCCGCGCGGATATGCTCGCAGAGCTTGGCTATGTAGCCCTGGCTGTTGATATGTACGGAGATGGCCAGCTCGCCACTCACCCAGATGATGCAGGTACCTTTGCCATGTCGGTGATGGGCAATATCGATGTAGCTAAAGCGCGTTTTGAAGCAGCCCTCGGTTTCCTGCGCAGCCAGGAGCAAGCCGATGAAGACAAAATGGCCTCTATCGGTTACTGCTTCGGAGGAAGTGTATCTCTGGCCATGGCCAATGCTGGCTACGACCTGGATGCTGTAGCTGCCTTCCACTCCGGCCTGACACTTCCCGTATGGCCTGAAAGTACGGAAGATGTCAAAGCTAAAATACTGGTCTGCAATGGCGCTGACGACCCCTTCATTGCCCCAGAGCATATCACTGACTTCAACAAGAAATACGACGATCTTGGCATCCCATACGAATACATTGCCTACGAGGGCGCTGTTCACGCATTTACAGACCCTGGCGCAGACGCAAAGGGAGAAGAATTCGGTTTGCCACTAGCTTATAATGAAGAGGCCGATGTAGCCAGCTGGGAAGCCTTACAAGCACATCTGGCAGAAGCTTTTGAATAATATTTAGGGTGTTTGGCCGTCGGCCAAACACCCTAAAATAACCCTATCGGCTTCTTAACCTCACTACTGGACAAATGACCTCTTCCAGCGATATCCCACCGTGCTGGAAAGTATTGCGGTAGTAGTTATTGTAGTGATTGTAGTTATTCGGATAGAGGAAGAACTTATCCTCTTTAGCAAAAATGTAGGTACTGCTGATGTTTGGACTTGGAAGCTTGCCTTGTTTTGGGTCGCGTACTTCCAGTACATCGCGCTCGTCGTACTTCAGATTTCGACCCAACTTGTAGCGCAGATTGGTCGTGGTGTCGCGGTCGCCCACTACGCGGCTGGGGGTATTCACTCGGATGGTGCCGTGGTCTGTGGTGATAATGAGCTGTAGATCGCGCTCAGCCATTCGACGCAGCGTAGCATAAAGTGGGCTATTCAAGAACCAGGAACGAGTCAGGCTACGATAGGCTTTTTCATCACCAGCCAGCTCTTTAAGTACCTCCATTTCGGTGCGCGCATGACTCAGCATATCTATGAAATTGTAGACAATGACGCTGAAATCGTTGTTCAGAAAATCGAGCGCCCGGTCTTGCATCTGACGGGCAAAGTTGGTCCGGGTGACTTTGGTATAGTCCCACTTCAGATCGCCTCGCCGCATCAACCTCTCCAGTTGCTTGCCCAGCAGATCAGCTTCGTGATTGTTTTTGCCGCCTTCGTCTGTATCGTTTTTCCACCAATCGGGATAGTGCTTAGCAATATCGGCGGGCATCATCCCTGCAAAAATCGCATTGCGGCTATACTGTGTGCTGGTGGGCAGAATGCTGAAAAAAGCATCTTCTTCTTCTACGCGGTACAACTCGCTAATTATGGGTTCGATGACCTTCCACTGGTCGAATCGCATATTGTCAAGCAAGACAAAAACTGTAGGTATATCCTTGCTGAGGTGTGGTAGTACCTTCTCGCGCATTAGGGTGTCAGACATGATGGGACTATCGTCGCCCGAAACCCAGCCTAAATAATTCTTCTCCACAAATTTGCTGAACTCCTTATTGGCCTCGCTTTTTTGCATGGCCAGTATCTCGCCCATTTGTTCGCTGTTGCTACCATCCAGCTTGAGCTCCCAGTTGATGAGCTTGCGATAAGTCTCTACCCATTCGTTGCGGTCTAAGCCACTGTTGATTTCCATGAGGAGTTGACGGAACTCCTGCTGATAGTCCGTATTGGTTTTCTCGCGAACCAGCCGCTTCTCGTCTATGATTTTTTTGAGTGTCAGCAGAATCTGGTTGGGATTGACGGGCTTGATCAGATAATCACTGATCTGGCTACCGATGGCCTCTTCCATGACGTGCTCAGCCTCGTTTTTGGTGATCATGACTACTGGCACATTAGGCCGCTTGTCCTTGATTTTAGTTAGGGTTTCGAGGCCAGTCAGACCCGGCATACTCTCGTCTAAAAAAACAATATCAATATCGGCCGTGGTATCGATTTCTTCTAGTGCATCGTAGCCATTGGTTACGGTCAGTACGTCGTAGCCTTTCTTTTCGAGAAAGAGCAGTTGTGGCTTCAGCAAGTCGATCTCATCGTCGGCCCAGAGTATTTTGATATTGTCCATGGTAATCTTCTAGAAAATTGGTGGTTGAATTAGAATCACGATTTCGTTTGTCGGGATTGAATTATTGTCCTTTTGGCCACTTTAAGCCACACGGCCATCGAGATATGGTTTCCGATCCCGCGGAAGTACAACGCCTTAAAACAGCAAATTGGTTTGATACACAAAAAAAGAACGACTTTCCAACAGACTAACAGACTTCCCACCGGTCTCAGCCAAAACCCCAATCTTGCTCAGATCACTGCGCTCAATGGCATTCCCCCAATCCCCTAAAAGACTTCCCACCGATCTCAGCTAAAGCCCTAATCTCCCTCAGATCACTACTCTCAAGTTCCTTCCCCAATCCTCTAACAGACTAACAGACTTCCCACCGATCTCAGCCAAAACCCCAATCTTGCTCAGATCACTGCGCTCAATGGCATTCCCCCAATCCCCTAAAAGACTAACAAACTTCCCACCGATCTCAGCTAAAGCCCTAATCTCCCTCAGATCACTACCCTCAAGTCTCTCCCCCATCCCCCTAAAAGACTAAAAAAGCGAACCGCCACACCTCCTCCAGGACGGACTCAGTGAGAAATAAGTAGGGAAGAAGGCTAGCGGCCCGCGCTGTACCTAAAGAAGGCAATACCAGGGCAATGCGCCTATTGGCTTTCGGGCTTTTGCTTAACTTTAACCGAATCGTTAATAGATCCTTAAATGGCCGATTCGCCACCATCAACCGGAGCGATCAATAAAAAGCTGCAATACCGCCCGCCCTCGGAGCCGGGTTTCGATGCGCGTAGGGATGCACTGATGGCAGGTGACCGAGCGGCTTTAAGCCGGGCCATCACACTGCTAGAAAGCCATAGAGCACCAGACAGAGAGATAGCGGCCAGGCTGGTCTCCTGGGCAGACGAGCAGAGCGGGCGCCACAGCTTCAGACTGGGTATTAGTGGCAGCCCCGGAGTGGGTAAATCCACCTTTATCGAAGCTTTTGGTATGGCTCTGGTAGAGCGAGGACACAAGCTCGCCGTACTGGCCATAGACCCCAGCAGTAGCCTGAGCGGCGGCAGTATACTAGGCGATAAAACCCGTATGGAGCAGCTGGTCAAAGCACCCAATGCCTACATCAGGCCTAGCCCGAATCAAGGTGCACTGGGCGGTGTGAACCGCAGTACACGCGAGAGCCTGCTGCTGTGTGAGGCTGCTGGGTTCGACTTCATCATTGTAGAGACAGTGGGAGTGGGTCAGAGTGAACTGGCCGTACACGGCATGACAGATGCCTTTCTGCTGCTGGCACAACCCGGTGCCGGAGACGAACTGCAGGGCATAAAACGCGGGGTATTGGAGCTGGCCGACCTGATCGTGGTCAATAAGCTAGACGTCTTGCCTCAGGCTGTCAGACAGACGGCCGCCCAGTTGAAGCAAGCCTTGCATCTGGCCCCTGCTCGTGCAGACCAGTGGAACCGTCCCATACTGACTAGTGCGGCACTTACGGGGCAACACATAGAACAGATCGTTACTTCTGTCGAAGATTATCGTCAACATTTACTAGATAGTACGTACTTTACTCAAGGCCGCGAAAGACAGCGACAAAAGTGGCTTGGCGAATTGATACAAAGCGAGCTACTATACGATCTCAAGCAAGCCAATCTGACAGATCGCACTGTCGATCCGAAGCCAGGCAAGGTTTTTGCCAGAGCCAAAGAGCTACTCCAATCATTCTATCAAACTCAACATACTAAACAACCACCATCATGAAATCCATCACTACCGTAGGCATCGTAGTTGGGCTCTTTGCACTACTACTGATAGGCGGATGCAGCTACAACAATGGCTTCGTGCGCGCTGAAGAGGACATCAAAGAACAATGGGGTGCCGTACAAACCCAATACCAGCGCAGGGCCGACTTGATCGGCAATCTGGTAGAAACCGTGCGCGGTACCGCCAATTTCGAGCGCTCTACCCTCGAGTCTGTCGTCAATGCAAGAGCCAGAGCCACTCAGACCAGTATTAATCCCGAAAATCTGACGCCCGAAGCCCTACAGCAATTCCAGGCAGCACAAGGCGAACTGAGCCAGGGCTTGGGCCGCCTGCTTGTGACCGTAGAAAGCTACCCACAGCTGCAATCCACTCAGGCGTTTCGCGATCTGATGACCCAGCTGGAAGGCACCGAAAACCGGATAGCCGTAGCTCGTCAGCGATTCAACGAGCAAGTGACTGCTTACAACAAAAAAACACGGGTCTTTCCCGCTTCGCTCTTTGCCAGCATACTCGGTTTTGACACCTACACCCAGTTCGAGGCCGATGCCGGTGCAGAGAATGCGCCCGAAGTCAATTTCGACGGTTTAAGCAATTAAGTTCACGCTCGTTTTGCTTTGCTCAATAGGCAGCAGATCAAGCAACCTAAACAATCCATGGTCAATTTTTTTAGCCCCGAAGAAGAATCTCGCCTGATTGCGGTCATACAGGCAGCTGAGCGCACGACCTCAGGCGAGATTCGCGTACACGTGGAGCGCGAGACACGCAGGCCAGCCATCCCTGAGGCCTGGCGCATATTTCGCAAACTGGGCATGCACAAGACCAAGGAACGCAACGGGGTGCTGATCTTGCTCGATCTACATCATCAGGCCTTTAGCATTATAGGCGATGAGGGCATCCACAAGGCCGTAGGTCAAAACTTCTGGACCGAAGAAAGAGACCTGCTCCAAGACTATTTTCAGCGGGGCGAATTCGTAGAAGGCCTGGAACTGGCCATTGCTCAAGTCGGCGAGAAACTCAAATTCCACTTTCCCTATGCCGGCGACGACTTGGACGAAAATGAACTACCAGATACGATTAGCTATGGGTAGAGCTGTACAGCATTTATTGGTATTTCTACTACTGGTCACATCAGTCGGTCTAGCTGCGCAGTCGCCTATTCCCCGTGCGCAAAACAAGCTCGTTTACGATCTGGCCGACATGCTGAATAGCCAGCAAGAACAGGCTCTGGAAACCAAACTGGTAACCTACAGTCGAGAGACCAGTACACAGATTGCAGTTGTGCTCGAAAGCTCGCTCAATGGTGGTGACGCCTTCGATCGCAGTTTTGCCATAGCCGATGGCTGGGGTATAGGAGGTAGTGAGGACAAGGACAACGGCGTGCTGCTGTACGTAGCCAAAAACGATCGCCAGATTCGCATTCAAACAGGCTATGGGGTCGAAGGCTTTTTGCCAGACATCCAGGCCAAGCGAATCATAGATAACATTATCGCCCCGGCTTTCAGACAGGGCAACTTCTACGGCGGCATAGACCAGGCAGTGCAGCGCATCATGGATCTGGGCACGGGCGAATACACACCAGATGAACAATCGGGCGAGGGCATTCCCTTCCCCGTTCTACTCATACTGTTGCTGATCGGTTTACTTTTCATTTCAGCCCTCATCTCAGCATCTCAGAACGACGATGATGACGACGACGATGGCGGCTACTGGCGCGGCGGTCGCTACGATATGGACGATCACTCCCCCAGGCGCAGAAGACGCCGAGGTGGTTGGGTCATCATGCCCGGTGGCTTCGGCGGTGGTAGCAGCAGTGGTGGTGGTTTCGGAGGCGGCTTCGGCGGAGGCGGATTTGGTGGTTTCGGAGGCGGTGGTTTCGGAGGTGGAGGCGCTGGCGGGTCGTGGTAGATACCTCGTACCTTGAATCAAATACCGACCAGATGATCCACTTCAACAACGCCGGTTCCAGCCTTCCTCCCCAATCAGTTCTCGATGCACAAATCGAGTATTTACGCGAAGAAGCGGTCGTTGGAGGGTACAGACTTGCGCAGGTACGAGCTCGAGAAATAAACGACTTCTACCCTGCTGCTGCCAAGGTCCTGGGCGCTCACGCGCGCAATATGGCCTGGGTGGGCAGTGCCACAGAAGCCTTTAACCGCGCCGTAAGCTCCATCCCTTGGAAAACAGGGGATATTATTCTCACTAGCCGGGCCGACTATGTGAGCAACCAGCTAGCCTGTTTGCAACTTCAAGAGCGGTATGGGGTAAAACTGGAAAGGCTACCCGATGGCTCGTCAGGTTATGATCCGCAAGCCCTGGAAAATCGGCTGGCCAAAGGTCCAACTCCGCGACTGATCAGCATTACGCACGTACCCACCAATAGAGGGATTGCTCAAGACATTGTAGCCGCAGGAAAGCTCGCACGCCAATACGGCATTTGGTACTTAGTAGATGCTTGCCAATCGCTGGGCCAGCTATACCTGGATGTGGCAGAGATCGGCTGCGATTTTCTTTGTGCCACTACCCGAAAGTACCTGCGTGGCCCACGAGGCGGCGGTCTATTATACGTCAGTGACCGCGCCCTAGAAGCCGGACTGACGCCTATGGGGCTCGACCTGCAATCGGCCAACTGGACGGCACCTTCTACCTACCGACCAACAGAAGATGCCAAGCGATTCGAAACCTTTGAACGATCACCCGCCATTCAGCTCGCTACGGCTGTTGCCCTTCGCTACTTACTGGCCCAAGATCGCCCCGCCATATACGAGCGTATTCAGTCCTTGGCTCGAAAACTATGGCGAGGGCTCAACACCCTTCCTCATGCCCAGATGGTCGATCCGCTGGAAAGTCTCGGCTCAGGGCTGGTACTGACCTACTTCCCTACACTCGATCTTCATCCCGGTGAGCTTATGGACAAACTATCCGACCTCGGCCTCAATGTCACGTACTCCTCTGTGGGCTCAGATCAGTACTACTTCAAAGAGCGTGGCATCGAGTGGGCATTGCGCGCCTCGGTTCACTATTTCAATACGGAGGAAGAGGTGATGGAAGCAGTCAGTCTAGCTCAGCAATCACTGGCGAATCTTTCTTAGATAGGGTACTATCTATTTAGGCATATCTTACAAATAATATGATGAAGCAGACAGCGAGCATTATAGGCTATTGTGCAGTATGTATCCTAATTGGATCTTGCTTTGGGCAATCGAATGCTGACAACTCAGAAATTGTAGAAAGAGATTCGGAAGAAGAGATAAGCTTAGCATTCAAAAGAGGAGTTATATCCATTTATCAGGATAGTAATAACAACCTCTGGATTGGATCGAAAGAAGAGGGCGTATGTAAATATGACGGTCAATCATATACTTACTTCACAACCGACGATGGATTGGCAGACAATTTCGTAAGAGAGATTCAGGAAGATCACGAAGGAAAAATCTGGTTTTCAACCGGACAAGGCTATTGCTACTTTGATGGCCAAAACTTTACAACCTTATCTGTGAATGAAGAGCTAGATTACATAATGAACTCAGATTATGACCATCCAAATCGCCCATCAGATTGGGAGCTGAAATTGGAAGATATATGGTTTCCCATACACAGGGATGGCATACTTAGATATAGATCCGGTCAATTGGATTACTTGGCTGTTCCAATCCCAGAAAGCGACAGAGATTATCAAGAAGATAGAATTCGGGAACCTTACTTTTTTCCTTATTCACCAGTTACGATTTATCGGGACAAGCAAGAGAATTTATTGATCGGCACATTCAACCGAGGAGTAATCATTTATGACGGAAAAGAGTTTGAATTTCACAATCCTGACAACTTCGGAGTAGGAACGGTAAGAGGACTATTTCAAGATGATAAAGGCGACTACTGGTTCGGAAGTAATGGAGGGGGGCTTTATCAGTATGATGGTGAAAACTACCGCAATCTTGCCCTAGAACAGCAGCAAACAAGAAGCCAAATAGAAAGTGCCGCAGCGAACATGCTTTCCAGAGTATGGTCTATAGGCCAGGATATAGAAGGAAATATGTGGTTTGGTACCGCAGAGTCTGGCTTATGGAAATATGATGGCCATGAGCTGACCAACTATACGATGGAAGATGGATTGCCGAGCAACTTCGTCGAAACCATTTACAGAGATAGAACTGGAAAAATGTGGTTTTGCTCAGGAATGAATTCAAACGGGAAATTGTATACGTATGATGGAGGATCATTTGAGATCATAGATTAGTAATGACCCCACCTGCGGAAGTCCAAAAAATCGCACCAACAAACCATTACCTTTGTTCTTTCAGATAGATCGATCAAAAAAGTGCACACATGCCCCTGACTTACCGCCGCCAGCCCCTCTGGTATAAGGATGCCATAATCTATGAACTGAACATCAAAGGATTTTTCGACGCCAACAACGATGGAATCGGCGACTTCGAAGGCCTTTGCAAACAGCTCGACTACATCGAAGAGCTGGGCGTAACGGCTATCTGGATATTACCATTTTATCCTTCACCACTTAGAGACGATGGCTACGATATAGCCGACTACTACACCATCAGCTCTGCCTATGGCCAGCTAGAGGACTTCAAGCGCTTTTTGGACGAGGCCCATGCCCGAAACCTACAAGTCATTACCGAGCTGGTCATCAACCATACCTCAGATCAGCACCCCTGGTTTCAGCGAGCTAGAAAAGCACCCAAAGACAGCCCCGAGCGCAACTTCTATGTCTGGAGCGATAGCGATGATAAGTATCCCGATGTGCGCATCATCTTCACCGACACCGAGACCAGCAACTGGACCTGGGATCCCGTGGCTCAGCAATATTACTGGCATCGATTTTTCAGCCACCAGCCAGACCTGAATTACGACAACCCACAAGTGCAGGAAGAAATCTTCAAAATCCTCGACTACTGGATGGATATGGGTATAGATGGGTTTAGGCTAGATGCCATTCCGTATTTATTCGAGCGTGAAGGCACCAATGGAGAGAATCTGCCAGAGACCCATGCCTTTTTAAAGAAACTGCGCAAGCACGTGGATGAAAAGTACGACAATGTGCTTTTTCTGGCCGAAGCGAATATGTGGCCCGAAGACTCGGCCAGCTACTTCGGTGATGGCGACGAGTGCCACATGAACTACCACTTCCCGCTCATGCCACGCATGTACATGAGCATCAAGATGGAAGATCGCCACCCGATCACCGACATCTTCGATCAAACACCCGAAATACCTGAAAACTGCCAGTGGGCCACCTTCCTGCGCAACCACGACGAGCTGACCCTCGAAATGGTTACCGACGAAGAGCGCGACTTCATGTACAAGGTCTACGCCAGCGACAAAACAGCGCGCATCAACCTGGGCATACGCCGAAGGCTAGCACCTCTTATGGATAATGACCGAAATAAGATTGAGTTGCTCAATGTCTTGCTCATGAGCTTGCCCGGCACGCCAGTGATCTACTACGGAGACGAGATCGGTATGGGCGACAACTACTACCTCGGTGATCGCGATGGGGTGCGTACGCCCATGCAATGGAATAATAACGAAAACGCAGGCTTTAGTGCAGCTAATCCGCACTCACTCTATCTGCCTGTTATCAGAGATACGGAATATAGCTACCGCTGGATCAATGTGCGCCGCCAACAGAGCAACCCCAATAGTCTACTCAATTGGACGCGAAGACTCCTGGCCAAGCGAAAGGAGTTTAAAGTCTTCGGTCGGGGTAGCATTAAATTTCTACAGCCCGAAAACAGCCGGGTCCTGGCATTCGTGCGCGAGTTTAGAGACGAGACAGTGGTGGTCATCATCAATCTGAGCAGGCATCCGCAATCAGTAGGGTTGGATCTCGGCGATTTTCAGGGCCGACAAGTGCGCGAGATATTTGGGCGCAACTACTTCCCGGAAATCGGCAAAGAAGACTACCCCATCACCGTAGGGGCTTATGGGTATTATTGGTTGCGAGTCGAGCCTGCAGGTCCCAGCCCCAAAGACAACCGCAAGCTGGATCGCGTAGAACTGGCTGCGGCAGATGCCAGCCAACTCTTCAGCAAGAAAAACCTGCGCACCATGGAGCGCAGCTTGCTGCCCAACTATCTCAAGAGCGTGAGCTGGTTTGGCCCGGCTAGTGAGCAACTGGAAGAGGTAACCATAGAAGATACATGGCTACGCAAATTTGGCGAGCGACACTTCGGATGGATGCTTCTCGGCGTTCGGTACCAGGAACGTCTACCCGAACTGCTACAACTAACTGTAGCCATACACCACCACCGAGAAGATATAGATTACCAAAACGATGAGCAATACATAGGTCGCATCGATTTGGGCGATCAAGCCGCCATTTTGCTCGATGCGCTCTATGACGAAGCCTACATGCGATTCCTGGTGCATGGCATGAAAGAATTTAAAGAGACTCCGGGGTTCAAGGTCGAAGCCGCCGAAGCTCTACATGCGATGGGCGAGCAAGAACTTCAGATAGAGCACTCCGGGCCCGAGTATATGCTGCTTAAGTCGCGCGATTTGCGGGTGAAGCACCTGCGTAGACTCGACCCCCAAGGGGAATCACCAGATGTAGAGATCAAGAATCTATTACATCAGCGTGGCTTCACCTCTTCGCCCAAAATCATGATGGAGCAGACCTACGAGCACAAAAACAATCACCTCTCGCTGGTACTTTTTGAGCAACGTGAAGCCATCGAAGACAATGCCTGGAACTACGTCTTAAACCAATTCCGCAACCTGGCCAATGACCTGATCAACTACAAGGGCGACGCCAATACCAAACAGCCGGAAGAGGTGGCTGTGACCGATCAGATGGTCTTCCGCGATATGCCCGAATTGATCCAGGAGTTGCTCAACTCGCCATTTGTGGTGCGCATAGCCGAAATCGGACGTGGCATTGCAGCCTTGCACTTGCTCTTCGCTGAAGTTCAGGAAGAAGGCTTTGGCGTAGAGGCACTATCGCTGCACTATCAGCGTAGTCTCTTCGCAGGTTTGAAGGGACGCGTACGCGAAACTTTTCAGCTGATGCAAAAGCGTATCAGCGCCCTCAACGAAGACCACCAGGATTGGGTAAGCGATCTGCTCGATAGTAGGACCGATGTGGAAGACCGACTCAAACGCGTATTTCGCCATAAAATCGAAGCCGATAAAATTCGACTACATGGCGATCTCACGCTAGAGCAAATAGACCTCAAAGCAGAAGGCTTTCTCATTCGAAATTTCGATGGCGATCCCGACAGCAGTTATAGTCAGCGCCGGTTGCGTCGTTCACCTGCCAAAGATCTGGCAAATCTGATTCGCTCATTCCACTACGCCGCCGGTCTTATACTTGATGAGTTCAGCAGTGAGCCTGAGCGGCGTTACAACCACCTTAGTGAGTGGCTAGATACGGCTTGCCAGTG
>JBCDFE010000094.1:0-15998 GCA_039178745.1 Bacteroidota bacterium | reverse complement strand
TTTTTCCCTGATCTGGTAGAGGCAGGGCACCTTTATATACTGGAAACACCTCTGTTTAGGGTGCGCGACAAGCAGAAGACCTTCTACTGCTATAGCGAATCGGAAAAGCAAGCTGCGATCGACAAGCTTCGTGGTAAACCCGAAATTACCCGATTCAAGGGCTTGGGCGAGATCAGCCCCAATGAATTCAAAGATTTTATAGGCGAAGACATTAGGCTAGAGCCGGTGGTGATGAGTGAAGAGACTTCCGTAGATCAGCTTCTCTCCTATTATATGGGCAAAAATACCCCTGCTCGCCAAATCTTTATAATCGATAACCTGCGGGTAGAAAAAGATGAAGATCTGGATGAAAATGGAGTGGAAGATGTAGAGGAGGTGGAATTGGCTTAGTGATTTTTGTTATCTCTTGTTTTTAAGATGGAGTAAGTATTAAAATTTTAGTCTATATTAGGAAAGAATTAAACCTATTTATCATGAGGATTATAATCATGGTTGCCCTAATATTACACATAGGTATATGCCCGCTTTTATGCCAGATTAGTGAAGACAGTTCAGCGGCAGAGTACATAAGAGAGAAACCACGAGATTACAGAGTTGAGCTAATCATTTTCGGATCAGGTGAGACCAATAGATTAAGGAGTGGGTATATCAGTCAGATAGGCGAAAGTAGTTTGTCAATATCGCGAAATTTCAATTCTGTTGACGATAAGTATTTGACGACTTATGCTGCTGAAGATATTCTTAGTATTTCGATTCCCAGAACAACAAGTGAAAGATCGAATGTTATACCAGGTGTCCTTGGAGGAATTGTCCTCGGATTGGCTATTGAGTTACTAATAGCCGCTCCTAACAGAGAACAAGGGGAAAATAGTATACTTGGACCGGGTTTTTACACCACTACATCTGCAGCGGGTGGTGGTTTAATTGGCCTGATTGTTGGTTTAGGCATAAAATCAGAACGCCCCATTAGGACGAAATTTTTAATTGAAGGTCAGGCTCTGAGCGCTTAAATGCCCAAAGGGATCAGCTAGAACAATTGATATTGCGCGAGTAAGGAAAATTAGGATATTCCCAATTGTTACATGCACTAAGTCAGTAAGGTCTTCATTTAAAATAACTGCAATATATGATCTTTCTCTTTTTGTAATACTCCTCGTATACAATCAAAGTATTCATGTTGCCTTCGACGTGCATTGTCCGTGAGAGGATAGGAATTCTCTTTAATCGTCGCTATCCAATTATTTGCATATTCAATAAAGTTGACATCCTTGCACTTCAGGAAGTTGGGTAGGTCGTAGGAAAGGAAAACAGCACTTGACGTTGGTGATATAGTAAGAAATGTGTTTGTAAATCTGTCTAAATCATAGTATCTGAGTTCTAACTTTCCTGGCCCCTCTACCTTGCTTGATAATTGATATTTGGATTTTGCCAATACCATTGTCTCCAGTGTATTTGCTAATTCATATAGCTCGTCCATAAGTAGTAATGCCTCTTTGGGTTTTGCAAAATAGCCAGATTCAAGAGCGTACTTTAGTTGTTTAATGTAGGTTTCGAATATTCTGGTTGTCCAAATCTCTTCGCTGTTAATTGCGCCATAAAGAGCTGCTAATTCCTTGTATATCTTGGAGTAGTGCTGTTCTGTGGGCGTGTTGATATGGAATTTTTTATTTGAGGCTATAGATTCATAGGGATGCCATAGTATGTGCTCGCAGACAAATAACTTAAAGTTGGCTAAACGCTCATTGCAAAACCAATAGAATATGGGTAAATCTGAAGATAGGAACTTAATGACTCCCTTGTCGCTAGATTTTACAAACTTCAACTCCGTATGTAGCTTTTGTAGATATGAAAAATAGTCTGGCTTGCTTTGTGAAAAAGTAGGCAAATCAAACCTTAGGCATCTCTGCTCTAATTGATAAATCTTGCGAATGTCTATACAGTAGTGGTCCAGCAGAAATTCAAATTCTGATAAGTTTAGCGATATAGATCCATTCACCCGCTTGTAAATAGATGCTCGACTCAAGTGTAATACATCACTCAGGTCTTCTATCATCCTGCTAGTAGAGGAGAACTGGCTGGCAATAGCTGAAAAGACGGAACCTTGTATTCTCATGATATAATTATCCCATGTTGCGAAAAACAATACAAAAGGGTCGTCTTAAAATCCTAAGTCTTAAATATCAACAATTATAACTGATGGCTACCTTAAATATCGCGGAAATAGAGACACGACACAAGGCCTATTCTAGAAATTGGACAAAATAGCCATCTATCGATAGGGATACATTTACGTATCACTACAGGTTAGATGATAGAATCAACTGACTTTTGGTGGTCGTAAACCAAATTCCTCATTTTTGAAAATACATATTAGATGAAGTCTAGACCTATTCTATTTTATGCCTTAATTTTATTAGGCAGTACTAGCCTTTCGGCCCAATCATTTTGGTTCCAAACTTCTGGAAACCCATTCACAGCTCTTTCTAGATCCGGTAGTATATCTGTATTCAATACCATTTCTGGCAGTGATCTTTCGGCAACAGATGATTTGTTCGTAAGTGATGATGCCAATGTCAATGGTATTCTGACCGTAGGTACTGCACCTTTTCCGATCATCAATAGCAATGACATACCTATTCAGGCTCGGGGCAATAATGTTGTCCTGACTCGTGCAACTGATCAAACAGATTTTGTTGCCTTAGGGCAATCAGGCGCAGGGCAAGCTAGCTGCGATCTGTGGGGATTTCGGGCACAGAGAGAAGCAACCCGTTCTGTTAACCTCGGTATTACTCCATTTGGAGACAACCGGGCTATTCTAAATTGGGGGGAAGAAATAAAAAGATTATTCTTCACCTTTGGAACCACCGACGATTGCGGAGAGCCTGTCGCTTCGTTCAGTATTGAAGCTGCAGAGTTTTTCGTTCCAGTAATACATAACAGAATATATGTTCCAGCTATTGATGCTTCCACACAACAAACTGAAGGAGCACTGCTAGATCCCACCGATAGGCTGATGGCTTTGGCCCCTATTCGCATGGAGAGTCAGCAAAAGCTAAAAGGAGAAGCAGGTATTTTCTATAGCTCAAATAATGAGTTAGGCATTGATATAAATAGCTTGGAAGCCTTTGTACCAGAAGCTGTAGCGACAGATACTGATGGTAACAAGCTGGTAGATTATAATGAGGTCATACCTCTACTTGTAGCCACTGTTCAGGAGCAGCAGGCCATGATTGACCAGCAGCAAGCACTCCTACAGGATATGCTTGATCGATTAGAGCAGCTAGATGATGTAGAAAGCAGTACTCAGCAAGTCGAAGGTGCATTCCTCGGGCAGAATGTGCCCAACCCCGCCTTCAACTCAACAAGTATTGAATATCAGTTGCCAGATGGCGTTGAAAATGGTGAGCTGGTAGTCAGGAATGTCGCGGGTCAGGTTATTCTGAGCGAAAGTTTGGCTACTAAAACTGGTGCTCAATCCATTGATCTCAACGCTTTAAGTCCCGGTACTTATATCTACTCGCTCCAGGTAAATGGTCGCGTGATGTTTTCTAAGCGCATGATTGTGCAGTAAGAACCCAAAAACTATAGAAACCTGAGATTTTTGATGCTCGCTGGCTTTGGTCGGCGAGCATTTTTTCATCGGAGTCTATCAACTTCTTACCTTCGCCCCATGCCACTCATCAAATCCATTTCCGGCTTCCGCGGGACCATAGGCGGCAAAGCTGGTAGCAACCTGACTCCCCAAGACATAGTAGAGAGCGTAGCCGCATTTGGCACCATGCTGCTTAGTAGAACCGACAAACGCAAGGTTGTGATCGGTAGAGACGGTCGGCCCAGTGGACAGTTGGTAAGCCAGCTCACCGCCAGTACGCTACAAATGCTTGGCCTGGATGTGGTCGATTGCGGTTATGCCACAACGCCAACCGTAGAAATGGCGGTTACGCGTTTGCAGGCAGCTGGCGGGATCATTCTTTCGGCCAGTCATAACCCAGTCGAGTACAATGCGCTGAAGTTACTGGGCGAAAACGGAGAGTTTATATCGGCAGCAGAGGGGCAGGAAATGTTGATGCTGCTTGAAGATGGGGCCATCGAATACGCTACTGTAGATCAGCTGGGCGACTATGAGGCCAGCCATGATGAGTTAGTCTACCACATTCAGGCCATATTGGATCATCCACTGGTGGAAGTAGAAGCCATCAAAGAGGCGGGCTTTAAGATTGTGCTGGATGCGGTAAATAGTGTAGGCTCATTGGCAATTCCTATGCTTTGCGAAACACTGGAAGTCGATTGTGTAACGATAAATGGACAGCTGACCGGCCAGTTTGCGCACAATCCCGAGCCCCTACCCGCAAATCTAAAAGGGCTAATGGCAGAAGTCGCCGAGACTCAGGCCGATCTGGGCGTAGCTGTAGATCCCGATGTAGATCGCTTGGCCTTAGTTGGTCCCGGCGGGCAATGGATAGGGGAGGAGTATACCCTGGTAACCGTGGCCGACTATGTCCTGGCCAGAGATCCCGGGCCAGTAGTCAGCAACCTCAGCAGTAGCCGGGCACTGGCCGATCTGGCTGCTCAATATGGGCAAAGCTATGAAGCAGCCGCTGTAGGTGAAGTCAATGTCGTGGCCAAAATGAAGGAGATTGGCGCAACGATCGGTGGCGAAGGCAATGGCGGCATCATCGACCCGCGTCTGCACTACGGCCGCGACTCATTGATCGGGCTGGCCCTGGTGCTCAGTCACTTGGCAACCTCTGGTAAGACCATCAATGAGCTCCGCATCAACTATCCGCAATACGAGATGGTGAAGGACAAGCTCTTGTTAGCTCCAGATATGGATGTAGACGCATTACTACAATCCATACCGACCAAATTTCCCGATGCAAAAGTCAATTTAGTAGACGGTGTCAAACTAGACTTTGACCAGGGCTGGCTCCACCTGCGGAAGTCCAATACCGAACCCATCATACGCATGTACGCCGAGGGGAAAACGGCTGAAGCCGCCAAAAAGCTGATTGCAAGTGTGCGCGATTTGATCTAGCCTGATGTATGAGGCTTCATAATTAAAGCGGAACGGTGACTTTCGCGATCTTGAATTGTAGCAATAGCTCAGGACTAACTTCGTCGGTGCGGAACTGCCCATCGCCTAGCAGTTCATTGTTGTCATTATCCATGGGTACTAAGACTACGCCATAGCCCTCTAGCTCGCCACCGTGAAAGTCCATAACCCGGCCGCCGTAGTCCCAACCGAAGCCCGTGAATGTGACCGGTGCCCCGTTTATGGCCTGTAAG
This sequence comes from Bacteroidota bacterium, assembly GCA_039178745.1. Classification (GTDB taxonomy): domain Bacteria; phylum Bacteroidota; class Bacteroidia; order Chitinophagales; family Saprospiraceae; genus Neolewinella. Next base: position 10,712 of record JBCDFE010000094.1, on the reverse strand, counting down.
CCTGCGAGATCGAGCCCCGGCAGCAACTGGTATACATTGGGTTCGTAGTAGTCTGCGTCCTCACTTTCGAAAGAGACCGCGGCTATGTTGCCATCTTCACCTATGCTGATGCTCGCTTGCTGTGGCGTGCCCGAAAATAGTTCATATCCTGTCTCGAACTCCCCTTCCCCCAGGTGTATTTGCACCTCTTCCACAGCATCGCCATAGTAGGTTTTCAGCTTGTCGGGTGAGTCTCCAGGGCGGATCTGATCAAAGTGGTGGCCAGCCAGAAAAGTACCGATCTTGATGGGGTCGTCTGTATTGGTAATCGACATTTCGCTCACCACAATGGGCACATCTTTTAAAATCGGATCATCAGATCTCAATTGCACTTCGCCCATGATGTCCATAGGAAGGTCCATCGGATTGTCCTCATCGTAAACCACATCGAGACGTACACCTGCATTCAAAATCTCACCCTGATTGAAATCGCTGACGAATCCACCATAATCCCAGGCGAAACCAGAAAAATTTAGCGGCGCACCATTAATGCGTACCAGCTCTTCGAGCGGCATACCCACGTAAATACCCTCTTCACTTTTCCACTCTCCCGCACTGCGTATGACAGACAAAACCTCCTCATATCCAGTCGAAGACTCCGGTTCTAAAACTTCGAGTTCATTTGGGGTATCCGCAAAAATTCGATAACCAGGTATGGCAATTCCATCGGGCAGATAAATGGTGTCTTCCTTCAGACTGCTGCCATAAAGCGCCATCAGACTCGTTTTTAGATTCGATGGGTCGATACCATCTATTCCGTTGGTGAAGGAAAAAGTAAAATCGTACTTGTCTTCTGCTTCCTCTTCGGGTGGCTGCTGGTCGGCCCTATTTTCGTTTTGTACTTCCGCAGGTGGATCGCTTTCTACCTCTGTAGAGGGGCCGCAGCCCAACAAGAAAATAAGTAATAGTAGCGAGCTGTAGGTATAAAGTTGGTACATAATGGGTGTGTTTTTACGGGATGAAGCTACGACTCATCCTGTAAAAACACGAATTTGCAATCTGATACTCCTTAGCCTATTGCTGTAACTCGATGAGATCGAAGATGATATTCATCGACTCTTCTATGTACACGTCGCGGCTCACTTTATCTACGAAGTCCTCATTGCGGGCTATACGCGAGTCATCTAGCTCAATGCTGGGCATGTCTGCCTCCAGGTTTCGAATGCCGCCGTTGACCACTTCTTCGAATAATTCCTCGTATTGTTCTGCTTCTTGCCTGCGCGTTTGATCTTCTTCCAGGTAAGTATCGTAGTTCAATGAAAATACGTCGCGATCGCGTAGTCGCTTAATGCGCTGAGCGTTTTCATCGATTTGGGCAAAGGTGCCATTTTGAGTCACCCGCTGCTGAGATCTTTGGCGTAATTCGTTCATAGTTCTGGCGCTAATACGGAACACATTCTGCTCAAAATCGGCAGCATCTATTTCCGTCCATTCCAGTGGATTGGCTTGTTTTTGCTCTCCTGATTCCAAATAAGTGTATGCATTAGGTAATACAATGTCACTGCTCACGCCCCTGAGCTGGGTCGAGCCTCCGTTTATGCGGAAAAACTTCTGCGTGGTCAGCTTCATACTTCCCAGGGGCTTGACCTCACCATGTCCTGGCAGGGTGCGATCCAGATCCATAAACCGCTGTACAGTACCTTTTCCGAAAGTTTGCTCGGATCCTACAATTACTGCGCGCTGATAGTCTTGCATGGCAGCAGCCAAAATCTCTGAGGCAGATGCTGAGCTCTGGTTCACCATAACGACAAGTGGACCATCGTATAGTACGCTATTGTCACTATCAGCTTGCGTTTGGATTCGACCACCACGACCTTCTACTTGTACAATGGGTCCTTCTGGAATGAAGAATCCAGACATGTCTACCACATCAGATAGCGAACCACCGCCGTTGTTGCGCAAGTCGAGGATGATGCCGTCTACTCCGGCCTCCGTTAGCTTTTCCAATTCTTTAGCTACATCAATAGAAGAAAATCTACCATTCTCGTCTTGAAAATCAGCATAAAATGAGGGTAGCCATATGTAGCCTATATCCTGCCCCGCTTCATCACCCGGTATGACTAAACTTCTTGCAAAGCGCTCGTCGAGAACCACTACATCTCTTACAATACTGATTTGCTTTACCTCTCCTTCGGGCTTTTTTACCGTCAGGTGTACAGTAGTACCTTTCGGGCCACGTATCATACCCACTACATCGTCCAGTATCATTCCTTTTACGTCTACGGCTTCTTCTTCGTCTTCTTGTCTGACAGCCATAATGAGATCGTCCTCTTCCAGCTCTTTTCCAGACCAAGCCGGGCCGCCAACCACGACCATGGTCACTTTGGTATAGTCGTCTTCCAGGGTAAGTGTAGCGCCTATACCTTCCAGTCTTCCGCGAAAGCGAATGTCGAAGTTTTCCCGTTCTCTGGGTGCAAAATATGAGGTGTGCGGATCGTGAGCGGTCGTCATCGAGTTGAGATAACGACTTACGAGTTGATCGCGGGTGGTTCGGTTCATGCGCTCGAACCAGTCATCGAAGTTCTCCAATATCTTTCCGCGGTACTCTGCTTCCAGTTCGGCGAAGGTGGGCATCTCAAGCCCGGTCGTATCTTTTTTGATTTGCTCCTGGCGGTTGACGATTCGATTGAGCAAGTCTCGCTCTATGTACCTGCGCCAGTAGTTTTCCAGTTCCTGATCATTTGCGGTCCACTGGTCTTCATCACTTAGGCGGCTAAAGGATTCATTGTCGTTTAAATTCAGAGGCTCAGATAAGATACTTTGATACCAGTTTTGTGCACGCTGCCTATGGGCCTCCCACTGGTAAGTGACTTCCTCAAAAAATTTGTAATCCCCAGCCAGGGCTTGGTCATCTATTTCAAACCTGAATTTCTCCAGCTCATCAATCTCCTCCTGAGTAAAGAAAAGCCGGGCACCATCGATTTCATTCAGAAAGGCCTCGAACACACCTGAAGAGAACTCATCATCCAACTCAGAAGGGGAGTAGTGATACCTGGCCAGACTCTGTACGATGGTCTGCATTAGTACGGTTTCCTTGTTTATATCGCTCAATCTGGGATATACCGTCATGGCTGCAAAACCGACAGCAAGACAGCAAGTGAGTAAGATGGAGTACTTCCGATTCATAGGATTCATGTTCGCAATGTTCAAAATGGATTACTAATATAAGGTCTCAGGACTTAGGTTTAGTATAGAATACCACCTAAAGACATAAATAGCGAATGTTTAGTTGCGTCGTGCGGAGTCATTGTCCGTAGTTATCAGCAACTGACAAACTTATTAATCAGTTAAATTTTCAACTAAAATTGAACAATATTCACTCAATGAACATTGTTCAGTATGTTATGGGTGTACACGAACGCAAATTGCGGGAAAAAGAAGCACTGCGTGATCACATCATTTCTGTGTCAATGGATTTATTCGCCAAGGGAGGCTACGAGGCGGTAAAAATGCGCGATGTAGCTGATGCTGCCGAGTACAGTGTAGGCACGATCTACAACCAGTTCAAGGATAAGAACGAGTTGTTTTTAGCCGTGCAGCAAATGGCCTTCGAGCGCAAGATGATCTACATGCAAGATGCAGTCAAGCCAACTATGAGTGGTCGCGAAATGCTGCTGGCTATAGGAAAGGCTTATGTGCGGTTTGGTTTGGAAAACCCGGAATTGTATCGAGTCATGTTCATTCTTGATAGTCCGATGCAGGCTGTTCAGGATCACGAGTGTTGGCATACCGGTTTGAAGCTGCACAATGTACTATCGCAGGTCGTCAATTATTGCATGGAAGCCGGTGCCTTGCCCACAGTCGATAAGCTACAGATGAGTTTTGGCCTATGGGCCATGGTACACGGTATGGTCTCCCTGAGGGTGACAGACCGCCTGACCATATACGAAGGTGACCACATACACGAATTTACTAAGGTAGATGACCCAGATGAGCTTATCATGCAAACACTAAATATGATGTGCGATTTGATATTCGATCATTCGGAAATTGTAGAGAACTAAAAATTTTATTTGCCAATGAACACCGTTCAAAAATTGTACGCAGTTCTATTTTTGATGCTGAATTCGGCTGGTGTTTATGCCCAGCAGCCGGGAACATCGGTCGATGCATTCGATGATTATATCGATCTACTATTGGAGCAAAACCCGGAAGTAATAGCAGCGCGTATAGATGAGCAGATTGCTCAGCAAGCCCTGGTTGCCGCTGGTCTCGAACGCAGACCCACCCTCGATCTGGTTGGTGATTACACCCTGGCTATCGGTGGTCGATCCATCGCTTTTCCGGCAGGAGATCTACTCAATCCGGTATATGGCACACTCAACCAATTGACGGCCAGCGACCAATTTCCCACCAATCTGGAAAATGTGGATGAGCTGTTGGCTCCGAACAACTTCTATGACCTGCGATTTGAGGCCAGGCTGCCTCTGATAGCTCCAGCTATTCGCAGGCAGGAAGTCTTGAGAGAGGCCGAGCTGAGTGGCAGCCAGGCGGCTATAGCCGTGGTCGAACTCAATAGCAAAACCAGGTTGCGCAGTTTGTACTTCGGCTACTTGCGCACATTCGCCGGTGAGCAGGTAATCGATAGTAGTCGTTTGGTGCTGCAAGAGCTGCTTCGCGTCAATCAAAGTTTGGTGCGCAATGAAGTAGCCACCTCTGATGTCGTCTATCAAACCGAAGCAGAAATTGCAGACCTCAACGGCCAACTAGCTTCTTTATTAGCTCAGCGCAGCAATGCCCAGGCGGCTGTGAATCGGTTGCTTAACCGCAGATTGAATGATCCAATTCGTTCAGATTTTGAACTCATCGATTTCGATACGGTACTAGCCATCCAAAGTCTCCCTGCTCTATTGGAAAAGGTAGAGCAGAGGCCTGAAATGGCGCAGATCGATGCCGGTCTCCATACTCTCTCAGCTCTCGATGAGTTGCAGGGCGCAGCTGGTCAACCACAACTCGGTGTCGGTGTCTTAGCAGGCTCTCAGGGGTTCATAGGTACCGACTATGCTGATGATCCATATAGCATTGCAGGTCTGAATCTCAGCTGGAACCTATACGATGGCAATAGAAGAAATACACAAAGACAAATTACCCGTCTCAGGCGAGAAGCACAAGCCAGCAGGCGCGTGGGCATAGAGCGAGATCTGGAACTTCAGGTATTCACAAGCTACCAGAATCGCTTAGCTGCTAAGGCCAGGCTGCAGGCGGCTAATTCGTCTCGCAGATCTGCCTTGCGCTCCCTCGAACTTATAGAAGCCAGGTACTTAAACGAGCAGGCCATTTTGGTCGAGTATCTCGATGCCCGCAACCGTTGGACAAGCTCAGAACTCGCCTTTGTAGATGCCTACTACGAATTGCTCATTGCTCACTATGAATTATTGGCTGCCATCGGCGGCTGATTCACCTCAAAACAATATGCCATGAGAGTCCTCATGTTTTTAATCCTTATTACTGCCCTTTCTTGCCGAGAGGAGTATCCCGGTCAGTTCGTCGATTCCGCAGAGCAGCGACAAACGGCCATTTCCGTCAGGGTTATCAGCCCAAGCGCCAGCGAAGAACCTTTTCCCATCATGGCAGGCGGAATCGTAGGCGCCAAGCAAGAAGCTAACCTCTCCTTTAAAGTCGGTGGAATCATAGACCGCGTATATGTTCGCGAGGGGCAGCGAGTTCGTACTGGTCAGCTGTTGGCTAAACTCAAGACGACAGAAATAGATGCCCAGGTAGCCCAGGCGGGGGAAGCAGTCGCCAAAAGAGAAAGAGACCTGGAGCGCGTCAGGCGACTCTTGGCCGATAGTGCGGCCACGCGCACGCAGCTACAGGACCTGGAAACTGCTCTGGCAGTAGCTCAGCGTGATTTGGAGATTGCTGGGTTCAATCAGCAATACGCGCAAATATTTGCACCGGGTCCCGGCAGAATATTGATGCAATTTGCCGAAGGAGGCGAATTGATTGGTCCGGGTATGCCCGTTTATCGAATGGCCAGTGAAGGAAGAAACGATTTTGTTGTTCGGGTAGGCGTTACCGATAGAGATTACGTCAATATCGCTTTGGGCGATCTGGCAGAGCTTAAACTCGATGCTTATCCTGGAGAAACCTTTCAGGCTCGCGTCAGCGAGTTAGCCGCAGCTGCAGACCCCAGAACAGGCACCTTTATGGTCGAGCTGACCATCGACCCCAAGGGTCTGGTCTTGCGCAATGGTTTTGTGGGGAGAGTCGAGATTTTCCCCAGTCAGGCTCCTGCTTATGTGCGCTTACCCATCGAAGCCATGGTTGCCGGGCAGGGTAGGCAAGTACAATTATTCTATGTAGACGATAATGGATTGGCGAAAAGCCATCACGTAAATTTCGACCGGTTGGGGGATGATTACCTAACTGTAGGTATCGATCAGTTGGCGGGCATAGATCAAATCGTTACTGATGGGGCAGCATATCTTCAAGTCGGTGACACCCTAAATATCCTGCCATGATCTTACCCAATTGGTCAGTCCGCAATGGAGCTTTTGTACTCGTTGCCATCATCATCACTACGCTGGTAGGCGCTCTCTCCTACCAATCCATGCCCAGGTCTGAAGATCCGAGCATCAACTTGCCCATCTACATCATCACCGTGGTATATCCAGGCACTAGCCCGGAAGACATGGAGGACCTCATTGTCGATCCCATAGAAGAGGTGGTAGAAGAGCTAGACGAGATTCAAAATGTAATCACAGAAATCAGTGAAGGCCTGGCACTTATACGCGTTGAAGCCGACTTTGCTACACCAGACTGGGACGATAAATACGAGGAGATCTTGCGCGAACTCAATGCTTTGCGGCCAGAGTTGCCGGCAGGTATTGCCCTTTTTGAAGTTTACCAATTTAAGCAGGAAGATCGAGCGGTAGTACACATGCTGGCTTTGAGCTCACCCAACCTTCCCTTTCATCTCATGGAAGCGGAAAGCGAACGCATAAAAGACCAGCTATTAGATGTATCAGGTGTCAAGTCTGTCGATATCGAAGCCTTTCCCGAACGCCAGGTTCAAATAGCACTAGACTTTCAGCGGTGCCAAGCTTTTCGCGTACCTCCCGCCCAGGTTTTAGGCGTACTACAACAGACCAATGCCAATGTACCCGGAGGAGAGCTATCGGCAGGTGAGCAAAACTTCAGCATAAAAACCAGTGGTGGTATCGAAACGCTGGACGAGCTGAGAAAAACCGTAGTTGGCGGTGCTGCTGGTCAATTGGTTTATCTGCAAGACGTTGCCGATGTTCGATTTGGTTACGAAGACGAACGCTATATGGCCAGATTCATGGGGCAGCGGTCTGTACTACTATCTATAAAAATTGAGAATACCAGCAATATTGTTGATGTCAACGCAGGGCTACACGAAGTACTCGACCAGCTTAGACCGAGTCTTCCTCCCAATACGCAACTGATCACTGCTTTCGAGCAAGCACCTGCGGTGAGTAGCCGCATTAGTGACTTTTTTGCCAATCTGGCCCAGGGGGTGCTGCTCGTAGGTGTCATCATACTATTGTTTCTGGGGCTGCGATCTGCCATTATAGTCATGATCGTTATCCCGCTTTGTGTATTGATTACTCTGGCGCTACTTAACGGTATGGGCTTTGCCATTCAACAGATATCCATAGCTGCCTTGGTCATTGCATTGGGTCTGCTAGTAGATAATGGGATCGTAGTTATTGAAAACATAAACAGGTATCTGGCCGAAGGGTATAGCAGAGTCGATGCGGCTGCAAAGGGTACTTCCGAAGTAGGCTGGGCCATCGTCAGCTCTACGGTTACTACACTCCTGGCCTTCTATCCACTCACTCAGCTTGGCGAAGGACCGGGCGAGTACCTGATTTCTCTGCCGGTGACGGTTATGGTTGCTTTGATCGTGTCTCTGGTATTGGCATTGAGCCTATCGCCTTTGGCCGCATCAAAGATATTGCGCTATCGGGCTGACAAACCAAAGCCATTGCCTCAACGCATTCTCGGTCGCTTCGTTGATAAGGTGTACAGACCGGTGCTGGATTTTAGTCTTCGTCGGGGTCTGCTCATCGTTGGTATAGCAGTAGCTATGCTGGTCGGTGCCGTTTCACTATTTCCCAGCATAGGAGTCAGCTTTTTTCCTACTGCCGATAAGGCCATGCTACTGATTGATGTGAGGACTTCCGCAGGTGGGGGCATCGATCGCACAGACCGTGCCGTCTCCTACGTAGAATCTGTTTTGGATACTATGGAGTATGTCAGAGAGTATACGGCCAATGTTGGTCATGGCAACCCCATGGTTTACTACAACAGATTTCCAAGATCATTCGATAAAACCTATGGGCAGGTACTCGTTAACTTTACACACTGGGACCCGCGGAAGTTCTATTCCACGCTATCGCAGTTGCGCGAAACCTTCCGCACTTATGCCGGGGCTGAGATTTTGTTTAAGGAGCTGAAAAATGGTGCACCGGTCAAAGCTCCAATAGAATTCAGGCTCAGTGGTCCTGAAAAAGAAATTTTGGCCAATTTAGCAGATTCCGTAGAGCAAATCATGGCCCAAACTCCGGGTTTGATCAATATCGAGAATGAACTGACAGCAACTAAAACCGACCTCAGCGTAGTTTTGGACCGCAACAAGGCAGGGCTTATTGGCCTGAATACGCTCGATTTTGACCAGATCGTCTTGGCTAGCCTGAATGGATTAAGCTTTGATCGTGTGCAATTAGCCGACGGAGAGGACTATCCGCTCAATGTCAGGATTGCCTACGAAGATGATCAACCGGGAATAGAAGATTTCGAGCGGGTATATGTGACGACTCAAACCGGTGCGCAGGTCCCACTAAAACAAGTGGCCGATCTGGAACTAGAGAATGAGCCTTCGGGCATAAGCCATCATAATTTCGAGCGCATTGCCGCAATTACTGCAGATGTAGTCGATGCCGACCAGACCGTACAAACGACCATTGGTATCATAGAGAAGCTTGATCAAATAGATTGGCCCAAGGGTTACCGATTCGAAGCTGGGGGGGAGTACGAAGAGCAGCAGTCTACTTTTGGTTCGCTGGGCATCATACTTGGCTTGGCTATGCTTGCCATATTTGCTGTTTTGGTATTGCAGTTTCGCTCTTTGGTTCAGCCTTTGATCGTTTTTTCTGCCATACCTCTGGCCGTCACTGGCAGCTTCGTTGCCCTCTGGATCACAGGCTGGTCATTTAGCTTCTTTGCCTTTATTGGGTTTATCTCTCTGGTGGGAATAGTGGTCAACAACAGCATCATTATGGTCGACTTTATCAATCAGTTGCGCGCTGAGGGCAAGACCAAAGCCGAGGCCATCCGTTTGGCTGCCGAGCGTAGGTTTACTCCCATTGTACTCACTACGCTGACGACTATATTAGGCCTAGTGCCGCTCACGGCTCAGGCCACCTCGCTTTGGTCTCCTCTGGGCTGGACCATCATCGGTGGTATGATTAGTTCTACTTTGCTGACACTATTAGTTGTGCCCATCTTGTATGGGTGGCTAGTGAAGAAAGGTTCGTGATCATTATTAGGTATTCATCTAAATATGCAGTAACTTGTTTTGAGATTATGGAAACAACAACATCTCCATTAGAAGTAGGCATAGACTTTCTGGCCAGTTGTCCTAGTCCGGAGGATATCATTGCCTTTAAAGTTGATCGTGAAGTTAGTGACAGGTTGGAAGCCTTGGCTTTGAGCAAAAGTTCTGGTAATTCATTATCGACTGATGAACAAGAAGAGTTACGGGACTTAATTACCCTTAATAGAATTTTAAAGCGGGCTAAGTTGAGAGCTTTTCAGCTGGTCAATAAATAGAATGGCATTTAGCTTAGAAATCAGGTCCCAGGTAGCTCTTAGAGCTGATTACAGATGTGAATATTGCAAAGAGCCAGATATAGTATGCGCTTTTCCCTACCACATAGACCATATCATTAGTGTAAAGCACGGAGGTGTAGATGACTTAAGCAATCTAGCATACTCATGTCCTGATTGTAATATCTATAAAGGCTCTAATATCGCTACACTCGTTGCCGATAAACTCACGAGGCTATACAATCCCCGTAGAGATGTTTGGAATGAACATTTTGTATTTGAGGACTTCAGAATAAGCGGAGTTTCTGATATTGGTGTTGGTACAATTTCAGTTCTGCGCTTTAATCTAGCTAGTAGGGTGCTTGATAGAAAGCTAGGTCAGAGCATATGATGGTTCAATTCTGATGGAGCAAATTCAAATGTCCGGTATGATGCCGACCATGCCAGCTGTAAAGGGCCACGATTTCGAACAGTGGTTGCCGACGTCCGTATTCGGGATGGAAGTAGCCCCTACTGGTCCAGTCATCAGGCGAGAGATCGTTCAGTAGTGTGGCCCACCTTTGGTGAAGACCCTTGAGGATGGATAAGGAGCAATCTATATCCAGAGTGTGATCGATTTGAGTTGCCCAATCATCTTGCCGGTATGGTAAGATATTTGGCCAGTCTTCTGTAGTGGCCATCTTGCACCTAATGAAGGCATTGGTGTGGCTATCGGCTAAATGGTGAATAAGCTGTCGCCCTGTCCATCCGCCTTCTCTGTATGGTGTTTCCAGCCAGCCCTGAGGTAGGTCTTGGATCAATTTCTCGATAATATGGGGAAGTTGAGCGATGTCCTCGACCTTTTGATCAACCACGTCCGGATCGTAAGATTTTGG
>JBCDFE010000093.1:0-16222 GCA_039178745.1 Bacteroidota bacterium | reverse complement strand
TTTATCGGCTTTTTGTCTTTTGGTGCCATGGCGGCTACCGGCCGAGAAGCCAAACTCATGAAGCGTACGGTAGAAGAGCTTATGCGCTCCATGCCAAAGAATAGAATATACCTCAGTACGCAACTGGCAGGGCTCATGCAGTTGGAAGATATGGAGCGTGAAGAAGTGCTACCCGTATTTAACGAATGGAACGAGGTGCAGGGGTTCCTGATTTGCTCTGATGCCCTCAACGAGACAGCAGGAGAAACGGTGGCTACGGTATTTGACCCCTATTGGGCAGTACTGGGCAAAAATCAGCCTCTACACGAAGCAGCACAAAAAATCATAGCAGCCAATGCCTATGGCGGTGTGGTATACGAGCGAGGGCGCGCTCAGGGGTATCTGCTGATCAGTGATATTAACGCGGTCTAGTAGACCAACTCCCATCTGCCGATCACCTCTCGACCAGATTTAAGAACCAGCATAAATTCGGCCCCTCTTGGTATTTCAGGTAGCTGTAGCCACTCGTCGTAGGGTCCAGCACCCATGACCGGGCTGCGTTTGCGAAAGAACTCGCGCATGCGCTCGTCTATAATGATGATGTCTATAGGACCGCTTTGGGCCAGGGTGAATTCAAGTTTGACACGCCAGTCGGAGTCTGGGCGAACACGAGAAACAGGTGGCGGAGCAGCGGGCCTATACGGCGGAGGATTGTTGGTGGTAGCGACTGGAGTGCCAGTACTGGTAGCGGGTCCCGCACTACTGGGCACAGGCGGTCGGATGGCTACATCTTGCTGAGGCTTCTCAATGCTGATGATGCGGTTGCTGCCTTCGGGCAACCAAAGCTTCACACCACCGGGAATGCTGAACCGATCATTGGGATCGACTTCACTCAGCCCGCGCGATGCATCGACAACGACCGTGCGAATCTCTATCCTATTGCGATCTATCCAGAGCCATTTCATTTGGTTAAAACTTCCACTGGCCCTGGTCCAGGGCTTGTCGTCGTCATTGGTGCGCAAGGGTGCGCCCCAGCAGCCTTCGCCTATGTATACGGTGCCGTTTTGGTCGTCGCGCACAAAGCCTTCCCGCCCGCCGCGCTGGGCTACTATTGGCCAGGTGATCTTGGCCACATGCGAATCACCCTCTATGGCCAGCTGCACCTTATATTGTGTGAACAGCGGTGCCCATGCTTGTACCAGGTCGTTGCGTTCGGGTTTCATGCGGGTATGTGGGCGCATGGCATGATGATACTGCGCGATACGCCAGGTGGCAGAACCATGTCTGATCAAGTCTTGCTCAAACCACGACTTTTGGGTGCCTTCTGTTGGTGCCAGGGTATTCAAGGTGTACACGCGAAGCAGGTTCCCGCCCAGACTAAGGGCGTAGTAATTGTCTGGTGATGGCAAATCGAAGAGTTCGAATAGCGACTGGTTGCTCATTTCGTGATTGCCTCGAGCGGGAACAATGGGATAGCACCGGCCATCGTGGCTGATGGTGAGCTGCCAGTCGTCTAGCCAGTCGGCCCATTCGCCCGGTGTGTCGTTGGCTGTCATGTCGCCGCTGAATAAAATGGCGTGTGGCCGCAGGCGGCTGACCATTCGGTTGGCGGCCTGAGCGGCTGAGCGGTTGTTGCGGCTGTCGCCACCAGAAACTAGGCTCAACCTTCTGTCTGCGCGGGCAGGAGCGGTCTCGAAAGAAAGTGGCCGACTCTGGCCCTCGCTATCGACAACCAAAAAATGATAGACCGTGCCGGGTTCTAAGTTGCGCAGACGAACGAAGCAGGTGCGCATGACCCCCTTGGCATTGACCGTCTTGTCGGGGGCTTGCCGGAATCTATAGGCGGCTGCATAATCGCCGTGGCGCTCTGTGTCGTATAGCACCAAGGGCGACTGGCCCGAAACCCAATGGAAGCCGATGACCATACTCGTAGACGGGTCTTCACGCCAGCTGAGCCTATAGCGCCCAGTCGCGGCATCGAGTGTAGGCAGACCGACCTGCGTAAGTACAAAAAATAAAAACCAGATTCGTAAGGACACAGACAATTTTAGGCAAATTATGGGATTAATGGCGCGCATGAACGGCTCCAATTTAACTCAAGCTAGATCAGAATATTGTTTGGCCCACAAAGTTAGCCCAATATGATAGGGTATGCCATGCCAAGCGCTACCTTTGTGGTTTATTGTTAAATGCTGGACTATGCAACAAGATCGCGCTGTTTTTGACTTGATAAATGCTGAGCTAGAACGCCAACGCCACGGCATAGAGCTCATCGCTTCTGAAAACTTCACTTCTCAAGCCGTAATGGAAGCTATGGGAAGCTGCCTGACCAACAAATATGCAGAGGGCTATCCGGGCAAACGCTATTACGGAGGCTGTGAAATTGTAGATCAGGTAGAGCAGCTTGCTATAGACCGTTTGAAGGAACTATTCGGAGCTGCTTACGCCAATGTGCAGCCGCACTCTGGCGCCCAGGCCAATGCTGCTGTCTTTCTGGCTTTGCTCAAGCCAGGCGATAGAACACTCGGTTTTAGTTTGGCTCATGGTGGCCACTTGAGTCATGGTCACCCGGCTAATATTTCGGGCAAATATTTCGATGCCCACTTTTATGGAGTCGAGCGAGAAACTGGCCGTATAGACATGGACAAGGTCGCCGAAAAGGCGCGCGAAGTACAGCCCCAACTCATCATTTGTGGAGCCTCGGCCTACAGCCGTGATTGGGACTATGCGCGCTTTCGTGCTATAGCCGACGAGGTGGGTGCCATATTGCTGGCTGATATTGCCCACCCGGCAGGGCTCATTGCCGCAGGCTTGCTCAACAATCCACTGTCCCACTGCCATATCGTGACCAGCACGACTCACAAAACCTTGCGCGGTCCTCGCGGAGGTATCATCATGATGGGCAATGACTTCGACAACCCTTGGGGGCGGACCACCAAGAAAGGGACCGTCATCAAGATGAGCCGCATCCTGAATGGTGCCGTTTTTCCCGGCACTCAGGGTGGGCCGTTAGAGCATGTAATCGCTGCAAAGGCCGTGGCTTTTGGAGAGTGCCTGCAACCGAGTTGGAAAGCTTACGGCCGCCAGGTGATCGCCAATGCGCAGGCCATGGCTGAAGCCTTCGTTGAGCGCGGATACCAGATCATAAGCGGTGGCACCGACAACCACTCTATGCTGATCGATCTGAGCAACAAGAACATCAGTGGCCGCGATGCAGAGACCGCACTGGGGCGTGCAGAGATCACCATCAATAAGAACATGGTGCCTTTCGACCAAAAGTCGGCTATGGTGACCAGCGGTATACGCATAGGTACGGCTGCGGTGACGACCCGCGGCTTTAAAGAAGACGACTGCCGCCGCACGGTGGCCTGGATCGATGCCATCGTTCAGGATCATGAGAATGAGCAGTTGGCGGCCCAGATCCGCGAAGAAATTCGCAACTATATGGTCGACTTTCCGCTCTATGCCGAAGCAAACGCCCTAGGTTGATAAATTACCTTGTGGTACGAAAAGACCGATTTGCCGGGCATTTAACCTTGTGTTTTGTACTTCCGCAGGTCGGGTCTTCGTTACAGTGGCTGATAATCTGCTATTGCTCCACTAGTCTGGCTAAGCCAATGTATGGCTTGCGCCTATAGAGATGATAATCCCCAAAAGCTTTACCACTCCCATGACATTAGCTCTAACTAACCGGATATTCCGTCTTTCCTTCCTGCTGCTGGCCCTCACCTGGCATATCTCGCTGTCTGCTCAGCACCAGCCACAGTTTATTCAGGTCTCACCAGAAGATCTCAACTTCGAGCAGCGTGTGCCTTGCAACAATGACGCGGGTGAGATCAATAACTTCGGTCCCTTTATCGGAGAGTCCAATGATCCTGGGCCAGACACGATTTATTTGTGTTTTGGCGACAGTATTTTCGTTGATCACGACGAGAACTCCGTCAATCTCTCCGGTGATCCCGTACCTAGTACAGATGCAGGCATAGGTTATAGTATTTACGAGTGTGAGCCAACCATTACCGGGCCAGATCGGGCAACTATTGCTACGGATCCCTGTGCCGGTATTTTGGGGCAGATGCCACCATCGCTCGGTTTCTATATAGATGCAGGAGAGGATCTTTCCGGCGATAGCTGGTTTTGGAACCTGGGACAGATACAGGCTTTCTTTACTACGGGAGGCGGACCGCCAGAGCCTCAGATTTTCTGGTTTGCACCCATCACCTACGATGCCAGGAATGCCATGACAGACCTGGCCAGCTTCGAACGGGTAGACAATGACCCCGACAATCCCGCTGGCCCCTGCGTCAATGTTTCGGTCGATCAGGCATTCGCAGTAGCCTACCTGAATGAAGTCACCATCAGTGATGTACAGGATATGGGCTGCGATGGCAGTTTCCGCGTGCGCGGCGGCCTGCCCGAGCTAGAAGGAACAGGAGACTACGACATCAATATATTTTTGAGTACTAACCCTGCTGTGACGGCCAATATTACGTCGAGTAGTGCCACACACGACGATGTGATTACCTTCGAGGTGCCTCAACCCGGCGATTACATCATCGAGATCGAAGATGGCAAGAGCTGCCCAGCCAGTCAGGTAGTTACGCTCAATAGCTGCGATGCGGTGACTTTTAACACAGTTTTTCTAAATGTACTACCTGGTGAATCATTCTGTATTCCGGTGACGGTAGAGGGCTTTATTGACGTATTCGGCATTCAGTTCAGTATTAACTATGATCCGAGTATACTAGAACTCACAGGTGTACAGGGTTTTAACCCCAACATGCCGCCAGATTTTAATGACGCAGCTTTCAGTTTGCCCATGACTGCGGGAGGCCCTCAAATGGACGGTAATCTAATTATACTTTATTCTACTTCTGTGCCTGGAGGAACTACCCTGATGGATGGTGACACCCTTTTTGAAATATGCTTTACAGCTACTGGTTCGATAGGTGATTGCAGCCCCATTGATTTTAGTGATAATCCTGTTGTGACAGTGATCGGCACTGATGATGACGGCGATGGCATACCTACCAGTTCGGGCTTTATACAAAATGACGGGGTGGTCTGCATATCCGCCGAGCCTTTCTTCTTGAATGGCGAAGCCACTGGTGTGAGCTGTGCCGATGCTGCCGATGGTTCTATAACGGCCACGGTTGCCGGTGGTGTGGGGCCTTATGACTTGTGTATCAAAAGAATTACGCCACCTCAGACTGCCTGTATCAATGCCACAACCATAGACGGAGACGGAGCTATGACCACATTCACCGGTCTCTCTCCGGGTACTTACTGCGTGCAGTCTGAAGACAGTAACGGCAGTATAGTCAGAGATACCCTGGATGTATTGGCGCCACCCAGTTTGGGTATCAACTTAATCGGTACCTCTCCACGATGCTTTGGTGAAGAAAATGGACAACTAGAAGCTCAGGTTGTGGTTGGCGGCAACCTAGAACCCGATCCGCTGGCTCTGGGCTATACCTTTACCTGGAGTACGAGCTTTGAAAATACCAATATCCTGACGGGCTTAGGTGGGTCCTCCTTCTATTCGGTGACCGTAACATCGCCCGATGGCGAGTGTACAGCTATGGCGGGCACCAATTTAAGTGAGCCTAACCTACTCGTTATTCAGCCGATCGTCAATGATGATGCGGTCAATGACGCTACTTGTAGTGGTGCAATGGACGGTGACATCACGGTCTTTGCTACGGGTGGGACGGCACTTGCGGGTGGCGAGTACACCTTTACCTGGATAGACCCGGATCTTGGTGGTGCTACTGGGACGGCTGTCAGCCTATCTGGTCTAAATCCGGGATCCTACACCGGAGTTGTCACAGACGCCAATGGCTGTACCGATACGGCCACTTATTTTGTTTCTGCAGATAAGATACTATCGATCAACGCTGTCGTAGATAGTGTGACATGCTTTGGCGATCAAGATGGCGGTATCTTCGCTACTGGAGCGACTACCTTCAATATTCCCAACGGCACGCCCGACCTGCCTTATACTTTCCAGTGGAGCAATGGGTTGGTATCTATTGATGATCCTACGACCACAGAGGTCGGCAATCTTGGTCCAGGTCTCTATTTCCTGACAATGACCGACGATGAGGGCTGTGAAGTGGTCGATTCGTTTGAGGTCTTCGAACCGGCAGAACTCGTACTCGATCTGATCGAGGTCACCAATGAGACTTGTACGACAGGCAACGATGGTACAGCAACCTTGACCATCACGGGTGGGGTACAACCCTATAGCTATGAATGGTCGCATGATTTGATGCTAGACGATAGCATAGCTACAGGGCTGACTGCTGGAGATTATACCGTATTGATCACCGATGCCAACGGCTGTACCCGCATGGGTAGTTATATGGTTCAGGCACCCACGCCACCAGCTATTGTCAGTTTTCCAGACGATTTTGTCAGTTGTCCCGATGCAACCGATGGTACGCTAACCATTACGGCTACACCTGGTGCAGCTCCCATTTCGCTATACGAGTGGTTTAATGCCGACGACCCTTCAGTGCCTATTGCAACCGGTGTGAGCATTACAACCAGGAATAATTTAAGCCCAGGGACTTACTTTGTCATTGTCACCGATGAAGGCAGCTGTACAACGGTAGACACCGCAGTTGTAGCCAGTCCTGGTTTTGTTGTTATGGACTCTGTGCAGGTAGATTCCCCCACTTGTCCGGGAGAAAGCACAGGGCGGATTACGGCCTTTCCTAGTGGCGGTACAGGGCCCTATACGTACATCTGGTCTACTGATCCTTTCAATGAGACAACCATCAATCCACTGACCAACTTGTCTGCGGGCACCTACTTTGTGACCATCACCGATGACAATGATTGCCCATCTTTGGTCGATACCATCGTAGTGGAAGACCCTCCATCGATTGTCGGAACCTTCACAAGTCTCACACCAACGAGCTGCCCTGGAGATCAGACTTGCGATGGTAGTGCAAGTATATCCGTTCAGTTTAGTGATGGAGGTACGGGAAGTTTTGACTTCGAGTGGTTTAATGGTGAAATCACTACTGGCGCAACTACGTCTACCATCACTGATCTTTGTCCGCAGCCCATCTCAGTGGAGATAACAGACGGAGTATGTACGGTCACCGTTGAAGATACCATACGGGCACCTGAACAGATCAGTGTAAACGTAGTATCTGAACCCGTGAGTTGCTTTGGCGATGAAGACGGTCAGGCTACACTCACCGCAATGGGAGGGACCTCGCCCTACACCTACCAGTGGGTAGAGATCAGCCAAATGGGGCCCTTTCAGGATAATCTGGATGCGGGTAATAATACGGTAGTGATCAGGGATGATAATGGCTGCTCTTTTCAGCAAATTGTCGTGATCGATGAGCCAGACCCCCTCGTTCTGGATATAGATCCGGTTTTGACTACACCCACAGTGGCTTGTGCCGGAGATGCCAATGGTGTGATTGGGGTATTTGTCTCCAGCAGTAATAACAATCCTTTACTTCCTGCACCTTATACCTGGAGTGGGGGCGTAGCCGGGCCTGATGCCAGCACGGCAAGCGGTCTGCCTCCTGGCACCTATACCGTTACTGTCGAAGACATCAAAGGCTGTACAGATGATCTGATGTATACCATAGGGGAGCCGCCGGCTATAACCTTTAGCGTACTGCCCATAGAAGAGCCACTCTGCTTTGGTCAGACTACCCTTGTGCTGATCGATACGGCTTTTGGTGGCAGCAGCGCGGGATTCAATGATTTCACCTTCAGTGTAAATAACAATGGGTTCCAGATACCTGTTTCGCAGCCTGGAAGCACCTTTGCTGGTCAAACAGTCGTAACCGTATTTGATACCGTGGGTTGTACAGCCAGTGATACTTTCAGTGTAAATCAACCACCAGAGATTACCATTAGTATACCTGCTGTAGACACCATAGAATTGGGAGATAGCCTGACGGTACTCAATCCCATTATCAGTCCGGCAGGTGATATTTACGACTACTTGTGGACACCAGCAGAATTTTTGAGCAGTGACTCTGTTCGCAACCCAACGATCTTCCCACTAGACAGTCGCTTGTATACACTGACCGTCACCAACGCCAACGGATGTCAGGCATTCGCCGAGATATTTATAGAAGTCGATGCCAATCGAAATGTATACATACCCAATGCTTTCTCGCCTAATCGGGATGGCCGCAATGAAGATTTCCGAGTTTATGCTTGTCAGGGCGTTGCCAATGTGAGGAGAGTTCAGCTATTCGATCGTTGGGGCGGCATAGTCTACAGCGAAGAGAATCTGGCTCCAAACTGCTTAGATGGTCTCCGCCTATGGGATGGAACCAAAAATGGTAGACCGGTCAATCCCGGTGTATTTGTCTACATGGTCGAGGTTGAATTCCTGGATGGTGCCACCTTGCTCTACAGAGGGGATGTAACGGTCTTGCGATAAAGAATCATAGCGCGTTAGTCGTTCTGATTTAGTAGAACGGCTAACGCCTCTTTAATACGCGCAAATCGAAAACGAAGCCTGGCAATACGTCTTCACCATTGATTTCCTGATCGAAACCATGGCAAGTATGATGCGAGCCATCTCCCCGGTATATGTGAACTTCTTCGACCTGTGGAAGTACCAACCAAGCTAAACGAACTCCATTAGCTATCCAACGCTCTTGCATTTTCTTCTTTAGGGCCGATAAGGAATCGGACTTTGATTTTACCTCTATAATGAAGTCAGGAACAATCTCAGTAAAATGGTCTAGTTCTTCATCTGGTATTTGAGAGAGACGCTCTTCGCTTAGCCATGCTGCGTCTGGCGATCGAATGGAGCCGTCGGGAAGTGTGAATCCAGTAGATGATGAGTATGCTTCACCACCGCCTTCATTTCGAGCCCAGATGGTTAAGTCGGCTATAAAATTACTTTCAAAATTGCCGGAGCGCAGGTTAACGGGAGTCATAATAGTAGTTGTACCATCTGGCTCTCGTTCTATCAATAGATCAGGATTTTCGGCACAAAATGCTTCGAAGGAGACTCGATCCGTATGTTCGGGTAGGTGTAAGTTGACCTCTTTTCCCGGAAACTTCACTTGTAATGACATAATTGGCCATTTGGTGTTGAATGAATAGTACGGTAAGGCTCGAAAGCAAATGACTACACAATCTCATAGACCAGACAACTAATCTGATATTGGGATGTATGCTAAAGATACAAAATTTCTATGGTCGAAGTTTTTAGAGATAATCCGCTTTTATTGCTATTTGCAGTCATTGCCGTAGGATATGGACTGGGTGAGATTCGCATACGTGGGTTCAAGCTTGGGGTGGCTGCTGTGTTGTTTGTCGGATTGGGATTTGGCGCTATAGATCCGTCTTTTTCAGTACCACAACTGGTCATCTTTTTGGGCCTGACCATTTTTGTTTACACGGTGGGTTTGAGTAGTGCGCCGGCTTTTTTCGCCAGCTTCAAGCAAGGCAGTAATAGAGATCTGTACTTTATAGTAGGCACGCTTGTATTGTCGGCTGTGGTGACCTGGGGTTTTCACTGGTGGTTTGGGTTTGACGCAGCTACTACTGGAGGGCTGTTTGCCGGAGCGAGCACCAATACGCCTGCGCTTGCGGGTTTACTGGATGCCATCGAGAAGACGGCCGGACAGAATGAACTAACAGCCATGAGCCAGCGTGCCGTGGTTGGCTACTCGCTTTCTTACCCGATGGGGGTCTTGGGTGTAATGCTTGGTATTGGTTGGTTGCAGCGTTTGATGCGCGTCAATTATCGAGAGGAGGCGGAGATGCTCAGCCAAAAATTTCCGCTTGGTCAGCGCTTGGCCAGCCATACTCTGGTCATTACGAATGAGCAAATGGCTGGAAAGAATCTGAGGGAGCTGAGGCAGGAACTGGGACTCAATCTGGTTTTTGGCCGCATAAAGCGAGGAGATCAGGTACAGCTGTCTAATTGGGATACGGAGCTGGCTATGGGAGATGAGTTGGTTGTGATAGGAGCTGACCGGCAGCTGGTCAAGGCCAGAGAACTTCTGGGGCCTATAGCCGATAAGGAACTATCTTATGACCGCTCGGTATACGATGTGCGCCGGCTTTTTGTGTCCAATCCGGATGTAGCTGGCAAGACCATTGCTTCGCTTAACCTCGGACAGCATTTTTCAGTCCTCATCAGTCGGGTGCAACGCGGGGATATGGACTTGCTGGCGGGTGGGGAAACCGTACTGGAGTTGGGTGACCGGATACTTCTGGTGGCCAGGCGAGAGGACTTGCCAGCTCTGTTTAAGGTATTTGGTAATAGCTATGAATCCCTGAGTCGTATCAACCTCTTGAGCTTTGGTCTTGGTATTACGTTTGGTTTACTCTTGGGCTTGATTACGATAAGCCTTCCTGGTGGCTACTCATTTAGCCTGGGATATGCCGGCGGCCCTTTGATCGTAGCACTGATCCTTGGGCAGCTAAGGCGAACAGGACCTATTGTTTGGACTTTGCCTTATGGGGCTAATTTGACCTTGCGCCAGCTTGGCTTGATATTGCTTCTTGCGGGTATCGGTATACGATCGGGGCAGACATTTTATCAGACGCTGGCTACCGATCTTGGTTGGAAATTGTTTTTAGCCAGCACTTTCATTACGATTTTTACGACTTTTTTCACCTTAGTTGTAGGATTACGGCTTGTGGGTATACCTTTTTCGTTTTTGACAGGTATGGTAGGTAGCCAACCGGCTG
The DNA here is from genome assembly GCA_039178745.1 of Bacteroidota bacterium. GTDB lineage: Bacteria > Bacteroidota > Bacteroidia > Chitinophagales > Saprospiraceae > Neolewinella. Next base: position 5,545 of record JBCDFE010000093.1, on the reverse strand, counting down.
TTTTGGATTTTGCACTGGAGCGGTCGGGCAACAACTACCCACTGATCGGCTACACACGCATGCTGCCTGTAGCCCTGATCGGTAAGATACTGCTGGTGCAGATCATGTACAGTATGTTGTTGTAGGCTGGAAAGAGAACAAGCGCTCCCGCTTTCAGGTATTATTCAAGTGTCGTTATCGAGTCGATGATGGTCTTGTATGCACTGTAAATCGGCGTCTCTGTTTATCGAACCCGTACTTTGCCAAAAGCAACTTAAGGTATGATTAGAATTTCTGTGGTTTTTTGTCTTTTGTTGATAAGTATTTTTGGTTGTGGCAAGTATGCCATCGGGAATGAAGAGCCGCAACCACCTGCGGAAGTCCTGGCCCAACAACTGCTTGCCGAGCAGAAAGTGGGGCGAAGCGTAGCCGATATCGTTGATCAACTAGCAAAATTGAACCCTTCCTCTCTGCGAGCAGAGCTTGATACACGGGAAGAGAAACTCGCCTTCTGGATAAATGTCTATAACGGCATGGTGCAATACTGGCTGAACGAGCAGCCAGAACTTTGGGAAAACCGAGGTCAATTTTTCAGCGGAAAGCGAATCACTATAGCTGGAGAGTTGGTCAGTCTGGAGAACATAGAGCACGGGGTCATACGTGGAACTGAGGCAAAGCTGGGACTTGGATTCATCCCCAAATTTTTTCCTTCCAAATTCGAGCGGACTTTCAAAATCAAGAAGGGAGATCCACGTATTCACTTTGCACTCAATTGTGGAGCCATCGACTGCCCGCCGGTGGAGATTTATGAAGCGGAAACGATCGATGAGCGACTGGACTACCGAAGTCGGGTGTATCTGGAAAGGAAGTCGGAATTGTCTGAAGATGGCCGAACGATCACGACTACACCTCTTTTCAAATGGTTCAAAGGCGACTTTAATACCTATGGAGGCATCAATGAATTTTTGCAGCATTTTGGCATTCTGGATGAGCGTAATAGAAAAGCAAAACGGGCATATACCGATTATGACTGGACTCTGGCTCTTGACGTATGGGCTACGGACTGATTAATTTTTAATACACACGAAAATATTATGGGTATGTACATTATCATCCCAGCTTTGAATGAGGCGGAAAACTTACGCCTGCTGCTACCTTACCTCTGTAAGGAGTTGGGAGATCGAGGTAAAATCATAGTAGCCGATGGAGGAAGTAGTGACGAAAGTGAGGAAGTGTGTCAGGCATTTGGGGCTACATTTTTTGAGTCGCCTGAAAGAGGCAGAGGCCCACAAATGAATGCAGCGGTAGCTGCGTATCCAGAAGTAGACATCTATTACTTTTTGCACGCCGATGCGCGGCCACCTTGCGGATTCTATCACGATATTGTAGAAAGTATTGATTTGGGATTTCAGGTGGGGTGCTATCGCTTTACCTTCGATTCACCCAATCCGCTGCTGGCGATCAATGCTTTTTTTACGCGCTTCAAGCCCCTGCCATGTCGGGGAGGAGATCAGTCCTTGTACATGACGCGAGAGGCCTTTGAAACGCTCGGTGGTTTTGATTCGAGTATGCTCATTATGGAAGATTATGACATCATCGAGCGGGCTCGTGCTCAGTTCTCTTTTCGCATCATACCGAAGTCTGTACGAGTTTCGGCCAGGAAATATCGAGCAAATAACTACTTTAAGGTGCAGCTGGCTAATCTGACGGTCTTTCGCATGTACAGGCGCGGCGCCTCTCAGCAAGCAATGATAGCCAAGTATCAGTCGATGCTCAGGTCATAGCCAGGCAACGAGAAGGATGTCTTGACATATCGATTTATCGACTTATAGCTTCAAAATTCATATTTTTCACCTCAAATCTGCTTGTACATCTTATGCCAGACTTAGCTTGGAGAGACGGCCGGTTGAGCTATACCGACGAAGGGAGGGGAGCCCAAACCTTGTTTTTGGTTCATGGTTTTTGCGAGTCTTTGCGCATGTGGGATGATTGGCGTCTACCACTACTCAAAGGAGATTGGCGGGTCGTGCGCATTGATTTGCCAGGATTTGGAGAGAGCACGTCTTCAGCTAAGACCATAGAGGAGCATGCAGCGGCCGTTCATGCACTGGTTGCACATCTGGAGCTTGATAGAGTTGTCTTGATTGGGCATAGCATGGGTGGCTATGTAACCCTGTCTGTGGCCGAACAGAAACCGACTTGGCTACAGGGCTTTGGTCTCTTCCATAGTCACCCTTATGCAGATGATGAGGAAACGAAAAAAAAGCGGGACAAGAGTGTAGCTTTTGTGCGGCAAAATGGTCATTATCACTACGTGAAGCAACTTATACCAAAGCTGTTTTCTCCCGATCGGGCGACTAGCTACTCTCATCAACGAGACCGCATGGTGCTGTTGGCCAGCAGGGCAGGAGCACAAGGCATCATCGATGGCCAGATTGCGATGAGGGATCGACCGGACCGGAGCGCTTTTTTATCTCAGACAGAACTGCCGGTTTTGTTTATAAATGGTGCGTTTGATCAAACGGTAAGTGAACAGCAGCGGCAGGACCAGCTGGCATTACCGTGTAGAGCGCAGCTTTGTTTTTTGCCAAAGGCGGGCCACATGGGTACCGTCGAAGCTCCGCGGAAAACTCAGCGTGCAGTGCGAGAGTTTTTGAAGTTTTGTTCTGAATTCTGACAGCTTATTCCAAGACATCGATCACCTGTTCTATGGCCCCTTCGTAGGCAGGGAGGCTAATTGCTCCAATGATGTTGTTGCGTTCGCGCTCAGTCAGATGAAAGGAAATCGATTCCCGTAGTTCATTGCCGTCTAGCGGTCGGTATTTAAATTGAATAATGTCAAGTTGTTGTGGGCTCAGTATGTCTCTGAGTAGTCCTAAGGTATTTCCCTGTTCAAAGCTTTGTACGTCGAGTACCCCTGCTGCCAGGCCCAGTGGATTGGTCAGACTTTCTAGCACACCTTCGTTGCCGCTGTCTTCCTGTTCGATGTCGCGCAGGTTTACGCTGATTTGAATGAGCAAAACCCCGCTTGTATGCTCGCTGATCCAATCTTTGTATACGTGCAGGAAGCGAGCTGCAGATATGGTTCCGAAGTTGTCTCGGTACCCTGCGTCCATGACTCGAATGCGGGGTCGGGTCGGTAGTTGTACAAATGGTAGGACATAAGGGTAGGTCGCATTCATGCGAAGGGCGGTCAAGAACCTAAGACTATCTGCTTGCGCTCTACCGATTAGCCACCCCAGATCCACGGCATCTGCTGGTATAGAGCTACTGGCTTTATAGCTTTCGGGAGCGGCCATCAGGTGTCCGGCAGGCTGTGGCGAAATGGTCAGCCTACGCCCATCGTCTATGATGCTTGGTGTGATGAGCATCTGGGGTATGAGCCCTTGGGCTTCGGGCTCTTTATAATAGGCCAGGCTATGATCTAAAATGCCATCGGTGTTGAGGTTGAATTTGCGCTCAAAGCTGTAAGCCCTGTCTCGGTAGTAGTAAAAGCCACCTATTTCTACTTGTGTGAATGGTAAGAATAAATCGTTGCTAACGATGGAAAATGCAATGGGATTGAGCAGGTCCTTGCTTACAGCCAGCCGGTGTTTGGGCTCAGTTATGGACCAATGGTTTTCAGTCAGTGATCTGAGATATACTTCTCTGAGGTAGGCCATGCCGAGCATGCCTCCGGATGCTCCGGTCATTAGGGTGGTATTGCCCATTAGGCCGTTGCAGAGTCGCTCTTCCAGTTTTTGTATGACGACTGTGGCCCAGAGCGCTGCCGCCTGACCACCACCGCTAGCGCTGATCACGATTAATTTTGGTCGCTCTTCACTTTGCCTACTTTTCCAATTCTCTAATATCTGTATGCCATGCTGCAAGTCTGCTTTGTACTGATCGGTATGGCAGTAAGTGCTAAATCGGTCTTCGCTGTATTCTGCCGGTTCAACATGATAGTCGAGCCCATAAGCAAAGTTGCTTCTGCTGAACCATTCGGTCGAGGTGATCCAGTTGAGCGAAAAACCCACCAGGAAAAGTATGATAACCCGCCAGCGAAAAGCCCAGTATGAGATGGCACCTATAACCGCTGCAATTAGGCTGAAAAGAATAAGTATACTGCCTGCGGCCGGAATTTGGAAAGGGCGATAGTCTATCATCAATCCAAGCAGAATAAGTACGAAGACAGTCGATAGCTGAAGTAGGAGGGCGTTCCAATGTTGTTGTTTGAAAACGCGGTCTAGCAGCTTCCTGTCGTAATGAGTAACTGATCTGACTAGCATGGTTTTTAATCCGTTGCCCAGGTAGGTCCTCACGCCTAGGGGGTTTTCAGCTTTAAGTGTATTTAGGCTTTTGGATCGTCTATAGCGTCTGCCGTACTGATCTGGGGCCAGATGTGGCATAGCTTGTAATTTGGGTTGGTAGTAAGCTATGTCTCGGTTGGTGAAATAGAAGTAGCAAGTATAGATAAGCAATGACATGGTCAAGCCTCCGAGCAGACCGAAGAAGGAAACGAAGAGTCGAATCCAGTCAGATCTCGCCTCATAGGGCGCATTGAAACGGCCCAGTAAAACCAGGTAGACGACTAAGGCCATTAGTGGAAGCAGGGCATTGTTGAGGCAAAATTTGAAAAAGGGACGAGATAGACTAGCTAGAAAACTAAAATATCTGGCAGAGAGTAAATAGGTGGTTAGATTCCAGCTCATGGTGAAAAAACCAAAGCAAAGGCCCACGATAAAAAAGCTCCAGATATTGACCTGCCCCAGGTACTCTGGATCTAAAAACAAATACTGAGCGCCAAACGAAAAGGCTAAATTTCCGGAGATGAACGCCACTAAAACAACCCACAACAGCAAAAGCAAAATGCTGCTACGCAAATGCAACAGCAGCAATTGCATAGCGAAAGATCGATACAGGCCAAGGATGAATACGCGCATATCTGCCGCTTGGTGGTTTTCTATAAAAGTAACGCAAAGCTTTATATACCGTATATTTGCCGCCCCAAAATTCCAAGGACATGAAAATATCTGTAGTCGGAACAGGTTATGTGGGTCTAGTTACTGGTACCTGTTTTGCTGAAACTGGCAACGAGGTCGTATGTGTAGACATTGACCATGCCAAGGTAGAGCGTATGCGGCAGGGCGAGGTGCCCATTTTTGAGCCTGGTCTGGAACTGCTCTTCGAGCGAAATACGCGTCAAGGAAGACTCAAGTTTACGACCAATTTAGCAGAAGCAGTGGAGCATGCCGAGATCATCTTTCTGGCATTGCCCACGCCACCGGGAGAGGACGGTTCTGCCGATCTGAGCTACATTTTACAAGTAGCTAAAGACCTTTCTACCCTCATTACCAAATACACCGTCGTCGTAGATAAGAGTACGGTACCTGTAGGCACTTCTGAAAGAGTTACGGCAGCACTAGCTGAGCGACTAGATACCAGTCTATTTGATGTGGTATCTAACCCAGAATTTTTGCGAGAAGGGGTAGCCGTAGATGATTTTCTGAAACCAGACCGTGTGGTTATAGGAACTTCGAGCGAATTAGCGCGAGATACTATGCGCCGTTTGTACGCTCCCTTTGTC
>JBCDFE010000092.1:0-16259 GCA_039178745.1 Bacteroidota bacterium | reverse complement strand
GAGTATGAAAAACGAGCAACTGATCACCAAGGAAGTTCAGACGTTCAAGTCCATAATCGAACAAGGGCCATTCAGCAGTCGGCAGCACTACTTACGCCTGAGCTTGCCTGAGACCTATCGGGCGCTGATACGGGCTGGTTTACGATCAGATTATAGCATGGGCTATGCCGATATGCCAGGTTGGCGCGCAGGAACTCACCTGCCCTTTCCGTGGTATGATTTAGAAAAAGAGAAAAGTACCCATCTTCAGATCTATCCCTTTGCATTTATGGATGTGACACTCAAAAACTATCAGCACTTATCCGCTTCTGATGCATTGCAGAAGATGATGTTTTATCGAAACCAAGTCGACTCTTTAGGTGGCCCACTATATAGCCTTTGGCATAATAGCAGTTTTTCTGAAGCCCACGGCTGGTCGGGATATGGTGAAATTTACGAAAGATATTTGCGTGGGATTTAACCAGAAGCATGAGGTAATATTTTTTGATCCTTTCTATTTTTTAATATTTACTTTTATTGTGCGCTTGCTGCTATTTTCGAGGGTGTTTTATTTAGACTTCCGCAGGTCGGCTTTTTTAGGTGAATCGAAGTATAGAATTGCTCATCTTGTCTAAATTTATTTTCATGAATTCCCTTATCTCTCTAATCGGAAATACACCTTCAGTAAACTTGTCTGACTTGCTGCCCGATGGGTCTAAAGTGAAACTCTTCGGAAAGCTGGAAGGCCAAAACCCCGGAGGTAGTGTCAAAGACCGGGCAGCGCTGGGTATGATAAGTGGTGCTCTGGAGCGAGGGGAAATAAGCAAAGAGTCGCATCTCGTTGAGGCTACCAGCGGGAACACGGGCATAGCCCTAGCTATGATCGCTGCTCAATACGGCATTAAGATAACCTTGCTGATGCCAGAAAACAGCACTGTAGAACGGGTAAAGACCATGCGGGCTTATGGAGCTGAGGTGCTGCTGACGCCAGCCGAGAAAACAATAGAGTACAGTCGTAAACTGGCTGAAGAAATGGCCGCCAGTGGTGAATATCACTTGCTCAATCAGTTTGGAAATGACGATAACTGGCGGGCGCACTACCAGACGACTGGCCCCGAAATCTGGCGAGATACCGAAGGACAGCTCACCCACTTTGTAAGTAGTATGGGAACTACGGGCACTATAACTGGTACGGGAAGATTTTTAAAGAGTCAATCGGCGGAAGTACAAATTGTGGGTGTGCAACCGACTGATGGAAGTCGTATACCAGGCATCAGAAGATGGAGCCCAGAAATGGTGCCAACTATTTTTGATGCCAGTGTTGTGGATCAAACGATAGATGTGAGCACACAAGAGGCGGCTAAAATGGCCCGAAGAATGGCTAGTGAACTTGGTCTATTTGCAGGTATGAGCAGTGGAGGCGCTGCTGTAGCGGCTCTGAAACTAGCTGAAAGTTTGGATTCCGGTCTAGTAGTGAGTATTGTTTGTGACCGAGGCGATCGATATTTGAGTAGTGAACTGTATAGCTAAAAAAGAAGCCCCGCTCTTGATGAGAGCGAGGCCTGGATCAGATAGATAACATCGAAGAAAGTATCTTCTCGCCTTTGGCCGTATTTTTTAAGCAGTCCGTAACTGCGGTAGCGGATTTAGCGGTCGTTCACGCCTAAGCAATTCTGGTGTGAGGGCTTTGAATTGGTAACCTTCGTTTGCGTAATAGCTTAGGACCTGCGGAAGTACAAATTCCAACTTTTCCTTGGCCTTGAGGCTATCGTGAAATACGACAATGCTGCCAGGGCGGGCGTTGCGAATCACATTGCGCAAACAGGCTTCTGGAGCCAGATGCGGATCAAAGTCTCCACTCAATACATCCCACATTACGATTTCGTAATGGCGTTGGAGAAACTGTGCTTGCCTAGGGCGGAGCCTCCCATAAGGCGGTCTGAAAAGGGTAGATTTGATGGTCTCGGCGCAATGGCGCACGTCGTGAAAGTAGGGCAGGTTTTCCGTGGCCCAACCATCCAGGTGGTGCATGCTATGGTTGCCCAAAGAATGACCAGCAGCTAAGATATTTCGCAGCAAGTCTGGGTATCGCTGAGCGTTTTCACCTACAGAAAAGAAGGTCGCTTGCGCTTGGTAAGCTTGCAGCTGCTCTAAAACCCAAGGGGTGACCTCTGGAATAGGCCCGTCATCGAAGGTGAGATATATGGCTTTTTGCTCACCCGGCACGCGCCAGTGAAAGTTGGGAAAAAGTTTCTGGATTATGGCCGGTGTCTTAACTAAATACATGTTGCAGGGATTGTAAAATTGTGAGGCCCGAAGGCAGTTTTTTGGTTGTTATTGTTTAATGCATTCGGCAATGTGTAAAGTTGCTCAGATGCGATGGATTATATACTAGATGACCAGCTACCCAAGTGGCAGTGGTCGTCTCAATCTTTAGCCTTTATAAAATTGGTGGTCAAGTGTGGTTTACAAGGCTTTTCCCATGCTAAATGTCCTTGTAACTTAAACCGGGTAAGAACAGTTTGAACTTCTAAGATATTGAGCTTCGGAGCATGCTTGCAAAAAGCTACCTTTGTGGCCCAAAAACTTCGTTGCTAGTCGAATTGGTATAAAAACGTAAGACAACACAAATATGCTGCCTTACCTATTAAAGAAATTGATATTTTTTTTTGATTTATTCCGATGCCCAAATTTTTGTCGCTTTTCAAGAATGTAAACTAAGTTGAGAACTATGAATCCTGTACGTGTAAGATTTGCACCATCACCAACGGGTGCGCTGCATATTGGAGGGCTGAGAACGGCTCTTTACAACTATCTGCTGGCTCGCCAGACTGGGGGGCAATTTATACTTCGAATAGAGGACACTGACCAGAAGCGATATGTAGAAGGAGCAGAAAACTACATACAAGAGGCGTTGTCTTGGTGTGGCCTCGATCCAGACGAAAGCCCTCAATTAGGCGGACCCCATGGCCCATACCGGCAAAGTGAGCGCAGGAATTTGTATGCAAGCCAAGTCGATGCACTGCTCAAAGCCAAGAAGGCCTATCGCGCTTTTGATACGCCCGAAGAACTCGATACTGCTCGCGAGGCAGCAAACGGAACGTTTAAATACGATGCTGCTACCCGCGGCCGCATGCGCAACACCATCAGTCTGCCCGCCAGCGAAGTAAGCCAGCTAGAGGCCCAAGGAGCACCTAGTGTCGTACGCCTATTGGTCGAGCCTGGCCAAACGGTGCACATTAAGGACATAATAAGAGGGGATGTGACTTTTTCTACCGACGAACTCGACGACAAGGTCCTTATGAAAGCCGATGGCTTACCAACCTATCACTTAGCCAATGTGGTCGATGACCACGATATGCGCATCACACACGTCATCAGAGGTGAAGAGTGGCTGTCGAGTACAGCTCATCATGTTTTGTTGTACCAAGCTTTTGGCTGGGAATCAGACATGCCGAGTTTTGCTCATTTACCGCTAATATTGAAACCCACGGGCAAAGGAAAGCTCAGTAAGCGCGATGGGCAGAAGCTGGGTATACCCGTTTTCCCACTCAGCTGGGATAGCAAAAGCGCAGAAGATAGGCTGGAAGGCTTTAGAGAGCGGGGCTTTCATCCACAAGCCTTGCTTAATTTCCTGGCATTTTTAGGATGGAACCCAGGTACTGAGCAAGAAATTTTTAGCCTGGAAGAGCTGGTCGAGGCGTTCAGCCTGGGCCAGGTGGGTAAGAGTGGGGCTAGGTTCGATTTTGACAAGGCACAATGGTTCAACCAGCAATACATCAGTGAGCAGCCCGCTTCTGAATTGATTCCTCATATTCGAAAAGCACTATCACCCCTAGCTGACGAAGACTCTACAGATCGGCTTGTCCAAATGGCAGAACTCTATAAATCGAGGGTTAAGACATATCCCGAATTTCGCGATCAGCTTTTATATGTATACCAGGCACCGAGCACGTATGATGAGAAGACCGTACGAAAGAAGTGGAAAGGGAAGGTAGTTGATGTTTTTTCAAAACTGATAGATAGCTACCACAACCAATCTGAATGGATACCAGACCACATTAAGTCAACCACTCTGGCTTTTATGGAGCAGAATGAGCTGGGTTTCGGACAAGTACTACCACATCTTCGAAATGGCATAGCTGGAACGGGCAATGGCCCCGGAGCTTTTGATATGTTGGCGTTGCTTGGTAAAGACGAAAGTATTTTGAGGTTAGAGGCTGCAATAAAAGCCTGGAGCATTAATACTTGATTTATATCATTGGCTAGACTATCTTTGCGCCTCATTAATAAAGTGCATCAAATGTGATGTACCTTATTGGGCCCATAGCTCAGTGGTTAGAGCTGCGGACTCATAATCCGTAGGTCGTTGGTTCAAGTCCAACTGGGCCCACAAAAAAGCCGGTTTGCGCTTTGCGCAAACCGGCTTAATTCGTTTGGCAATAAGACATCGGTTAAAAGCCCACATCTTGTATTTGTAGTCCGCTTACATCCAGAATGCTGTGGTCTGCATCTGCCCGGAGCTTTACATCTCGAACTTTGATATGGTTGACATTGCCGCGGCGATCTGTATTGGTTGCCTCAATCATGAATCCAGAAAAGGGATGCGAACCAGAGCTGCCGCCTAAATTTCCACCGCTTTGAAACATCTTGGCAAATGGGCTCGCCATATCCATAGCAGTCAGTTCTATGTCTTCAGTTATCCAAGCTTCAGTTACCGTTCCGTCATCGGTAGTGACTACCGTCTTCTCGCAGGTATAGCCATCTATAATGCGCGTCTCGCCAGTTCGCTCTATGGTAATTCCTTCCATTGACTCTTGCATAGCTTCCTCGGCTTCTTCTGGGGTTTGAATATTGGGCATACGCATCCGTATGGCCGAGGTTTCTCCACCATCATTAGTAACGGCGACAACCTTTCCGGTTTGCGTATCCAGGATCATGCGTGTCTCCTCGCCATTTTCGGTTACACGTATGCCGAATGCTTCCGTGTCTACAGACATCATCATAGTTGTTGTCTCTTCACGCCCTCTGCGATTGGTATCTGTAATTTCCATGGTCAAACTAAAGGGCGTGGGGTTGGTGTAGGGCTCCCATGGTCCGCCAGTCAAAATACCCGGAAGCTGTACAGAAGTATTCTCTACTTCTGTATCTGCTGTTGTTTCAGCTTCTTGATTTCTGTTTCTATTCCTGCGACGAAACAGTCCGCCCACAGCATCTATGGCACCATCTACCGTGCGGTCTACTTGTCGGTCTACCGTGCTGTTGGCTCTGTTTTCTGCTCGATTTCGGGCTCTTCGTTCTGCTCGGTCTGGTAAATTTTGAGCAGAAAGACTAAAGCTACTGATGACTAAAATGAAGATGGATAAAAAGGTCTTGAAACCCATGACTTTTGATGTTTTGAGAAAGGATGTCGTCCTCTCTGATGAACAATACCGAAAGCACATGTAAAAGACTTGCGCTCACTTGTTCATAGTTTTATATCAAAGATCGTTACATACGCTAGATGAAATTTTTGAGCGGGTAGGGGTGCTACTGGTTTATATGCATCTCTACTTCAGAACACAAAGAAGTTTTATGAAGGCTACATTTTTAGGAGCAATCCTATTCGCATCATTTTGGGGAGGTATTTTTGGTTCATTGTCGGCGCAGCCTCAAGACCATACGGCTATAGACCAACCACTGCGCACGTTTGGGCAGATCAGTTTATTTGGCCTTTTTGAAATGGAGCTGATACCTGCTTCCGAAGCCAGATTAGTCATTAGCTCTGACGATGTAGATCCTTCGAAAGTTAAGGTTGTACAGCGTGGTGATTTGCTGAAAATTAGCCTGATGCGCAGTTTGATCAATGACGAGGAAATCGACCTTACGCTTTATTATGTACCCAATCGCTTGACAAGCATTCAAGTCGGTGGGGGTGCACAAATTCACTCTTCAGCCCGTTTGCAAGCCGAAGATTTACGCATTCGAGCAGGATCTGGTAGCCAGGTTTTTCTCGATCTAGAGCTTGAGCGGCTAGATGCTACAGCCTCTGAAGGAGGGCATCTGAGCTTGCGCGGTACAGCACAGTCAATAGACTGCAATGCCAATACCGGCGGTATAATAGAGGGCCATAGAATGATCGGTCAGTCAGTTTTTTGTCGTGCAGGAACTGGTGGCGAAGTAAGTATCCATGCAGAGAATCTACTCGATGCAAAGGCCAGCACCGGCGGGAGTATTAGGTACGGAGGAGACGCTCCCGAAGTGAATATCAGAACCATACTAGGTGGTGAAGTAATGCAATTTCTCCCCTGATCTTTCAATAATTTGGAAGAAACATCGTTTGGGCAACATACATCGTAATAATACGAGTAAACTGCATATTTAATTTTGCACACCTTTGGTAGGCGCCTCTCATATTGAAAATACACTTACAATGTCCATTCCCATGAAACTAGCAAACCTCGGCCGATGGGCCTTCTTACTTTTCTTACTTCTATCTACGATAAGTCTGTTTCTTTTACCCAAACTCGGTAAAATGATTTAGCGGCATACTTGCTATTTGTAGCCAAGGGTTCATTACAAATGATGACCTGTACTATCGGCGATTCATAGGGTGAAACATCATAACAGTTTCACGCAGGTATTCCATGTCGAGGTGGGTATAGATTTCTGTAGTCAGAATAGATTCGTGCCCAAGCATCTCCTGTACAGCCCTCAAATCGGCCCCTCCTTCGATTAAGTGGGTGGCAAAAGTATGTCTGAAGGTATGTGGGCTTACTGTCTTTTCCACTCCGGCTTTTGCCGTATATTTTTTGACGATATTGAATACCGCAACACGACTAAGTGCGCCTCCTCTGAGGTTAAGGAACAGGATGCGGGCCGCTTCGGGCTTGATGTTTTCTTGCCGATTGCGGACCTCCTCGACATAAAGCTCTGTCCACCTTAGTGCTTGTTCTCCTATGGGAACCCATCGCTCTTTGTTTCCTTTTCCGATAACTTGTACTAAACCTCGGTCCCACTTCACGCCATCTAAGCTCAGATTGGTCAGTTCACTGACGCGCAGTCCGCAGGCGTAAAGCGTCTCTAGTATGGCTCGGTCTCGATGCCCTGCGGTCGTACTTAGGTCTACGGCCTCAAAGATGCTTACGAGTTCGTGATAATCGAGTACAGAGGGAAGCTTTCGACCTATTTTCGGAGGCCTAAGCAACTCTGTAGGGTCGCTGGCGATCATCTCTTCTTCCAGGAGGTACTGGAAAAAGGTGCGTAGGGCAGAGACCAATCTGGCTTGCGACCTTGAGGATAAACCCAACTCGTGCAAATAGGCCAGAAAATCGTCTAGATGCATACGTTCGATCTGGGTCGGACCTAGATCGAAATTTCTAATCTGTAAGTATTGAGGCAACTTGCGCAGGTCGGTCGCATATCCATTAATGGTATGTGGACTACGGCCTCGCTCTAGTTTAAGATAGGCCTGAAATGACTTGAGTGGAATAGTCCATTTTGCTGAAACTGGTGTAGAATCCACATCTTTTTTGGCCATTACATACTACTGGTCAGCAGGAGGTCTATATCCGTTGCTCTCATATCGAAGCGCTTACCGAGATAGGCATTGGTCAGGCAGCCCCTGTAGGTGTAAACGCCTTTGCGCAAGCCACGCTGACTGAATATGAAGCTTTCGAAACCCCTCGATTCGGCAGCTTTGAGTAGTAGAGGTGTCAGGATATTGCTGATGGCAGCACTGGCCGTCCTGCCTACGTTGGCCACCATGTTGGGCACACAATAGTGGATGATGTCGTGCTCAATGAAAGTAGGTTTGCCCAGGCTAGTCAGTCTGCTGGTCGCAAAGCATCCTCCCTGATCTATACTTACATCTATAATGACAGAGCCTGGCCGCATTGCTCTGACCATATCTTCGCTCACCACCACGGGCGCTCTCCCTTGCTCGGCATGAATAGCACCTATGGCTACATCAGCCGTCAGCAGCTCTCTTTTCAGGTGAACAGCATTGATCGTTGAAGTGTACAGTTGCCTGCCAACGGCGTTCTGGAGCCTCATGAGTTTGTGCACATTATCGTCGAAGATACGCACCTCCGCTCCCATGCCAAGGGCTGTTCTTGTAGCGTATTCGGCAACGACACCACCACCTAAAATGACCACTTTTGCACTAGGTACACCAGATACACCACCTAGTAAACGACCAGTACCATGACCGCTGGCACTAAGCAAGTGAGCAGCCGTCTGAATAGCAGCCACACCAGCCATCTCGCTCATGATGCGAACGATAGGAAAAGTACCAGATTCATTTTGAAGATACTCCATCGCCAGCGCAATAATGCGTTTGTGTTTGAGGCGGTATAAATAGTCTGCGGAAATGGTAGGGAGCTGTAAAGGCGAGATCAAAACTGTTCCTGCCTGCATGAGATCGATCTCATCCAGAGTCGGAGGAGCTGCTTTTATGATGATATTCGCCTTTTCATAGACTTCTTGTGCAGAATATGCGATTTCCGCACCCGACTCGCTAAAGTCATTGTCTTTGTAGGCGCTCAATTTGCCAGCACCCGTCTCAATAAGTACGCGATGTCCCCGGTTTGTGAGGTTGAAAGCACCGCTGGGGACGAGTGCTACACGCCGCTCTTCAAGAGTGGTCTCGCGGGGTATACCCACAAAAAGCTGGGAAGATTTGACTGGTATCTGCAGCGTTTCGGCCTGAGTTTGCCGAAAAGTTCCCGTTAACTCACCAGGGAGTGGAATTTTCTTGTCCTGATCACTCATACAGTTGGTGTGCTCAACTCTAAACTCCGGCTAGCTCCATTGTCGGTTGACTTAAGCCGTAAAATACAAACATCTTCTGGCAATATCGGTTCGATCACTCCAGCCCATTCTATTAATACCCATTGGCCACTATCCAAGTATTCTTCTATTCCCATGGCCAATGCTTCATCCAGGCTTTCCAATCTATAACAATCTAGATGATACACCAGACAATTATCACTCACGTACTCGTTGACTATACTAAAGGTAGGACTGTTGGTTCCTCCATCAACACCAAGTTTTTTGCATAGTGCAGACACCAGAGTTGTTTTTCCGGCACCTAATTCGCCGTCTAGGCAAATTGCGCGGGGAGAGTGACCAAGGTGATTCAAGATCTGCTCGGCTACTGCAGGTACTTCATTCAATGTGTAGTTTATGCTCAAAACTAAGACGCTTAGTAGTATTCCAAAGTTAAGAACGACTTAAAATTAAAATTGGTTAACCCAAGAGAGTTGACTTATTGTTGAATCTGAGGTCTACAAGTAGAATGAGCATCTCACCATCACAACGCCAAGCTATGCGGTTTTCAACTCTTTTAGTCCTATGGCTACTCGGAATAAATACAATCTTTGGGCAGCATGAACATATAAGCTATCGATGGTTAACGCCCGAAGATTTTGCACAGGCAGATACCTTGCCAGACCTGATAGAATCAAATAGGCGTCCTACCAATAGGCGAAGAATTGATTACGAATCTTACCTCCCCGACACGATTCATTCCAAATCAACACCACGCAAATATGTCAGGCTGGCTATTCACTATATGAATACGGCAGACACTTTTTATACAGAGTATGAAGGGCAAAAAGGGATAGAATTTGCTCGGTCTATGGTCTACTACATGAACACGCATTTGGAGAATAACGGTCCATACCTTCTCGACCCCGACCTTCATGTGTACAACCCCATTTGGCGATACGGGCTCGCCAGGAAGCCAGGATCTGAAGACTTCGCTGTTTATCATCACTATAGCGACTCGGACTACGATTATCTGCATGGGGGCCCGCATGTAAATCGGAGCCGCAGAAATGTCAATAAGTATGCAGAAGGGTTAGACAGCTTGCTGCACATTTTCATCATGGCACCCCCCAGAGATAGTATGACCTCGCCCACTTTCACCCCAGATGGGCCTGTGGGTATCTGGAATGGGCGAGTTATCAAAGTGACGGGATACTACCCAAAGCGCGAAGCCTGGGCATATCGGCAGAATCTCAATCACGAGGTAGGTCATGCTTTTGGCCTGCCTCATGCATGGTTGCGAAACGATGGTTGTGACGATACCGTAGCCCACCCTAACAATTGCTGGAACGAAGAGGATGAGCGACCCGGGTGCGATACGATGTTGAGCAACAATATGATGGATTATAATAGCTACCAACAAACCCTCACACCTTGCCAGATCGGACGAGTCAATGGAGCCATGTCGAGAATAGGTAGCCGGCAGCGGGCTTGGGTAGACCCTATATGGTGCGATTATTACGATGGCTACGTGACGCGAATTACGCATTCTGTAGAATGGAAGGGAGGCCGAGATCTTTGGGGAGATTTGGTTGTTACCTCCGGGAATACGCTCAAAATTAATGGTCGCGTACATTTGCCGAGCAAAGCCAAAATAAGTCTGGAGCCTGGAGCGATCTTGGAGCTCGGACCAAACGCCTGGCTGCATAATGACTGTGGCCAAAACTGGTTAGGTATAGAACTCGGTAGTTCTGGTAATACGATTGCTGAAATACATACCGAACCAGGGGCTAGGGTTAAAAATATCGCTTTACACGAATAGAGAATGACAAAGGAAGAAACGCCAAAAGTTTATGTGATCACGGGCGCAAGCCGAGGTATAGGTCGGGATACTGCCCTTGAAATAGGATCTAGTGGCCGGCCTGTCAGAATACTAGCTATAGCTAGAAACAAGGATAAATTGCTGTCTTTGAAAGAAGAGCTTGCCTCCTTTCCGCGCTGTGATTTACACATTATGGTTGCCGATTTGACGGTACCTGAGCAAAGTCAAATCGAAGCTTGGCTAGATCAATATGGGCCAATCGATGGCTTGTTGAATAATGCGGGTTTACTCATTAATCGGCCATTTGAAGAGTTGGAAGAAGCCGACTGGAGGGCACTGATGGAAGTGAATCTGATGGCCCCAGCTCGTCTGATCCGTTTGGCGATTCCGTACTTCCCTGCCTGCTGGCAAGAGGCAGGCAGGCACAGATCGGGCCAGTCTGTCCAAACACAGCCAGCTGATCTCAGTGCTCACATTGTCAACGTAAGTAGTATGGGTGGTTATCAAGGATCGGCCAAATTTCCGGGGCTGAGTGCATACAGCGCCAGCAAAGGCGCCCTGGCCATTCTCTCTGAATGCCTGGCCGAAGAGCTCAAGGATCGCCATATTAGTGTTAACTGCTTGTCCTTGGGTGCCGTACAGACCGAAATGCTGGCAGAGGCATTTCCAGGCTACCAAGCACCTCTGGGGAGTCAGAAAATGGCCGAATACTTTGCTTGGTTTTTGGAAAACGGGCACTACTTTTTCAACGGCAAAGTACTACCGGTGAGCGTATCTACGCCCTAGCATTTCTTTACCTAACTTGTCCTAAAAATCAGCATGCAGTCTTATTCCACCTTCAGCCGCTTAATGGCTTTCCTGCCTTTGCTCGCTATGAGTCTCAGTTTTTACGCCTGCCCAGATGCTGCCGACCAACAGTCGGTCTTGGATGTCGATAAGATGGTGAGTCAGGAATGGGTACTCCAAACCTACGAAATCGAGGGTACACGTCGGTCGGCCATCAATAAGCCCAGCTTACAGTTTGTAGAAGATCGGGCAATTATTGGTCATACGGGGTGTAACACGATGGGCGGGCAGTACAATTTGCAGGGACCGCGTCTGATGATGGGCCCCTTGAGAATGAGCAAGCGATTTTGCGCTGACATGGCCGAGCAGGAAAGAGCCATTACCCTAATACTGGGCGATACCGTGACCGTGGAGCTTAAAGAAGACCAGCTTCATTTCTACAATGATGCCGGACGTCTAATTTATGGAATCAGTGACGGAGCGGTCAGTCAGTTACAACCAGATGGTGGAGAGGTGCCCGATCCCGCCGTTTCGGCCCCCGTACTACAATCTGCCCAAGTAGTTGTAGAAGCTGAATCCGAAGTGGTCGAAGATGCTGAAGAGGCAGCAGACAAAGAGATCACGGGCCTTTTCGTTTACATGGCAGATGCTGCGGGCTTCACTCCTTGTGGTAGCTCGGTCTCATACCCCGTCAGTATGGAAAAGGGGTATATGGCTTGCGAGAGTGCCTACTCGGGCATGGAAAAGTTTGGAGAACCTGCGCTGGCCCGCGTTCGGGGATACACCCAGGCAAACCGCAATCCGGAAGGCCGTAGAGAGGTCTTTGTTATTGAAGAACTGATCGAAATGACGGTGGATATCAGCTGCCCCTGAAAATCGAACTAAGGTCGTGCAAAGGGAAGTCTGGTCTCCTCACCGAGGTCGAAATAACTATCTAGTCCGGCTACTGCCATAGCTCCTGTTTCATGGTGATCCACATGCCCGGATTTTTGAACTGCTTTGTCATCTATGATGACTTCGATCACTGCACCTACCAGAAAGATAGTGTCGTTGGCCTCGATTCGATGCTCCTCTTCGAGGCGAAGCCCAATTTTAATCTGGCTCTCTGCCACATAAGGTGCGAGGCAGTGCTCTCCGTAGTAGGGCGTGAGCCCGGTGGCCGTAAACTCGGATTCCTCGATTTTGTACTTGGCAGAGGTTTGGTGGGCCTGCTTTAGAATGTCTTTTTGGATAGAGTTGAGCGTAAAAAAACCGCTGGCTTGAATGTGGTGATAGGTTTGCCGAGGCACCGTGAGCGGGCGCATAATGAAACCCAGTAAAGGAGGATTTGCGCCGAGGTGTACCACAGAGCTAAAGACGCCTAGGTTTTCCGTCCCATTATGTGCTTTTGTGCCCAAAAGATGAACGCCTCTTGGGCCGGGAAGAGTATTCATAAGGTTGCGACGGAACATGGACTCCATATCCATGATATCTGCTAGACTGAGATGCATGAGGCGTGTATTTTAATGAAATCCGCCACAACCGATAGGACTTCCATCTGGAGGAGGGAAAGATTCTATAATTTCGAAATCTACTGTACCTGCTTTGAATTTCCGAAGGGTTTCTGATAACAGTAATTGGAAGGGAGCATCGCCGGGTAAGTCTTGATGGATTGCCTCTAGCCGAGACAGAACTTCGGCTTTTACTCTTGGCTGGAGATTTTCATTTGATGCCAGGGCGAGTAAGTGCTGGAAAAATCGGAAAAATACCAGCTGAGCCATGACGGTTTGCTGCGGGTTATCTACCGATTCATTTAAATACCCGTCAATCTGGTCGTACAAAAAACCTAGAAACTGGCCACTATTCCACAAGCTACCACCCGATGTGGCGTATTGGACTTCTAACCGAGCCAGCCTTTCCGGATTCAAGAGCGCTCGTAGAACGAGGTCTGATGCCGTCTCTGCTGCGGCCAACGGATCAAATATGGCGCCCGAATAAAAGCGGAAGAGTTCCCGGTCTCGGCTAAATCCGGGGGGTTGAGGTGGGATTTGGCGGATCAGGGATTGGGGAATACTCAGAAACTCCGGGCTTATGGTATGGAGTAAAGCCTGGGCTGCTTCTTGTTGTCTTTCGAGCCCTATAGGTTCTACATTCGCCCTGCTTGAGTTTTGGGTGGTGGATCGGACGCTGTATTCGTAATTATAACCCGCAATTAACTTAGAAGTGGCTTCTACTTGATACCGATGCATAAAATACACAGGCACCAATATTCGCTCTAGCTCGGCTAAGGGATGGCCGGGGGCCAGGTTGTTTAAGCCGAGGCGATTTAGAGTCGTTTGGCGTAGCGTACTCAAACGATTGAGTTCTGTGGTTGCGTCTTCTCCATTATCCCAGAGATGCGCCAAAGGGTGAGCAGAACCCAATGGGCGAGCATCTTGATCCGTGAGATAGTGAAGCCCCATGGCGTCGTTCTCTTCGAGAATTTGATCTAGGGTGTTGGCTTCATCCTGCTCGCGCAAATCGGCATAGCCGTACAGGATGGCTCGCTTGTCCCAGGCACCGATTCCTGTGTCATAGGCGTCTTCCAGGCTGATGCGCTCATCGGCCAGAAGCTGTATGAAGGGATGGGGATAATCCATAACTGAAGCTCTGCCATTGACGGAGGCTGCAAAATTATGAGACAGGCCCAAGGTGTGGCCGACCTCGTGAGCAGATAGCTGCCGCAAGCGGGCGAGAGCCATTTCGAGTAGCCTGGGGTCGGCCTGCTCGCCATTGCTGTAGCCTTCTATTACGCCTTGAGCCAGCAAGAAATCTTGTCGAACCCTTAGACTGCCTAAGAGCACATGCCCTTTTATGATCTCACCGGTCCTGGGATCTATAACTGAGCTACCATAGCTCCAGCCTCTGGTGGATCTGTGTACCCAGTTGATGAGGTTGTACCTCACGTCCATGGGGTCGGCATCGGGTGGTAAAATCTTTACCCGGAAGGCCCTGATATAGCCAGCCGCTTCGAAGGCTTCGTCCCACCAACGGGCTCCTTCCAGCAGGGCTGTCCTGATGGGTTCTGGTGTGCCCGGATCGAGGTAATAAACAATGGGCTCGACCGGTGTGGACTTCTCTGCACTAGGGTCAGACTTTTCTAAACGGTGCCGAGTGATATACCTCTGTTGCAGTGGCTGGTCGATGGGCTGTGCGTAATCGGAAAAGCTGTAGCTGAAATAGCCACACCTCGGATCAAATCGGCGTGGGGTGTAGCCATCATCTGGAAGGCGAACGAAAGAATGATGTTGTCTCAGACTGATTGACTCGGGGGTTGGACTCACGGATCGCACTTCTGTACCCGTGGGTGTTCCGGCAAAAGTGAGGCGGGCCTCGAATTCTGAATTGTCTGGAAAGTTACGAGTGCGATCCAGGTAAACGGCCGAGCGCTTAGTATCTACCTTGTAAGTGCCCTGGCCCCTGGATTTTAGTCTCTGGGAGACCCCGTGAATATCTTGAAATAATAAACCGGTCAGATCTATGAGAAGTGCGTCTTCTGTAGCGGCCAGGGCCTTGGTGCCATATAGAACAGATTCGGCAAAGGCCTCCTGTACGGCCATACGCTCGGCTTCATTATCTGATGTTGCCCGGTAGTTTAGATTGCGCTCTATGAGCAAGACCCTTGGCCCCGAATGCTCGAAGCGCACCACGCGGTTGCCGCCTAGTTGGTTGCGGTCTAGTCCGATATCGTTGCTGCCCAGGCCAGCAGTAAGGCTATTGATATAGAGAAAATCTTCTTCCCATTGGCTGATCTCTATTAGTATCCTTCCGCTTTCGGCATCCCAGTAGGTTGTAAAGAAACCTGGGCGCTTATCCATATTTTCCGTGTACTTGGATATAGACGGCAGAGGGTCGAAAGAAGCTGTAGCCGAAGCCTTTAAAAGCGTGAAATAAGGAAGGAGAAAGAGCGTAAAAATGAGTTTTTGGCTTGTCATGTTGGCTCTGTTTTTTTACTTCAAGGAGTAGCGAGTTACAGGATCAACTTTCTGTTGTTCATGACTTTCCAGTTCAAAAAGGTCTACTCGCGGTTGTCTCCCGAGCTATTTGAACCACCATTTGATCTGTTGCGACCACCCCTGTTCCTATTTCTGTTTCTATTGCCGCCGGAGCGATTGGAGCCGCCTTGTCGATTGCCGTTTCTTCGGTTTTTATTCCGGCCACCAGATCGATTGCCTCGGCCTTTTCCCCGATTGTTGTCTCGACCAGAGCCTGGCCCTGGTTTGAAGTGCTCTAGGTCTTCTGGAAGATTCTCGCGGGCAATTTTCCGATCGGTAAGTTGCTCTATGCGGCGAAAGCGACCTCGGTCTTTAGGAGAGATAAGGGTGATGGCCTCTCCTTCAGCACTGGCCCTTGCTGTTCGTCCGATGCGGTGTACATAGTCTTCGGCATCGCCAGGGACATCGTAGTTGACGACCAAGTCAATGCCATCGATGTGGATACCTCTCGAAAGGACATCGGTGGCAACGACTATGGGCAGCTTGCCCGAGCGAAATTCTTTGAGGCGCACCTCCCGCTCGCTTTGTTCCAGATCACTGGATATGGCTCCGACCGTATGGCCCCTGCGTCTAAGGGTTCTATCTAGGTCGCGCACGCCCTTTTTGGTGCCTGCAAAGATGAGGATGCGCTCCATGTGCTCTCGATCTTTGATGATACGCTCGATCAGGCGCAACTTGCCGGTTTCTTCTACATCATAGGCCTTTTGGTCTATCTTCTCTGCGGGTTTGGAGATGGCGATGTTGATCTCCACAGGATTTACCAGGATGTCTTTGCTGAACTTCCTGATTTTAGGCGGCATAGTCGCACTGAAAAACAGGGTTTGCCGACCCTCTTTGGGCAGCATGCCTATGATCTTCTTGATGTCGTGCACAAAGCCCATATCTAGCATGCGATCGGCTTCATCTAGGAT
>JBCDFE010000091.1:0-16355 GCA_039178745.1 Bacteroidota bacterium | reverse complement strand
CTTCGGGGAACGTGGTAATCCCGTTGCTCCTGCTGCTAGCAGTTGCACGAGGATCGGAGCCTTCGGGGAACGTGGTAATCCCGTTGCTCCTGCTGCTAGCAGTTGCACGAGGATCGGAGCCTTCGGGGAACGCTCCGACCTGCGGAAGTCCTGAAAAAAGGAACACCATCAGAAAGTAGTAGCCTCTCATGTATGACAACTGGGGGGAGCAAGATAGGAAAGAACGAACTACTCCAAAAAATCGAGTACGGTTTCTGGATCGATCGCTGAATTTTCGGCTCGATCTTTTGCTATTCTTATTCGCAGTATGGTATACCACCAGCTAAGAAAGGCAGGTATAACGAGCAATATGCATAGTATTATTTCCTCGGTTCTACCACCTAGGATGCTCGGAGAAGAAAATAGAATAAACAGTAAGATTATATAGCCGATTGATATACTTGTGTAAGCTCGAAAGCTGCGCTGCTTCTCTTTTGCAAATTTGTATATGCTGTAAAAGAGTTGATGTAATCCTATAATGGAAAACAGTATTATGCTTATCGATTCATAGATTCTGTAGGTAAACAGCCATGGTCCAATTATAAAAGCCTCTATGAACGGATATACTACTAAAAGAGAAATGACTATAGATTCTATTTGTGCTAGCAGGATCCAGAATGATTTTTGGGTCTTGTGTTCTTGATCTGGAAGTGGTTCTAGCATAGAATCTAAAATTTTAGATGTCTGAGTCAGGCATCCAGGATATCTTCAGCATCGATAAATGAAAAGTCTTTTTTAGACTTCCACCTCGAATATTGTACAGCTGCCATCCACCAGGCCAATATGGGAATGGGCAAAATTAGACAAAGAGCTGCCAGCTGGCCATCGTCTATGATGAGCCTTTGGAGAAAGTCTCTAAATAGTAAAATGGATATAGGATACATCAGGTACAGCAGTACGCCGGCCATGTACTTTCGGATGCCACCCAAGTCTGACCTCCATGCCTGAATGGCACCTAGAATAAAGTGATGACCACCGATTATAGCGCTTATGGCGCCTACGACCATGCCGTATTCATCTCCATCGTAATTGTTCAACAAGTTTGTGTATTCCAGCAGTAGAATGTAGATTATGATCAAAGTCATTACAGCTGCTTCAGCTATAATGAAGTGTACATGAGACTTGCTTGAGCGTTGCCTCGGTATTCCATATCCCCTATCCTCTAGTGGTTCAAGCATCGAGTATATCTTCAAACCTTCCATCTTTGGGTGTGTCCAGGTATGGAAGTACTCTGTAATAATAATACAAAAGCAGCCAATTCAAACAAATTGGAACGGTAACGGCTATTGCCCATAAAAATGGCGTAGGAGATAAAAATCCAGCGAAATAGATGAGAAGGACTAGGTAAATAAAGCTGGTCCAGAGGTAGACGCTGGTGATCGTGTGTCCAAATCTGATATGCAGTGTAAAGCCAATAATCAGTTGCCAAATACCGAATATTGGAGCGGCTAGTAGGACTGGAAAAATCAGGACGCTACCACTTTCTTTGAAAACATACTCACTCATCATGTAGAAGACATAAAACACACTCAAGAGGGTGGTTTGCACATTCAAGGCAGCTTCTGTACAACCTTTGGGCTGATTCTTGATGATTTTTTTCGGTGCCTCTTGCTCAAGCATCGAGTATATCTTCAAGCCTATCGTCTAGGTCAATTTTTGGGCCTACAGGGACATAGAATTGGATGTAGGTCAACAACCAGCCAAGGGCGAGGGGCAAAACAGTAGTCAGGATGCCGAAGTATTCAAAGCCTGAGAAGTAGATGGGAACCAACCAAAAAATGGCGAGATAGCCTGCGCTGAAGTAGGTATAGAACCCAAGCAGGTAGCGCCTGCTGCGTATATACTGTACGATGCCCAACACGAATTGGAAGGCCCCTATGGGGATGGCCGCAAACAAGGCTAGAAGGAGGAAGTCATCGAGACCGCGAATTAGTCCGGTCAGGTATAAGACAGCGCAAAAACTCAGGAATGCTGTTTGCATAAAAACGCCCCAGGCTAGACAGCCCGCTCTGGGCGCTGCTTCCGTAGATGGCTTTCGGGTATAGTCTGTTTCCAGCAAGCTTCGGTGGTTATTCTACTTCTGTGACTTTCATCATATTGGTTCGGAATCGGCGGACCAACGGCATAGATGCTAAGTTAACGACTACATCGCCCTTTTCAATACGGCCAGCTTCCTTTAATATCTCATTGACATCGGCCACAGTATCATCGGTACTGGTGAAGCCATCATAGTAGTAGCAGCGGACGCCCCAACAAAGATTGAGTGTAGCCAGCATATAGGGCCGGTCGCTGAAGATGTATACTTTGGCTGCCGGTCTGTAGCTGGATAGTTTGAAGGCGGTGTAGCCGGAACTGGTCATGCCCACTATGGCTTTTGCGGGCATACCCTCGGCAGTAACAGCGGCGGCCTTGCAGACTACATCGCTTCTGTAGGTTCTGCTCTTGGGACTGGGCTTGGGTTGATATTGATCTTTGGGGTAGGCTTTTTCCGCTTCTTCGATGATTCTATTCATAGCTCTGACCACCTTCGCTGGGTGGGCTCCAACGCTGGTTTCTCCGCTTAGCATGACCGCATCTGTACCATCGAGAACAGCATTAGCTACGTCTGTCGCTTCAGCCCTGGTGGGGCTTGGCTTGGTAGTCATGCTATCCATCATTTGAGTAGCGACAATGACGGGCCGTGCTCGCTGTATGCACTTTCTGATAATATCTTTCTGGACTAAAGGAACACGCTCGATGGGAATCTCTATGCCCAGATCACCACGGGCGACCATAATGCCATTGCTGTGTTTGATGATTTTATCGATGTGCTCTATGGCTTCGGGCTTCTCAATTTTGGAAATGATTTTGGCTGGGTGGCCGGCGGCTTCTATTCGGGCCCGCAGGTCTTTGACATCCCTGTGGTGGCGCACGAAACTCAACGCAATCCAATTGACCGGTTGGGTAAGGATAAACTCCAGGTCGATCAGGTCTTTTTCCGTGAGGCAGGGAAGGCTGATCTTGGTATTGGGCAAGTTGACACCCTTGTTTGATTTGAGTGGGCCACCGAAAACAACCTTTAGTTTGACTTCGTCGACATCGTTGGTTTCCACTACTTCGAATACCAGGTTGCCGTCGTCTATCAATACGCGTTCTCCTACAGAAACATCCTGGGCGAACTGCATATAGCTCATATAGATCTGATCGGCATTTCCTACACATTCTGTATTGGTGAAGGTCAGTATTTGGCCGGGCTCTACATCGATTTGACCGTTTTCGATCTTACCTACGCGCAGCTTAGGGCCTTGAAGATCAGCAAGAATACTGATGTGTACGTCAAACTCTTCATTGATTCTGGTAATGTGTTGAATGATTTCCAGCTTGCTTTCGTGATCGCCATGGGAGAAGTTAAGCCTAAAAACATCTACCCCAGCTTGCACGAGTTCTAGCAATTGTTCGAAGCTATCACAGGCAGGCCCAACAGTAGCTACGATCTTGGTATTCTGGTGGTCAGTGATTTTCATATCCGTTCAGTATGGTGTTAAGTTTACTACAGCTGGTATCTTTGGTTGGGCAGAGGCACAAAGGTAAGTTTAGTTATCGTGCCGGTTGACGAGATTTTCCCTTCTTGGGAGAACATCGAGCCACTGAAGTTGTAGAATGGTAATTAGCATTTGAGCTGTTATAACAAATTGCTTAAAAGTATAAATGACTCAACATGCTGTTAATCAGGCTGTTGGATATCTTTGTAGCTAATAAAGTTGTGACTAAAGGGCATCCCTTAGCGTCGCAATTTTGGTTTTGCAAGCCAAAGGCGCTTTCTTTGCGCCGCAATTGTTCATCAAAAAGGATTATGCAATGGCAAATATTGAAGAAAGAGTGGTAAATATCATCGTAGACAAATTGGGCGTTGATAAATCAGAAGTTTCAGAAACCGCAAACTTTACCACAGACTTAGGTGCAGATTCTCTAGACACCGTCGAATTGATTATGGAATTCGAAAAAGAGTTTGATATCAGCATTCCAGATGAAAAAGCTGAAGAAATCAAAACCGTGGGCCAGGCCATCGAATTTATGAAGGCCAACGCTGAAGCCAGCGAATAAACCCATTGGACTCTGCGCCTTTTGATAGGTGCTCAGTAAGCCGCCGTCTGCTAGTCTCTCAAACCCGGCTATATCGGGTTGAGGCGGCGTACGGCGGCTTTTATTTTGTGCTGGTACAGTAGTGTGCTGGCAGCTTTCTAAAACAGAGGATTATGCAGCGAGTAGTCATAACTGGCATAGGGGCACTTACCTCTATAGGTAATAGTGTACCAGAATATCTGGACGGCCTGAGATCAGGTAAAAGCGGAGCTGTTCCGATCACGCAGTTTGATACAGAAAAGTTCAAGACGCAGTTCGCCTGTGAGCTCAAAGATTTTGATCACACCATCCGATTGGATAAGCGAGAGGCCAGGCGAATTGATCCCTATGTGGTTTATGCGCTCTACGCAGTTGCAGAAGCCATGGATATGGCTGGCCTCACAGGCGAGAATCCTCCCTACGACCCCGATCGGTCTGGATCGATTTTCGCCAGCGGTATAGGAGGACTTCAATCTCTGGAGCGCGAAATAGAAATATTCGATGGCGGCGATGGGACGCCTCGATATAATCCGTTCATGATTCCTCGTATGATTGCCAATATGGGAGCGGGCCACGTGAGTATGAAGTATAACTTGCGCGGGCCCAGCTACGCTACGGTATCTGCATGTGCGAGTTCAGGTCATGCACTTGCTTCGGCCTGTGACGATATCCGGCTTGGTCGGGCAGATTTAATGGTCACAGGAGGTAGTGAGGCTGCTGTCTGCAAGACTGGTATTGGTGGCTTCAACAATATGAAGGCCTTATCT
The DNA here is from genome assembly GCA_039178745.1 of Bacteroidota bacterium. Classification (GTDB taxonomy): domain Bacteria; phylum Bacteroidota; class Bacteroidia; order Chitinophagales; family Saprospiraceae; genus Neolewinella. The sequence continues at coordinate 11,448 of JBCDFE010000091.1, read as the reverse complement.
ACTAGAAACGATGACTATAAGACGGCTTCCCGACCTTATGACGCGGACAGAGACGGCTTTGTGCTTGGCGAAGGAGGAGCTGCCATCATACTCGAATCTTTAGACCATGCGAAAGCGCGTGGTGCAAACATTCTGGCAGAAGTGGCTGGCTATGCTGCTAGTAGTGATGCTCATCATATTTCTGCACCACACCCGGAAGGCGTAGGCGCAAAAATGGCCATGGCCAATGCACTGCGCGATGCTGGGCTAAGTCCGGCCGATGTCGATTACATCAATACACATGGAACAAGTACCCCTCTTGGCGATACGGCCGAGCTTAAAGCCATACAGCTGGCCTTCGGAGATGCCGCATACGATCTGCACATCAGTTCAACCAAAAGCATGACAGGCCATCTGCTGGGAGCCGCTGGGGCCGTCGAAGCTATAGCATGTATACTGGCTATTCAGCACGGGTTCATTCCGCCTACCATCAACCACTTTACAGACGACCCGGAAATCGACCCCAAGCTCAATTTGACTTTTAACGAGGCTGTTCAAAAGGAAGTCAATGTAGCTTTGAGCAATACCTTCGGATTTGGCGGGCACAACTCGGCAACGGTCTTTAAGAAATTTGTTGAATAGGCGACTTGATTTTTTGTTTTCTCATGTAGAAACGGGCATTTAAATTTGCTCCTTATCTTTACACTCCAGTGATTTATTTTTGTCGTAGGCTTTGGAATCGTTGGTTTTCGTCAGACAGACGATTTGCAGCGCAGTTGCGTAGGCTGCTGGGTTTTACACCTGCCAATATGCCTATGTTTAAACTGGCGTTTAGCCATAAGAGTGGCAATAACGATCGCGAAGCCTACGCCAGTCAGAATAATGAGCGTCTAGAATATCTTGGAGATGCGGTCTTAGGGACTATTGTAGCAGAATATCTATTCCGCAAGTATCCGATGGTAGATGAAGGCTTCCTGACCAAGATGCGCTCGAAAATAGTTAAGCGCAAATCACTCAACTCCATTGGGAGCAATATGGGGCTCGATACCATTTTGCAAGAGCGTAACAATACGCGCATAGCCAGATCAATGCTAGGCAATGCCGTCGAAGCATTGGTCGGGGCCATTTATATCGAAAGGGGATATAAGCGCACCAGGCGGTTCGTCGTTCGCAATATGCTGCGCAATTACGTAGATGTAGAGGGTCTGGAAACCTTTGATGATAACTACAAGAGTCAGTTGCTGGAACACTGCCAAAAACTAGGGAGCCAAGTCAATTACAAGACCCTTAAGCGATTCAAGCAAGATAAGCGAGATCGCTTCAAGGTAGCGGTCTTGATCGATGGGGAGAAGATCGCCATAGGCGAAGATTTTAACAAGAAAAGTGCAGAGCAGCAGGCATCTAAGCGCGCGCTGCGCAGCTTGGGCTTGGTTATAGCAGCCAACTGAAATGACTATTGACGATTTGCTCAAATATGCACCTGATGCGCGCGCATTGGAAGGGGCGCGTCGTTTGTTTTACAGCCGAAGATGGCGCACATTGGGAGGCGATGGTAAGTGGATATGGGGCGAATTTGAGGTAAAGGGGAATAAAGCACTTCACACTACTGTAGATTTACTACAAGCCAGATTTTTCTGTGATTGTCGATCAAAAAAGCGTCCCTGTACACACGCACTGGCCCTACTCCTGAAATTAAAAAATCGCCCGGATGAGTGGACGGTTGGCGAACCACCGAGTTGGGTGCGTAAACACCAGAAAATTTCAGTACTTCGAACGGAGAAAGCTCCCCTCAGAGAGTCGGCACAAAGATTGGATTTTGCACCGAGTGAAGAGCGCAAGCGATTAATGGATCAAGGTATTGCTGAGTTGGAGGTTAGACTACTTGATATAGTTCGCATGGGGTTAGCTCCGGCGTCTTCTTTTCAGGCGGATTACTGGCTAAATGCTGCAGCCCGCTTAACCGATGCACAACTTCCTGGATTGGCTGGCCGTGTGCGCCGGCTGACAGTAAAAGATCCTTGTACACCTAAAGACGTTGCAGAGTTGGTAGGAGATCTATATCTGCTCTGTAACGCATGGAAAGAACAGGATCGATCAGATCCGAAGAGGCGATCAGAGCTTTTTCGTTTAATGGGTATCTCGCCAAAAAAAGACTACGTACTTACCGGACCAGCCATGAACGATTTGTGGTTGGTCATGGGATTGGTCGAAGGGGTAGAAGACAGACTCAGATATCGCAGAGTCTGGCTTAGGGGAGAAACGACGAAGAGGTTTGCGCTCATCATCGATTATGCCTTTGGAGACCGACCTTTTGAACGTTCCTGGCCTCTAGCGTCAGCTTGGTCTGGAGATATTCATCACTATCCTGGTGTATATCCCAGAAGGGGGATTTTCTCCAGTCCAGTACCTGCAACGAAAGCTTATTCTGGCCTGAAAGGCTATGATACTTTTACCGATATGCTGCGCAACTACGGCAAGGCGATCGCTATACACCCTTGGCTTCCTGATTATCCAGTGTATTTGTCTGCCGTCAACCCTTTCATAGATAATGAGCACGCATATCTGGTAGACGACAATGGCCGCGCCTATCCAATAGTCGATAAAAACCGAAGCGTGTATACACTTATGGCGCTCAGTGCGGGCAAGCCCATCTCTGTGTTTAGCTTATTCGATGGGCATACTTTGCAGCCATTGAGCGTATACCTGAATGAGGGACTTGTTGCGGTATAGACTGCTGTTGCATCTATGGTGCTGGATCTGGTATCGCGTCGTGAATTTTTTCGATATCTCTAAGTACAGATTGATCCAACTGTAAATCCGCGCTGGCTATATTTTCTTCTAGTTGCGCCAAAGTAGTTGCGCCGATAATGTTGCTACATACGAAAGGCCTGTCATTCACAAAGGAGAGGGCCATTTTGGTCATGTTCAGGCCGTGTTTCTCTGCTAGATTCAAATAGCGCGCGATGGCCTCTTTGGTACTATCGCTATTGTACCTCGTCCATTGGCCAGGGAACTTGTTGAGGCGAGATTCTGGCTTGTCCAGCCCGCGAATATATTTGCCTGATAGTCGTCCAAAAGCCAGCGGGCTATAGGGCAAACAAGATATCCCTTCGCGCATACAGATCTCAGCAAGCCCGATCTCAAAAGTCCTGTTCACCAGGCTATAAGGATTTTGGATACTCACGGGTCTGGGCAATCCATGCATGTCGGCGAGGTGCAGCACGCGCATCAATCCCCACGGGGTTTCGTTGCTCAGCCCCCAATGTCTTATTCGGCCAGAGGCAATAATTTCTTGCATAGACTGTAGAATCTCCAAGAAGTCATCTTCCCAATCTTCACTAGGGTCGTATGTAAACCCGCGTTGGCTAAAAAAATTGGTGCTCCGGTTAGGCCAGTGAAGTTGATACAAGTCCACATAGTTCGTTTGTAGCCGGTCTAGGCTGGCTTCCAGCGCTTCTTCAATTTGATGGCGTTTAAAGCCCAGTGGATTTCTAATGTGGTTGGCAAATGGGCGATCACCGGCTATTTTAGTGGCCAAGATTATTTGAGCCCGATCTGATCTGCCAGCCAGCCAACTTCCTATAATCCGTTCCGTCGAACCTTGGGTCTCTGCTCTGGCAGGGGTGCTATACAGCTCGGCAGTATCTATAAAATTCACCCCATTTGCTATGGCGTAATCTAGCTGTGCATGAGCTTCTGCTTCTGAATTTTGTTCGCCAAAAGTCATAGTACCCAGGCATATTATACTGACTTTTGGACCTTCTGGTCCGAGTTGGTTGTATCTCATCGGTTTGCTTAAATGAAGATGCAAGATAGCATCACCTACCTTATCTTGTGTGCTGTATGGCCTTGCAACCTAAACATGTGGGCACGTATCTGGATCGAACGGCCAAGGTGCTGAAACAAAATTATTTGCGCGTTTTTCGCGATATGGGATCGGATCTCAGTACCGAGCAATGGGTACTTCTAGATCTACTTTACAAGAGTGATGGAATTTCCCAGGCACAGCTGGCCAGCGATAGTTTCAAAAATGCACCTACGGTCTCCCGAATCATCGATCTGCTGGATCAAAAGAACCTGATCAAAAGACGGAGATTCCCGAATGACCGAAGGCGATACCGCATATTTTTGACAGCAGAAGGACGCGTACTTTACGAGACACTGCTACCCAGGGTTGAAGAGCTTAGACGGATTTCATGGAAAGGACTCAACGAGAAAGACTATGAAGAACTCAAGCGTATTCTCGATAAGGTGAGAGATAATTTCCCCCAGGAAGAAGGCTAAAACCAAACCCCTGTAAAGCGTGTTGATGATGGGTAAATAACGTTCCAAAAAACAAATAGCTACATGTATCCAATTCAGTTGACTACCCCCATGGCAAAAGACCTGACAGATCATGGATTTGAGTCTTTAAATACAGTAGACTCGGTAGACCAGGCCTTGAGTAATGATTCGGGAACGACACTTTTAGTGGTCAACTCTGTATGTGGTTGCGCAGCTGCTAATGCACGCCCCGGTGCTAAGATGGCCCTGAGCGCAGAAAAGAAGCCCGATAACCTATTCACAGTATTTGCAGGAGTAGATAGGGAAGCTACTGACCGCGCCCGTGATTTTTTGAAGCCATACCCGCCCAGCAGCCCAAGTATTGCACTATTTAAAGACGGGCAGTTGGTCCATTTCCTGGAGCGCCATCACATAGAAGGGCGTTCGGCTACTATTATTGCCCAGAATCTCATGATGGCCTTCGAGCGCTACTGCTAAGATACAAGGCCGTTTGCTTATACATCGATGACAGCATGAAGCCATTATTAGTGGGCTCGATGGCCCTAGTTTTTCTGCTTTCCATGAAGGCCGATAAAGATGCGACCACGCGTCTCATTCTCAACTTAGGAGATCAAGCTGATGGTGGCAAGATATTAGTAGCTGTTTATCTATCGGCGTCTGATTTTGAAGACGAACGTGTACACTACGGCACTAGTATCGTAGTCGAGGACCAGCCTGCTTATGAAGTAGAGCTTCCCGCTTTACCCGATGCCGTATATGGCATTGCCGCCTTCTATGATCGCAATGGAAACGGAAAATTAGATACCAATACTTTTGGCATTCCCAAAGAACCATATGGGTTTGCAGGAGAGCCCGCCAGCAAATGGAGAAAACCGCAGTGGGATGAAATAAGCACCCAGCTAGGTGATAGAATAAGGGAGCTGACCATCGACCTGAAGAAGTGGAAAGACCGCTAGTATACCTACACCAGTGAGCCGAATAATGGACTCGGATAAGTTTGCTGCTCGACCATTAGTGCAAAAGCCTTCTGCACTCGCTCCTTGTCTTCTTGATAAGTGACGCCATACCAGCGATCTTCGCTAACCAAAACCTTTACCCTGGCACTTCCATCATTGATCATATCATCGACGACTTTTGGTATGAGCATTTCTGCACGCGGTTGCCCTTCGCTGGCCTGAGCAAAAGCTTCGAAATCCTTTTTGGTGCGATCGAAGACCGATGGATGGAAGCCCCAAAAATTCATGGATACGACATCCTTGTCTTTTAGTCCATAGCGATGACCATCTTCGCCCAGATAGGAGACCTCACCATCGATGCGTTCTATTTTCAGTCTTTCGTTCACCGATTTGAGTAGCATGTCTTCACTCACTACGGCTACGCCCCTGTTTACGGTGCCGTGGTCGCTTAGGGTGTTGTGCAGCACATAGCCCATCATGCTGAACAGCTCAGGGGAAGCCTCGGCAACCAGAAAAGACGCCATCATTTTGAAGGCCGTTTGGCCATAGTAGTCATCGGCATTGATCACCGCAAAAGGCTCGTCGACTACAGGCTCAGCAACCAGCATAGCATGAGCTGTTCCCCATGGCTTTTCGCGCTTAGCGGGGTCGATGTTTTCAGGGACGTAACTATCCATTTCCTGAAAGGCGTAAGCAATTTCGATTTGGTCGCCGAACTTGCCATCAAACTTTTCTCTAAAAGGCGCTTCGATGTCTTTTCTGATCACAAAAACGACCTTTCCAAAGCCGGCTTGTATCGCATCGTAAATAGAGTATTCTATGATGCCTTCCTCATGTGGGCCTACACCATCGATTTGCTTTAGGCCGCCATATCGACTGCCCATTCCTGCGGCTAAAATAACTAAGCTGGGTTTCTGCACCGTGTGGTTTTTTATTGTAATTATTTGTCCTTGCCAAATCGATTGGCATTCCAGCTGGCTTTCCACCAGGCAAAGCCAAAGCATCCCGACAACAAGACGAGGGCAATAATAAAAAGATCATTGCGTAACCAGAGCATAGCCTGGTGCTCTCCTGGATAAAATGGGTCTACCACCAACAGATCGACAACAATGACCAAGGCTGCTGCTAATAAACAAAATATGAAAGCAGCTCTGCCAAACTGTAATAGATTTTGCTGCTCTCTAAAGCCTATGGCCCTGAGCATGCGCCGGTATAATGGTCGTTCTGGGTGAATTTTGATCAACTCTTGGGTCACATGTCGCGCTTGCTTATAGTCTTGTATGCGATAGGCGCTGGCTGCCTTGCAAAAAAGCATGTGGGAGAAAATGTCTCGACCCTTGTAATTGACCAAGTTGCGCTCTATGCTCGCCTCGATCACCGCATCTACCATGAGCAAGTGCCTTCTGTAGGCACCAGAGTGGAAAAGGGCATCAACGTATCTGACCGTAAGCTCGAAGTATTCGTCTACATCCAGGCGCCCAATCTCTCTTTCCAATTCTTCATACGTCCTGATCAAGCGCTGATAATCAGTCAGCTCGATATCGGCAAATTGCCTGTAGACTTGCGAGTATTGTTGCGTGGCCATTGCTGGTCTTTCGAGAGCACAAAAGTACAATACTACAACAGGAACAAGCTTTCTATGTTGTGTCAAATTTGTTGCACGATCTCCAAAAAATTACTGCAGCTGGAATCTGACCACCACGCCACCTCTGGAGGTTGTGGTCGGGAAGCCCAGCGTGTTGTAAGGCAGTGTCCTTCTGTAATCGAAAAATGCTCGTAGGGCGAGCTGATTGTTGATTTGGTACTCAGCAGAGGGAGAGAAGGTAACAGTTCGGTTGCCTTCTGTAGCTTCCCTGATGCCTTGATCCGGCTTGCTGGCATACGTAATGTTGTCGCGGAAGCTGAAGTTGAGCTGAAAATCGAGATCACCTACATTCAAACGACCACCAGACTGACCACGGCCACCGCCGCGTCGGCCACCGGCTTGCTCGGCAACTTCCTCTTCGGCCTCTTGTCGGTCTCGACCTCGACGACGATTCCGCTTGCCCGTCAAAAAGCCGATGTTGACACCTTGCAGCACCATGCCGAAACCGCCAACGATCTCCGTAACGGTGTTCTCCGTCAGGAGCTTACTGACAATATTGAGCCCCCGATTGGCCGAAATGGTGTAGGTGAAGTTGAAAGACATGCCATTCAACAGCTCGGCTTCTATACCCACCAATGGTGCAAAAGACTTATTCTCCGACACATTCGGAATCTCGATGCGTGGGAAAAAATTGAGGGTTGTCGTATCGTAGGTGCCTTCTTCCAACTCTCTCTGTATGGCATCCAGATAATCCAGACTGGTACCAAATGAGCTGATGTTGAAAGTAGACTGAAACCCATGAGAAATATTGACCCGACGGAATATCTCGCCCAGGCCTCCGACCCGTGGAAGTCCATTATAAGTGAGCCTCCAGTTGGGAGCCGCCTGGCGGTCAAAGGCATCTAGACTGGCAGTCGTGGCATCTTCACCAGAGTAGGCAGCTAAGAATGCGGGCAGCAAGACTTCGGCCTGGTTGGGGCCGTATCCAAACTCAAAGCCGCGAATAGCCAGTGCAGGGTCCTCATGAGGGCGACCGTCGCCCAGGCGCTGACTGATCAAGACCCGGTTATTCTCGAAAGTGGCAAATAAGGCTGCCAGATTTGCCGTATCCTGATTAAATAGCGAGCCGAAGCCGCCCGTTGTCAGCGTCAAGCTACCATTTGTAACCGGAATGGCATGCTCAAAGTCTGCACCGGGTATTTTTTCGGTCACTTTGAAAGTCTCCGAGTAGTTTTCGGTAAAGCTTCTGTTCATCGACAGATCTATGCGGAAATCCCGGAAGGGCTCCAGCGTGATTTGCGCATCCCAGGACTGCGTGTAAAACTGCTCAACATCCTGATTCAGGAATGGGGACTGGGTCAGGAAATCTCGATTTTGCCAGAGCCAGTCTTCTGAGCTCTGCTGGTCTGCTTCGTCCAGTGTTCTGATCTTCGGCTGCAAACCAAATACGAAACCCCATCCCGGATCTTCGAAACCCTCACTAAGCCCCAGAAATCGAGGGCTGGGTAAGAAGCCAGGCAGTATCGTTTCCAAATCTTCACTGTAGGTAAATCGAGCCTGGCGCAATAGCAAAAGTGGTCTGATCAACGCCCTGGTCGCATTAGATGGCCCGTCGTTGCCCCGTCTTCTGCGGCCATCTTCCTCTTCCCCTTCGCCGTCTCTACTTCGGTCTTGGTTTCTTCTATTTGCACTTCCGCGGGTCCGACCTCTCCGTTGTGGCTGATTGATTTGCCGCAAAAATCCGATTTGGTCATACAGACCCGTGAAGTTCAGGTTGGCCGTGACTTGTCTGGTCTGCGAGTTTTGAATGGTATTACCCAGGAACTCCAGGTCTAGGGTAGCAGCATTCCAGACGTAGTTGCCGGAGTAGCTCGCTCGTACGTCTACCCAGTCCATGTAGGGCAGGAACCGTATGGGCAAGGTGTAAGATAGGTTTATGCCTTGCTGAAAACGCTTAGGTCGACCGCCGTCTAGCAGATTTTGCAATACAGTATCTGGCTCGGATCGCTCGCCAAAGGGTTCGTCTATGGTGGCGTTCATGACGGCATTGTAGTTCAACTTGAGCGATCGGGTCAGGTCCCATTGCAGATCGTAATTTCGATCCCAGGTAAAGCGCTTGTTGAAGTACACGGTTTGGGTCTCGTCAAATCGATACTCGGTGGTCTGTTGCAGTCTATTCAATACATTGGTGACTCCAAAACTATTGGGCAGGGGATTGAAATTGAACTCTTTGAGCCATCGCAGATACCGACTTTCTAAACCTTTAAACGGCTCTATATAGCTGGCCCTGCCCCGACTAAATCCGTAGTCGAGTGCAGCAGTAGATTCCCGCGTGTCTTCAGAGGCGATAAAGGGATCACTTCTTTGAGTTCTGGTTTGGCCCACACTCAGGCTGAAGTTTTCTATGTCCCAGGGCGCGGGGCTGCCTTGATTGCCGCCTTGAGGATTGATGCCTACATCGGTCAGGTTAATGGCCGATATGCGCGTAATGTCCTGAGTCTGCTCGCGCAAACTGTCCCTATCGGCGGGGTCTGCTCGATCAAGTTTTTCCTCCAGTACGATGTCAAAATCGTAGGGGTCGTATTCTGGTGTACTCACTGTTCGACTTTCCTGCACGTACAGCGGAAGCCTGAGTCCCCATTCCTGGGGGAAGAACTTGTCGAGATTGAAGTTGCCTGCAAAATCGTAGCCGAAGGTCTTCTCCCGACTTCGCTCTTGTACGCTGTTGTCTAGTGCGCCAAAGCCTATGCTGTTATAGTTAACGGCAGCAGTTATCGTGCCCAGATCGGCCAGCTGTACGTCTGCACGAGCTATAGCAGCTACACCACCTCGCTCGTCAAGACCTTCCAGCCTAAGCTCGTTGACCCATACTTCTACAGATCGCTCGGCCCCAGTCAGGTCTTCGGCACCTTTTACACCGATCATGAATACCTTCACAAACCCCAGGTTGGGGTTGCCCCTCAAACTTATGCGATGTAAGACGGAGTCAGTGGGCTGATAATCTGCCGAGTAAAGGTCGGTAATCGGAATGCCGAGGTCGTTGCGCTCTTGCTTTAACTCGCGCAGTAGGGCCAGCTCCAGATCCATATCGTTGGCAGCTCGCCAAACCTCATCGCGATACTGATCGGTATTGACGTTAAGTCCGGCAACTGCGGTCGTGTCAGATATATCAAGTGGGATCTCGTATTCGTAGTAGTTGCTTTCAAAGTCTGAGCCAAATCGGACGAAGAGCGTTAGTTCACCATCTTCCGGCCGCGTAAACTGATCGCCTCTTCCCTCTGCGTGAACGAACATCTTCAGGCGCTCATAGAGCCTGAGGTCGGCTTCGGTATACTTAAAGACCGCTCGGCGATTTTGAGGTTTGAGGTTGTCTATACGCAGGGCCAGAGATTGCTCGTTCTGAAGCGTATTGACAACGCCCAGACTTTGCTCTCGACGTATCCCCACCGGAAGTGAGTAAGCAAAGGGAGAGCGCTGGCTATTCTCTTCGATGTTTACCGCATCGACGCTAAATTCCGTTCTGATCTCGCCCAGTGTAGGAGGCTCTTCGGTAAATCGTCTATTGTATCGACGCCAGGAGTTGCGGACCAATTCGAAGCGCGCAAATCGCAAAACGGTCTGCGTTTCGAATCCATGCATGTACATGCGCATGAACCGGATGGATCTAAAGTCCTGAATGCCACCGATTGACTCGCGGCCTGGATCATTGAGCGGCACCCGGAATCGATACCAGACACGCCCATTGTCGGCTTCTAAGCGATCGGTTATGTAGGGCGTGCTTTCCCGATCAAACTCCCTTGGGTTAGTTGTGCTTTGAACCAGAGGGATGGCATACTGGAAATAAGACTCCGACTCATTGAGGGTATTATCTTGGTTCAGGTCTTCACCATCGGGTAGGTTCGTACTGGACTGACGCCGGTTTAAATCGCGATTATTGGCGCTATTGCCTTCGGTATTGTTCCACCGCGTGTATCTGTCTAGTAGGGGAGCCTCGTCATCGTAGGAGGGATCGTTGAAGAAGCGGAAGTTGTCGTTAGCAGGGTCTTGGCGTACCAAATCAACCAGATTGGGGTTGTTATTACCCAGAGCAGTCAGATAATCGGCAAATTTTTCCTGCTCTTGCATGTCGTTGATCCCGTCGAGACCCACATCTTGACTTTCCCTGGTTTCACTGGTGTTATCGAAGCCCCGGTTTATCTGCTGAGTGACCGGTACTTGCCCCCAAACGGTTTCATCTACTGGTCTCGAAGGGTTGCCGGGGCTTGGCAGGCCGTTTTCGAAGGCATAGCGGCTGTCTTTCAAGATGTCTTCCGAGACATTTCCGAAATTGAGGTAGAGTGTACCTTGTTTTTGCTCGGCATCGCCGGCAAACATGCGCGGGTTTTCTGGGTCCAGGAACGGGCTGAGCATCCAGAATTCGACAAATTCGATATTGGCACTCTGGAAGTCGTTGGTTGTCATTTCCCGCATGATGCCACCCCATCGGGTTTCGGGGTCGATCAACTCAACGGGTTTGAGCGGATCATTGACCAGGTCGACACCGCGAGTAAACCCGGGTATACCGTCGGGCACATCGTAGTTGTATGGCCCTCTCGCCTGCGGATCGAAGCTGAGGTCAAAGGTGAAAAATGGGAAACGCTGCTG
>JBCDFE010000090.1:0-16362 GCA_039178745.1 Bacteroidota bacterium | reverse complement strand
TTATCTCTAGCCGAGAATATATTTAATGAAATATTGGTCTTCTCCGATTGATAGCCCAATTGCAGGCCGCTTCCAATTCGTCTGTAGGGTGATTCTAGTCTCTGTATACTCCCCGCATCAACGACGGATGCTCTTCGCAATATTCCGCGCATGGCCGATATTCTCCATTTTCCTGGTGAGAGTTCAATTCCACCACCTCTGTAACTCAGACCATTTAATATGTATGGAGAAAAACTCATGCTTCTATCACCAGCATGCAGGGTAATCCATTTATAACTTGGACTAATTCCGATAAAGGCATAACTCGGTAACTGGTAATTATAAACCGTCCCTCCTCTTGCCATAGCTACACTCACTGGTATTTGTATGCCCATCATATCAATTCCTAAACCAGCTTGTAAGCGTGCATTAAATCCGGGTCTCCTCTGATTTATTCCAGATATACTATTGTAATCAAACTGGGCGCTGGCTTGACCCGAAATTCTGAAAATATCTTTTGCTTCTATCCGTTGCCGAATTGTCGACCAAAAACCATCTACAGATTGGGCTGTGAGGGTACAAATAAATAAAGAGCTAAATATTAGTAAAAGGTATCTCATAGGGTGGTGTACTATTCGACACAATATACACCCGATTTCCAAAAAAATAATCTCTAATCGAGCTTGCTATCTTACATATCTTATCACTGCTCAAAGAATCCAAATACCCCCAACCTCACCCCTACAAAGCCACCACCTTCGCTCTTGGATTCTGATTTAAAAACCGCTGTATGATCCGGGCCGTGCCGGGTATATGCCTATTGGGTTTGACCTCTGCCCGTATGGCTTCGAGGTCGTAGCCTTCTTCTTCCGAGAGGTAGGTGAAGCCGCAGTACCTTCCATTTTCGACCAAGACCACTGCCTGCTCGTTGGGCTCGCGGCCTTGGTCGAATAGGAGGAAATCGTGGTCGAAGACGGTATTCAGATACTTGACAGCCACGTCGGCGCGCTCGTTGTAGCTATCGACAGCTTCCTGACCGGTACAAGCGCCGTGACACTGCCGTAGGTGATAGTGAAAGCAGGCCGAGCGACTGGGATGCAAATGGGTGAGCGCACTGCACAGTTCCAGTTGGCTGCGCACGTACTTGAGCCGCCCTTTGGCCCGGGTCATACTCGGATACTCACTGATGATCTCCTTTTCTTTTCGGGCTTGAGCGGTGTTGCGGCAAACGTCGAAGCGTCGATAGCCCTGATCATCTATCCAGGTGTGGATGGCATAGGAAAGTCTCCTGCCGCGTTGCGCGCGATTAATGTTGGGCAGCAGGCGCTTGATCTCCTGATTTTCGAGCAGCAGGGCCACCAGTTCACTGCCCGTCAACTCAAAGCTGATGTCGGCAACTTGGCGTTGTATCTCCCGGCCTTTGCTAGTGCTATCGGCAAAGTGTTGGGCGATGCGCTTGCGTATGTTGGTGCTCTTGCCCACATAGACCACCTGTGCATTTTCGTTGTAGAAATAGTAAACACCGCAAGCTTCGGGCAGCGACTGAATGCGGTCGATGCTCAGGTTTTTGGGCAGTCTGGACTCTTTGATGCCCATATTGATGAGCGAGGTCGCCTCTTGCAAAGAATCTTGCCCCTGCAAAGCCATCTTGAGCAGTTCGGTGGTCGCCTGTGCATCTGCCAATGCCCGATGACGCGCATTGACCTCCAGGCCGAAGTGGCGGATCAAATTGCCCAGGCTGTAAGACCTCAGTCCGGGAAAGGCCTTTCTACTTAGCCTCACTGTACACAACTTGCGCCGGGAAAAAGTGTAGCCGAGTCGCTTAAACTCATTGCGCAGAAACTCGTAATCGAAACTGACATTGTGGGCTACGAAGACCGCACCTTGCGTCATCTCCACAATGCGCTTGGCTATCTCGTGAAACTTGGGTGCATCATCCACCATCTCTTGGGTAATGCCCGTAAGCTCGGTGATGCCCGCTGGTATGTAAGTTTGCGGATTGATGAGCGACTCGAAGGTGTCGATGATCTGCTCGCCGTCAAATAGTACAATACCGATCTCCGTAAGCCGGTGCCGGGTAGCCCGCCCGCCCGTCGTCTCTACATCGACTATAGCGTACAAACGTTTTTTGCTCATCAAAAAGTGGTAGAACAGGTCTATATTGCAAGGATGACGAAGGTAATATTATTTTTTTGTTTTTTTGGATTGATTCAAGCAAATTGTAGTAAGTCTGCTCCCGGTGGAGCATCGAATGGCGGGACTTCGGCTATAGAGACCTCTGATCAAACTGTCGATCCGCCGGACCAGCAGGGAGATGAATCGCAAACGGGCGGTGAGTCCGACCAGCGCAAGTCTATATATCCAGAAAACAAAGCGTTACAATCCATAGAAGTCGGCGCCCAGCGCCTGGATCAGTATTTGCCCCTTCTGCAAGGTAAAAGGCTGGCCCTGGTGGTCAATCAGACCTCAATGGTAGACGATGTGCACCTGGTCGATACGCTCTTGGCGTTGAATCAAAACGTTGCCCATTTATTCGCACCCGAACACGGCTTCAGAGACATGGCTTCTGCCGGAGAAGCGATAGCCGATAGCCGAGATCCAAAGACGGGATTGCCCATCATTTCTCTATATGGGCGCAAGAAAGAGCCCGCGCCAGCAGACCTGGAAGGTGTGGACCTCATCATTTTCGACATTCAGGATGTCGGTGTGCGGTTTTACACCTACATCAGTACGCTGCACTACCTTATGCGGGCCGCCGCCAAAGCCAGCATTCCCGTTTTGGTACTCGACCGGCCCAACCCCAATGGGCATATCGTAGACGGACCAGTCATGCAGCAAGCGTACACCAGCTTTGTGGGCATACATGCGGGCGTGCCGGTCCTGCACGGTATGACAGTGGGCGAGTACGCGCTCATGACCAATGCAGAAGGCTGGCTGGGCGAAGGCTTGCAAGCCGAACTTCGGGTCATCACTTGTGCGCATTATCGTCGCCAAATGCCCTATGCACTTCCCGTTCCACCATCTCCGAATTTGCCCAACCAGCGATCTATCTATCTCTATCCCAGTCTTTGTTTTTTCGAAGGCACCTCAGCCAGTATCGGCCGGGGAACGGATCGTCAGTTTCAGCTGATCGGCCACCCCGACTGGCCGGAAGAGCGCAGCGAAGTCAGTTTTACGCCTCGTCCAAATTCGGGATCGAAATACCCAAAACTGGAGGGACAGCTCTGTCGGGGCTGGACATATACCGATACCGCTGCTGATGATCTGAGGGCAAATGCATTCGCTAGGCTCAATTTGGAGCCGCTCATCGCCTGGGCCGCTCAATTGGGGCCAGCATCTTTTTTTTCCAGGACACAGCACTTTGATGCACTGGCCGGAAGCGACGAACTTAGGAGGCAAATCTCATCTGGCTTATCAGAATCGGAGATTAGGGCAAGCTGGCAAGCGGGTCTGACCACATTTCTGCAAATCAGAGAAAAATATTTGCTGTACGAGTAGTGGGTACCTTCCGGTTTTACCTCTACAATGGTAAATATGGCTGCCTAAACTCCATCAATCTTTATCTTTGCCAGTACCCCCTTTTAGTACAGACGAGTTTTTTCATCAATCATCCCAGTAACGCAGTTATGAATTTTGTACTTCCGCAGGTCGGAGCATCGCGTAGACCCTCGAACATCGGGGTCGAAGCATTGCAAAGACCCTCAAAAATTGGATTCAGTCGTTTAGCGAGCATACGCATGTCAAAAACTTCGATTACCTCCCGTATCGCGTTTCTATCTTGTCTATGTCTTTTCATGGTCTCTACGTTGGTGTCTTCCCCACTACACGGACAAGATGAAACACCGAATAAGTATCACGCCATATCGGCCAGGATCCTGGCCATAGACAATGAGACCCTGAATGAAGAACTCAGCGATCTCAATCAGACCTTTGGATTGGAGCTGGGGTATCGCTACCAATTCAGCAAGTTGTTTGCCGCGGCTATCCCGCTCAAATTCGGCTTGCTCGATGTGGGCGAACGCAGCAACATCAATATAGTAAGCATCGATCTACTCGGTCAGCTTTATCCCATAGGCTCCGACGCCAGGTTATCTCCCTACTTACTGGCTGGCTATGGGGTGACGGCCGAGGGCGTAGATGATGCCAATCACCAGGTGCCCGTTGGCCTGGGCTTTAACTACAAGCTAGGCGAAAACTCTTTCTTGTCTTTGCAAGGCGAAGCTCGATTCAACGATCAAGCCAGCAGAGACAATATCCAGATCGGGCTGGGCTACATCTATCGCTTAGCCAAAGTGGATAATGATGCAGATGGTATTGTCAATAAAGAAGACCGCTGCCCAGAAGAGGCAGGACCAGCGTCTACAGGCGGCTGCCCGGATCAGGATAGTGACGGTATAGCCGATGCCGATGACCGATGCCCGACCGAGGCAGGAGTCCCACAGCTCAACGGCTGCCCCGATGCAGACGAAGATGGCATAGCCGATTTCGAAGACCAGTGCCCTCAGGTGGCCGGCACGGCAGAAGGACAGGGATGCCCCGATAGCGATGGCGATGGTGTCTATGACCACCTTGATGCTTGCCCCCAGGAACCCGGCCGTGCGGAGAATGGCTGCCCACTGCCAGATCGCGATGCAGACGGCACACCCGATGCAGAAGACGACTGCCCCCGAAAGCCAGGCCCCCCGGAGCACTTCGGTTGCCCTGATACCGATGGCGATGGCAAGCACGACAACGAAGACGCTTGTCCGCTGCAATATGCCGAAACAGCCGATGGCTGCCCACCCGCTGACCGCGATAACGACGGTACCCCCAACGAGCAAGATCGCTGCCCCGATGAGTTTGGGCCACCGGAAAATCGCGGCTGCCCCGAAGTAGAAGCCGAAGTCGAGCGCTTATTGGAATTCGCCACCCAGGCCGTTCAATTCGAAACGGGTAGTGCCCGCCTTAAATTAGAATCTGAGGCCGTACTCGATGATATAGCCGAGATCATGCGCCGCTATCCATCCTACAGCCTCATCATCAGTGGGCATACAGATAATGTCGGCGACGATGACAACAATCAGGTGCTGAGCGAAGACCGCGCTCGTGCTTGCCGAGATTATTTAGCCGAGCAAGACATCAGTTCCGATCGTATGTCCTACGTCGGTTATGGAGAAACGCGCCCCCGAAGGCCCAATGATACCGCTGCGGGCAAAAGACTGAACAGACGCGTAGAATTCGATTTAAGGCTCCTTTAGCCTGCTGTTGAGAGGCTATGCATCCTTCCAACCGGAAGTTTTTAGCTTTTCTATTTTGCTTTCCACTTTTTCTTTCAGGCTTTCCTGATAGTCTGCTACCTTTTGTCTGAGGCCAGTATCCTTTGTGCCGAGAATTCTAGCAGCCAGCAGGCCTGCATTTAAGCCCCCATCCAGTGCGACGGTGGCTACGGGTATGCCACCGGGCATTTGCAGGATCGATAAGACAGAGTCCCAGCCGTCTATACTGTTTCGGCTTTTGATGGGCACGCCAATAACGGGCAGCGGAGATAAACTAGCCACCATACCGGGCAGGTGAGCAGCACCTCCAGCACCGGCAACGATGACTTCTATTCCTCGGTCCGCAGCCGTGCGCGCATACTCGAATAGCCGATCGGGCGTGCGGTGGGCCGATACGACCGTGACTTCCACAGCTACACCAAACTGCTCAAGTATTTTTGCTGCTGGCCGCATGATTGGAAGATCCGAATCCGATCCCATAATGATGGCTACCATTTACTCGTTCTTTTTGCAAAGGTGGTCATTTTATGAAAGTAATTGCAATCATAGTTGTGGGACTTTTCCTAGTTCATTGTTCAAGGGCTATGAATTTCTATTTAAGAAATACTACAAACAATCCAGTCCTAATAAAGGCTAAACTCTACAATGAAGAGTCTGATGGGCATATTTTTTATGCCGCCGGTATTCGGGAAGTCTCTTTCGGTTTGAAAGAAAAATTTACTCAAAAGCTAGAACCACTACAGCAAGAAGATGATTGTTTTTATTTTGAACTACCCTCAAATGCTACTTTTTTTGTGAGTAGTGGAGTTAATAGTATTAGTACCAATTTTTCGGAAATCGAAATCTATATGGAGGATGCTGAAAACATTATTTTAAATAGAATGAGCTTGGACTTGTGGACATATCGCAAGTCTTCTTATTGCTACGACATCAAGTAAGTCGTAGCCATATAAATAGTTTATCTAAACAACTGCACCGGCACTAACCCCAACTCTCCAAATACGCGCAAGTCGCGATAGCCGGGCCTTATTCGAACCGTCCCGGCTTTATCGATTATCACAAAACCATTACGGGTAGCTACACGAGCCAGCTCTCCTTTAAATGGCCAGGCCAGCATAAATTCTGGAGGGAAAGCCTGAGTGCCATCGGGTTCCAGATAGCCCCAAAGGTTACTCTTGTTGTAAACGGCCAAACCCGAAGAAAATGGCTGAATCTCATCGTACACCAGATCGATAACTACCCGACCATCGGCATTCACGGCTCCGTAGGCACCGTCTGCTTCTACAACCCATAGCTGCTCTCCGGCGGGAAACAGCTGTTGATAATCAGCCGCCAGAAGATTGCGGCCGCTTACATCTATGAGTTGCCATTCGCCTTCTTTTAGCACAGTGGCTCGCCCATTCGCAAAAGGCGAGGCCATCTGATAGGCCGGTTCTATCATCCATTCGCCATCGGGTTGTAGGTAGCCATAAAGCCTTCCTTCCCTTGCCCGTAGCAGGTCACCGTCATCGGTCAGCCTGTCGTATTGTGGTGCTATGAGTATCTGATCCAAATCGCGGAGACCGTACTTCTCTGCCTGCTTAAAGACTAGCCGGCCATTGGTCAGATCGGATAGCTTTTCATATTGTGGTTCTATGACGGTCTGACCTTCTGCATCGATCAATCCAAAGCCGCTAACCGTTCTCACCCAGGCGTGACCCTCTTGAAAATCACCAGCAGACAAAAAGGTAGGGAGTATAGCTACTTGAGCGGTTTCACCAATGAAGCCAATTAAGTCTTCATCGCTTTGCACACGAGCCAGGCCCTCACTGTACGGCCAGGCGGCTCGCCAGTCTTGACCGACTTGCTCGCCCCTGGCATCGATAAAGTGCCAGCGGCCATTTTTTCTGACCAGCGCCAGGCCTTCCTCGGTAAATGGCCTGACCTCATCGAACTGACCAGGAATTTGCAATCGGCCCAGGCTATCGGCAAACCCCCACTTGTTTTCTGCCTCCTCATAGTCCGTTTCCGGTGGGGGTAGCGTAGGGGGAGCATCGCCTTGTGCAGACCCTCCTAAGGAGGTATAGTCGTTAGATCCCTGATCTGGGGCACAGCTAAATATGCACAACACAAGCACCATTGGGCACCACCATTGGGACTTCGTATATGTAGATACCTTTCCGTTCATCTTAGTTGCGCTTTATTGCTCTGTCGAGACAGCTTCTATACTTCATTGACTCTGCCTAATCATTAAAATAGACGCCGGCCGCTCAAATCTCAAAATCTACCCCGCGTTTCAGCAAGCTTGGTGCTTTTTTCTCGGCCAGCTCCTTGTACTTTTCTGGTTTGAAGCGGTACAACATGGCCGGGCGGTGGGGCACATCCTTTTGGCGACCTACCTCTTCGAGTACACCCATGTCTTGTATGCGTTTTCTGAAGTTGCGTTTGTTGAGTTCCTCTACGCCGAGCACACATTCGTAGAGCGATTGCAGCTGAGCCAGGGTGAAGTGCTCGGGCAGCAGCTCGAAGCCAATGGGCTGGTAGCGCACCTTGCCACGCAATCGCTCTTGAGCCATTTGAAGGATATCGTCGTGATCGAAGGCCAGCTTTGGCAGATCATCGAGCGCAAACCACTCGGCTTCGTCGGCATCACTATTGGCCGCGGGCGAGTGGTCTATCAGATTCACCAGGGCATAGTAGGCTACGCTTACGACACGCCCGCGCGGGTCTCTGCCCGGCTGGCCGAAAGTGTACAGTTGCTCGATAAATAGATCGTGCAGGCCGGTTTCTTCTTCAAGTTCGCGATGGGCGCTGGCCTCCAGGTCTTCGTCCATATCGACAAAGCCACCTGGTAGCGCCCAATGGCCCTTAAATGGTTCGCCACCCCGTTTGATCAGCAGTACCCTCAGGTCTTTGTCACCGGCATAACCGAAGACAACCACGTCTACAGTCAGCGATGGGCGAGGATATTCGTAAGCGTACATCTTGTCTTTGGCCATGATCGGTCAGCAATTAACGAAGGGTATTTAAGACCATTTCGGGAGTCAAAAATAAACCACTCGGCTTTTCTTTGAAAGAACGAGCGGCTACTAGGGAAATAATCTTTTATTTCATCAAGCCATTCTTCTGCTCGGCTAGCTCGATGCTTAAGCCATAAACGTGCTCATCTAGCTCAGCGTAAAGGGCATAATTTTGCATAGCACGCGCACGCGCAGTAGGCAAATCATCCAGAGGTTGAGTGAGTTGGCCAGATTCGATGATCGGTTGCAGGAGGTCTTTTTTTACCAGACTTCCGCGGGCCTTCAGATCGATGACTCTGGCAGGAGAGTTTTCCAGACTTGTCGGAAGCTCGATGCTTGGTTTGGGCTCGCCTTGTAGTTCGTCATAGAGCTGGCTGGCTATTGGTTGGCCTTGGTCATCGTAGTAGCGGCGCAGCTGCAAGCGGCCGGGGTTGCTCACTTTAATGGCTTGTTCTGATAGCTTGATTTTGGGCTGCCAATGGCCATGGTCATCTTGGATGGCTGCGAGCTTGTAGACGCCACCCAGCGCTGGTTGATCATAGCAGGTAGCTAATCGAGTACCTACTCCCCAGACGGTAATGGGTGCCCCATTAGCGCGCAGTTTTGTAATCTCATATTCATCTAAATCATTACTAGCCACGATGGCCGTATCCTTAAAGCCAGCATCATCTAGTAGCTGGCGTGCTTCTTTAGCCAATGCAGCCAAATCTCCGCTATCTAGCCTGATGCCCAGCAGCTCGTGCCCTCGATCCCTAAGCTCGCGACCGACAAGAATGGTATTTTTGACACCTTCTATAGTATCGTAGGTGTCGACCAGTAGGGTAGCATTGTTGGGAAGGGCATCGGCGTATGCGCGGAAAGCTTCGATCTCGCTTGGGAATACCATAATCCAGGCATGGGCGTGGGTGCCTGCTACGGGTATGTCGTAGTAGCGACCTGCCCACACATTGCTGGTGCCATCGCAGCCACCCAAATACGCCGCCCGGCTTGCCGTCAGACCGCCATCTATGCCCTGGGCGCGTCTGAGACCAAATTCCAGAACTCGACCATCTGGCCCGGCCGCCGCTTTGATCCTGGCGGCCTTAGTAGATACGAGACTACTGAAATTGACCATGTTGAGCAGAGCCGTCTCCACCAGTTGAGCTTGAAGGAGATCGGCCTCTACGCGCAGCAGGGGCTCATTGGGGTATATGATCTCGCCTTCCTTAGGGGCGTATATATTTCCCGAAAATTTGAGTCTTTGTAGGTAGTGTAGAAATGTCTCATCGAATAGGGATTTTCCATCTGCGCCCTGCTGCCTACCCAAATACTGGATGTCATCGACAGAAAAGCACAGCTTGTCTAGTAAGTCTACGACCTGCGGAAGTCCAGAAAAAACAACAAAGTCTCCTCCAAATGGTGCCCTTCGATAGTACAAGTTGAATATGGCTTTGCGCTTGTGCAACCCTTGGCGAAAGTAGCCTTGTGCCATGGTGAGTTGATAAAAGTCGGTCAGCAGGCCAAAGTCCGGGCGGTACAAGCGGGCGAGATGGGAGTGAGACATCAGTTAGTTTAAATTTAAAACAAAGATAGAAAAAATTGCTAACGCATAAAAAATCCCTAACATTGTGTTCTGAATTTCATCTATGGAAGCCTTTTTCCCCGACTTTGCGAATGGTGCCGTTTGGATGAGCTTGCTCACACTCACTTTCCTGGAGATTGTACTCGGTATCGACAACATCATTTTTATAACTATTGCCGCAGGTAAGCTGCCCCCCGAAGAGCGCACGAAAGCGACCAATATCGGTTTGCTTGTTGCTATGGGGCTGCGAATTCTATTGCTACTGGGTATAAGTGTACTTACGGCCATGAACCAGCCGCTATCCTGGGCCAGTTTTGGCCAAGAGGGCGATGCGTTTTACGCCAAGTTTACGGGCCAGAGTCTGATCTTGATAGCGGGTGGCTTGTTCTTGCTGTACAAGTCGACCAAGGAGATTGGTCACAAGCTGGAAGGAGGCGGCCATGCCGATGAGGCTAGTGGTACCGGAAGGAAAAAAATGACCCTGAGCTCTGCCATTGTTCAGATCACGGTGATCAATATCGTGTTTAGTATAGATTCTATTCTCACCGCTGTAGGTATGACCAATGGACTACAAGGCGCACTCTTTATCATGATTTTTGGCGTGGTTTCCTCTGTGGTGATCATGATGTTGTTTGCGGTACCGGTAGGCAACTTCGTCAATCGGCATCCGTCTATACAAATGCTTGGGCTGGCTTTTTTAATACTGATTGGTTTTATGCTGATTGCGGAAGGCGCACACCTCGGCCATCTGGAGATTTTTGGGAGCGAGGTGGGAACCGTCCCCAAGGGTTACCTCTATTTTGCCATTTCTTTTTCCTTGTTGGTCGAGTTCCTCAATATGCGTATGCGCAAGAGCAAGACCGGCAAAGTGCAGCTAAATAGCGTGACCGAGCAAGCCGCCAAAGAAGGCATACTAAAAGGATAGGGCTTCTTTAGTAGATTTGCCTAATAGCCCCGGCTAAAGAACCGTCTTGCCAAAGAACTAAAGAACCACAATACCGTTCTCCATCCAATGATCATCACCAACTTTCTCTCCGGCATAGGTCGTTATGTTTTGCTCTTGCGCTCTGCAATAGCTAAGCCTGAGAAGTTTTCCATGTACTACAAGGAAACGATCCGGCAAATGGATAGTATTGGTGTCGGTTCAGCTTTTATCGTAGTCATGATCTCGCTCTTTATAGGAGCAGTCACGGCGGTCCAATTTGCCGATCAGTTGGGCGATAGTTTTGTGCCCAATTACTACATCGGTTATATCGTGAGAGATATTGCTATTATCGAAATGGCCCCGACGATTACCTGCCTGGTCTTAGCTGGAAAGGTAGGCTCGAATATGGCAGCGGAAATCGGTGGCATGCGCCAAAAGGAACACATCGATGCCATGGAGATCATGGGGGTCAATACGGCCGCTTACCTCGTGATGCCCAAGATCATAGCGGCAGTCGTTATGATACCTATGTTGGTGGCTATTGCTGCTTTCATTAGCGTTATTGGCGGATATGCAGCAGTAGTTTTTCCCGGTATCATCAGTCATGCAGAATACGAGCTGGGTGTTCGATCTTTCTTCCAGGAACGCTATGTTTTCATCATGTTCGTCAAGGCTGCAGTTTTTGCCTTTCTATTGACTTCGGTTTCTTGCTATCAGGGGTATTTTGTGAAGGGGGGGAGTATAGAACTGGGTGAAGCGAGCACGCGATCTGTTGTCTTGAGTATGGTTCTTATATTGCTTTTTGATTATTTGATTGCTGTATTACTCACCTGATTCTGCCAAATCATGATACGCACAGACACTCTGCATAAATCGTTTGGTGATAACCATGTTCTGAAGGGCATAGATACTGAGTTTTACGAGGGGCAATGCAATTTGATCATTGGCCGATCGGGAGCGGGAAAAACGGTTTTACTCAAGTTATTGGTGGGTTTATTTGAGCCTACAGAAGGGCAGGTCTACTATGATGATGTCAGTTTTTTTGATCTAAGCGCCAAGGAAAAGCGCGCAATACGCATGAAAGTAGGTATGCTTTTTCAAGGCAATGCCCTATTTGACTCTATGACGGTGGAAGAAAATGTGCGGTTCCCCCTGGATATGTTTACCAAGATGACTGCCAAGGAAAAGCAAATGCGGGTAGACTGGTGCTTGGAACGCGTTAGTCTGGAAGGGTCGAACCCCAAATATCCGAGCGAGGTGTCTGGTGGTATGCAAAAGAGAGTTGGCATAGCCAGAGCCATTGTTCAAAAACCCAGGTATCTGTTTTGTGACGAACCCAATTCGGGCCTGGATCCCAGGACCGCCATCGTCATAGACGAGCTTATAAAGGACATCACTCGCGAAGACGAGATCATAACAGTAATAAACACCCACGATATGAACTCAGTCATGGGCATAGGCGACAATATAGCCTTGCTGAAGGGAGGACATCTGGTTTGGCGGGGTCAAAAAGAAGAGGTGCTGCGCAGTGAGGAGGAGGTGCTCCAGGAGTTCATTTTTGCCAGCCCATTTCTCAAGCGCTTGCGAGAAGATGCACTCAAGGTTAGGGACGGCGCTTAATCCAGTAAATCCGGACGTCGCTCTTCCGTTCTTTTTAGCGCTTGTTCATACCGCCATTCTTCGATCTTTGGCGTATTGCCACTCGTGAGAATATCTGGAACTTTCCATCCTCTGAATTCAGCTGGGCGGGTGTAGACAGGCGGTGCCAGCAGTTGGTCTTGAAAGCTATCGAATAGGGCACTGGTCTCATCATTGAGCACACCGGGCAATAAGCGACCAAGACTATCGACCACTACCGCTGCGGCAAGCTCGCCACCACTCAGCACATAGTCGCCTATGCTGATCTCCAGCGTCACGTAATGTGCTCTGATCCGTTCATCTATACCTTTGTAATGACCGCAGATGAGTAGCAAATTCTGACAGAGTGAAAGTTTGTTGGCTTGCCCCTGCTCATACCGCTGCCCATCTGGGGTCAGGTAGATGATCTCGTCGTAGGCCCGCTCTGCCTGCAAAGCATCTATGCAGTTGGCCAAAGGCTCGCAGCGCATGACCATACCCGCACCGCCACCAAACTGATAGTCGTCTATCTGTTTGTGCTTGCCCAGGCCGTAGGCCCGCAAGTCGTGTAAGGCCACTTGTAGCAAGCCCTTGTCTTGGGCCCGCTGCATGATAGAATGCGATAGAGGGGAAGCCAATAAATCAGGTACCGCAGAGATGATGTCTATTCGCATATACCGGTGCTTTGTTTCTTTATGTGTTCAGGACTTTCCACTTAGCAAAAAGGCAAAGCTCCCTCTGCGTCTATCGAATGGTGCCTACCAGCAATTGGCCAGATTTAGCCCAACCGTATTTTCGTTACAATCCCTCTAATTGGCATCTTTTACGTACGAGTTAAAAGTGATCGTTTACCAGAAGGAGGCGCAAACAACAAATTCAGAAAGTCTAAAACTTAACGACTAAAGGCAGTCTCGCTTGCACGCCCTGTGATTGAGTCAACTGCCTGATCAGCTCGAAATGTTGGTATGCCTGGTCTCCGAGTTGATCGCGCAGTACCTGAGCGCTGAAGTCGCGCTGCTCGTTGTCTATACCCAAGAATTCCTGGATCAACCGCTCGTAGGGTTGACTCATTCTAGGGTAAAAGCCGATGCTGTAGTCACTACCCAGACCTGCCAAAGTAGCAGCGCTGGCAATGGCTTCATCCAGGTCGCCCATCCTGTCGACCAGCTCAATCTCCTGAGCCTTTCGGCCAGCATACACGCGCCCCTTGGCTATCTCGCCTACATAGTCTCGGTCCAATCCGCGCCCTTGGGCTACGCGGGCCATAAATTGACTATACACAATTTCAGCTCGCTCAGTAAATAGATCTCTTTCGGTTTGACTCAGTCCTTGAAACGGGCTGAAGGCATTGGCATAAGGCGTCGTGTTGACCGTATCGAAATTGATGCCAATGTGGTCGTTCATCAATTCGGTAGCTACGGGAAATAAGTTGAACACACCAATAGATCCGGTAATGGTACTGGGCAATGCAAAAATAGAATCTGCGCCTGCGGCTATGTAGTAGCCACCACTGGCCGCCACGTCACCCATACTGACAACAATGGGTTTGCCCGCGGCTTTTAAATCTTCAATAGCCGCCCAGATATTCTCACTGGCACTGGCACTGCCTCCTCCACTGTTAACCCTAAGTACGACAGCTTTCACCTGATCGTTGCGCTGGGCCTGTTGAATGAGCTCTACATAGCGCTTATCCCCGATGCTGCCATAGGTGCCAACACCATCTACAATATTACCTTCAGCCACGATGACCGCTACCTGGTCGCTACCGCCCGTTTGAGGGGAAACGCGTGAATTAAAGTAATCGAATAGACTGATGCTATTTACTTTCTGACTACTGGAAAGACCAAGACGCTGGCGTATTTTAGATTCAACTTCGACGCGCTGACTAAATCCATCGATCAGACCGCTATTCATAAGATCTGCCTCTTGCCAACCCGTTATTCTGGCGGCGTGGTTTCGGACTTCCGCAGGTGGTAGGTTTCTGCTTTCCGCTATGTCTGCTACTATTTCAGCAAAAATGTCTTCGAGAAATTCCTTGGTTTGCTCCCGGTTTTCGGGCGACATTTCCGTTTGTCTCAAAGGCTCCGTGGCGCTTTTGTAATCGCCTACGTAAAAGACTTCGAATTTTACTCCGATATTATCGAGCATAGTCTTCAGGAAAGGTATTTCGGCACCCAACCCACGAAAATCCAGAAGCCCCATGGGACCCAGGTAAACTTCATCTGCAGCACTTGCCAGATAGTAGCCCGCCTGGAAGTAATTGGGCGAAAACGCAATTATAAATTTACCCGTCTCCCTGAATTTCAACAATTCCTGGCGCAGCTGCCTAATGGTTGCCGGCTGCGCATTGACGGCACTTTGACTAAGATAGATGCCCTTTATGTTGTCGTCCTTGGCGGCGGCGCGAATGGTCCGCATGATGTCGTATAAGCCAGGTTCCGATTGGTTCTCGATACTAAAGGAAGTATTGACGGTATTGCCGGTCAACTCTGGCAGATCTGCGGGTAGATCCAAGCGTAGTATGCTATTGGCCATTACTGGCGCTACTTCTTCGGAAGGTGCCAGTAAGTTGCCGACCAGTCCTGCACCTACGAAGAAAAGGAGAAGTAGAGCTATAGCCGTTCCTAAGCAAGAAGCAAAAACAAGACGAAAGAAGCTGCCTGTACGATTAGATGAGCGAGGCGTATTGGGTTCTATCATAAGTTCATTGAGTATTGAGAATATATAACCCGTTTGCGGCCAGTTTGTCCACAATCAGGCCACAAAATTAGACGAAATACCGCTATTGGCCCACCAAATTAGTCTGCCGAACAGTTCATGTTTGTTTTTCCAGATATGAAGACTGTATATTAGCAGCTGTTCTGAGGAATTATCGTGTTTCCTCTACGAGAAGCCAGAGCTGCAAACACTCCCTTCTGTTGTGGCTGTTATTTGGGCTTCCAAATTATGACTATCTCTCCTTTGCAATATTCGACGACCTAGGTACACCTCGGCTAAGCACATCATGGGTTGGCCGATCAATCAGTTGTTCAAGATATGTTGCAAGTCTACTATACCACTTTAAAAGAAAAGTCCATCTCTCCTTTGACTGACGCTTCGAAGAAGACGGTTCTACCCTCCAAGAAAAGCAACCCATTTCCATTTTCATCCAAGGCAGGCCTCTCTACGCTATTAAGCCTTTTTTCCTTTTTGGCGGTCAGCGCTCAGTTGGAAATCATCAACGAGTTTCCCTACGATCCCGACAATCTGATCGAGACGGTATTCGTAGGCGAGGGCATCGACTTGCAAAGTGTCAATTATGAAGGCGATAACCGCTCAGCAGCCTTTTTTAAAGGAGGGCTACCCTACATAGGTATCGATCGTGGAATTGTAATGACCACTGGTTTCGCTATAGATGAAGACAATCCCAACGAAAGCATCTCCCAAATCGGAGATAACCAATCCGGCAATAATGCAAACAGCCCTTTAGACGAAGATCCAGACATCAGGGCCATAGTCGGACCGACGGCTATTGTGCACGATATCATAAGCTATACCATCACCTTTAGGCCCATATCCGATTCCGTCAATTTCAGATATGTATTCGCCAGTGAAGAATATCCGGAATTCGTATGTTCTCGCTTCAACGATATTTTCGGTTTCTTCATCAGTGGGCCTGGCATCAACGGGCCGTATACCAACGGAGCCATCAACATAGCACGCGTGCCGGGAACTGACCTTCCGGTTCGCATCAACACCATCAACCCCGGTATGCCAGGCACATCGGCCGGCGCTGGTATGTGCGACGAAGATGACGCCTCTCTGGATTTCAGTAACTTTTTTGTCGACAACAACAACAGCAATGAACCGCCCATATTCGATGGCTTTACTCAAGTCTTCGATGCCTCTGTAGGACTACAAGCCTGTCAGGAGTACACCATCAAGCTGGTCATAGCAGACATCGGCGACACCAACTACGACTCTGGTGTATTTTTGGAAGCCCGTTCCTTTTCGGGCGAAGGAACAAACCTGGAAATCGTCAACCTG
>JBCDFE010000089.1:0-16365 GCA_039178745.1 Bacteroidota bacterium | reverse complement strand
GAGAATGCATAGTCGCCAGAGCCCGAAATTGCAGTTGCGGAAAGCTGAACTGGCCATTCGTCACTATTTTCACATAGGGCTGTAGGCGCATCTGCCAGAATGGTCAGTTCCAAGGGCGGATGAATGGTCACTAGCGGCGATTCAGCACTGGTGCTACACCCGGTTTGCTGATCGATGACGGTCAAATCCACACTACCGGATGATTGTAGCAGCACTTCAGCACCCGATTCCCCATTTGCCCAATTGAACTGGTAGTCGCCAGAGCCACCACCGGGAATAGCAGAAACACTTATACCGTCGCCGGGAGCAGCAGCACAAAGCTCCAAACCAGCATCAGTGGCAAAGCTGACTTCCAGAGGATCGTGAATGGTAATCTCGAGCGGTTCTGATTCGGCGATGCAGCCGCTCTGCTCATCTACGATTGTCAAGCCTATTGATCCGGTAGACTGAACGAAGGCCGTCTCACTAAAATCTCCAGTTGTCCAGCTGTAGGCGTAACTGCCAGAACCACCAGCGGGCAGGCCAAAAAATGTTAGGCCATCATCGGGATTAGTGGCACAAAGCTCTGTACCCGCATCGGGAATGATGCTGACACTAATGGGCGGATGAATGGTCAAGTCTACTGGCGCTGCTGTGACCAAACACCCCGTTTGCTGATCGACTATGCTCAAACCTATGCTTTCCGATTGCTGGACGAAGGTGCTGGCCGCTTCGGTTCCATCTGTCCAGTTGTAGGAAAAATCGCCAGAGCCACCAGCGATGGTTGCATTGAGCGTAATGCCATCTGTTGGGCCATCGGCACAAATTTCGCTATCGGGACCTGCGTCTATGCTCAGTGTTGGAGGCTCGGCACCTTCTACTTCTATAACGGCATCCGCAAAACAACCATGGAGAACATCGGTTACCGCAACCGCATAAGAGCCCGGCTGATCAACGGCAATACTTTCAGAACCTCCACCATTACTCCATTGGTAAATGTAGTTTCCACTGCCGCCACTTGCTGATGCCACCAGGTCAACAATATTTCCACCCCCCTGAGCGCAAACCAACTCTGGTCCACTCGAAACTACACTGAGATCAATGTTCACTCCTTCTATGGTTACGGATGCAGGGAAAGATGAGCAACCAAACAAATCAGTAGCCATTACAGTATAGGTGCCTGGCTGATCGACGGTCAGGGTGTTTCCGACTTGACCGCCATCCCAATTGAAGGTATAACTACCAAAGCTGCCACTGGCGCTTGCAACAAGCTGAGTCGACTCTCCGGGGCACAGAATCGTAGGTCCGACTACATCGATACTGACATCTGGAATTGGAAGGACCTCCAACCAAAAAATAGATTCATCCTGGCAGCCATTGCGATCGGTAATGGTGACAGAATAGAAGTAAAATCCCGCTGCTTCGCAGGCTACAAAGCCCTGGTCGGTCGAACCTGTGCTCCATTCGTAGGTAAATGGTGCTTGATCACTTCCCGTTTCAGCTGATAGAAAAGCACAGTCGCCCTCGCAAATCGTACCACTGCCATCAATATTAGCTTCTACCTCGGGCCAGATCGTTACTGTGAAGAGCTTTTCACGACCTACACAGCCCAATGCGCAGGTAGGTGTGACCAGGTATTCTACCGTTACGGGGCTTCCGGTATCATTGAAATATACATCATCTATAAGGGCTCCAGAGCCAGAGGTGGCTCCAAAAGCTTCAGGGGTGGCGACCCACTCATAGGTAGTCTCTGGGTCCATATCGCTAACAATCAAGATATTGGCACTTTCGCCAGAGCAGACAGAAAGTTCGTAGCTATCGTTTATGATCTCTGGATCTTCGCAACATGCGAAAAACAACAAGTCCTGGATCAGGCCATCATTCTGACAAGCCGGAAATTGGTAGGCACCCACTTCCCCGTCTGAATAGGTTTTGAAATCGACATCACAAGGCAGAAAATCAGGGCTTGGATCCGAACAAGTCAATTCGACGATAATACATATTTCGAATGTGCCTCCATTGGCTCCTGCTATCTGATCTCCCCAGGTACAATTGGGGTCAGTGGGGTCAAAGCAAGGTGCACCACTGGGTATCTCGCCAACAAAAAACCAACCTTCACCTACTGGGTCACCTCCTGCCAATGAACCATTGGGAATATCATTGTACAAAACCGACAAATCGGGAAACCACTGCCACTGCCCATTAGCAGAGGCCGGCGGAGGTACCGTATATCGCAGCGGCTCTTGGGTTATGGGGTCGCGCTCTATATAAAAACACTCGCCAAACGATGGCACGATGGCCTGCAGCCAGTTGTTATTTATTTGTTCGTATTGATTGACCTGAAAACATATCTCTATACTGTCACCAACGTAGCAGTTGGTCAGATCTGTGGGAAGATTAGTCACCAGATTGGTCATCTCGATTGCGCCATCGATCAGGCAAGTGGTCATTTGCCCTATCGAAGATGAAGTCGCCGCTTCGATGGTATTTCCACTACTTACTATTGCCGAAGAAGACAAGACCGGTTTTTGGGAAGTGATACTGAGTTCTTGAGCAACGAGCTGCCCCATCAAAATCAGAGAAAACAAAGTGAGTATTGGGTATTTCAAATCCATCTGTGAAGTAGTGTGTGCGTTAGTGACCTCTTAAAAGTAGGTCACAACCACCATCGACTCCAAGGATATGCGAATTATCTATTCAAATTGATCGAAAAAATAGTCGAACAAATTTTAAATTCTAATTCCTATTCTTTCAATAAAAACAACACTTATTGCAGCCTATTGCATTTTTTATTAGAACAATTCTACAAAAATGCCCATCTGATCATCCACAAAACCTGGCTATCCCCGCTCCTCTTGCTCTTTTAGATGCCGCTCATATCTAACCCTTTGCAGCACACTATCACCCAATAACGACAAACCGCTATTCAGTACGATAAGTGCCAAAGTGCCAGACAGGACCCAGTCCCAGGTTTCGGCACCGCCATATTTGAGCATAGCCGCCTCTGAAACTAAGCAAACACCGAAGCCGATAATCGTAAGTGCAAGTGGCGCTTGAATGAGCCAGCGCCGGTAGTAGTATTTAGCCGATCTGTCCATATCCCTGCAACGGGATAGGAGCTAGCTGGTTGTCGCTATCTTTTCCTTTTGGGGCCGACCAGACCGATCACCAGCAACAGTACGACCGCGCCAACACATGCAGTGAGCACATCATTGAGCAGTCCTGAATCTGTAATGAGTTCTGTCTTCAACAGCTTGGTAAATATCCAATTCCCCACTAAGCTGCCCACTATTCCTATGGCAATATTGCCGAAAAAGCCGGCCCCATAGCCACGTACTACACTGCTGGCCAACCATCCCGCCAAGCCACCAATCAAACAGAGAATCAAAAATTCTTGTGTGCTCATACTGTTACAAAGTTTGTACAAATTTACAAACGCCTGTCTTTATGCAAGAATTGACACAGCGGTATGTGGTCGCTGATACGCTACATTTGTATCTTCGATGACTCGGAAAATAATTGCATCGACTTTTCACTTTTTTAGGACTTCCGCAGGTCGCTACACCAAAAATTCATCTTTGTCTTCTGCTTCTGCTCTTAACAGTAGCAAGAAGATGCCAAGAACTGTGAAATCTTTCCACCTGCGGAAGTTCAAATTAAAAACCAAGATCATCTCTTATGTCAAGTCTACACGAAGCCTTTGCCGATCGCATTCTGGTACTAGACGGCGCTATGGGCAGTCTCATACAAGGCTATGGCTTGCAAGAAGCGGACTACAGAGGTGACCGATTTTCAGATTCGACTATAGATTTGAAAGGCAACCATGATCTCCTGGTGCTGACCCGGCCCGACGTAATAGCCGAAATACACTGCCAATATCTGGATGCAGGTGCAGACATTATCGAAACGAACACGTTTAGTGGTACGCGTATCGCACAGGAAGACTACGGCACCGAATCTGTAGTTTATGAGATGAATTTAGCCAGTGCCCAGCTGGCCAAAAAGCTATGTAGATCTTACACGGAAAAGACCCCGGCCAAACCTCGCTTCGTAGCCGGAGCAGTAGGGCCCACAAACCGAACGCTATCCATTAGCCCGGATGTGAATGACCCGGGGTTCAGAGCCATTTCTTTTGAAGAGCTCGCCGATGCCTATTACGAACAAATCAAAGGCCTGGCCGATGGTGGTGCCGATCTGATCTTGATCGAGACCATCTTCGATACCCTCAATGCCAAAGCTGCGGTGTTTGCTCTTGATCGCGTACGCGATGAAATAGACCGGGAATTGCCAGTCATGATTTCCGGCACCATTACCGATGCCAGCGGCCGTACACTAAGCGGGCAAACTGTCGAGGCTTTTTACATCAGTCTGGCCCACGCCAATCCCATTTGCATCGGGCTCAATTGCGCACTTGGTGCTCAGGAAATGCGCGCTCATCTCGAAGCACTACACAAAGTTGCCGCCTGCCAGGTGCATGCATACCCCAATGCTGGACTACCAAATGAGATGGGAGAATACGATCAGGGCGCAGAAGAGATGCAGGCATACATCAGAGACTTCGCCCAGTCGGGTTTTGTCAACCTCGTGGGTGGTTGCTGCGGTACTACACCCAAACACATCGAGGCTATGGCAGAAGCCGTTTCCGGTTTGCCGACACGCCATATTCCAGAGGCGTCGCCTTTCACCCAACTCTGTGGATTGGAGCCGCTGGTTATACGCCCGGAGACTAACTTCGTCAATGTCGGTGAACGCACCAATGTGACTGGATCCAGAAAATTTGCCCGGCTGATCAAAAATGGCAATTACAACGAAGCGCTAGAAGTAGCCAGACAGCAGGTGGAAGGAGGTGCCCAGGTAATCGATGTCAATATGGACGAGGGCCTGCTCGATGGCAAAACGGCTATGACCACCTTTCTCAACTTGCTCATGGCCGAGCCCGATATTGCCAAACTGCCCATCATGATCGACTCGTCTAAATGGGAAGTCATAGAAGCTGGCTTACAGTGTGTTCAAGGCAAGTGCATCGTCAATTCCATCAGCCTTAAAGAGGGCGAGAAGGAGTTCATAAGACAGGCCAAACTGGTCCGACAGTACGGAGCGGCAACCGTAGTCATGGCCTTTGACGAGGAAGGACAAGCCGATACCGCCGAGCGAAAAATAGAGATTTGCCAACGTGCGTATCGCCTACTCACAGAGGTCGTCGGTCTACCGGCCAATGACATAATCTTCGACCCCAACATCTTTGCCGTTGCCACAGGCATAGAAGCGCACAACAACTACGGTCTTGATTTCATCGAAGCTACCCGCG
Organism: Bacteroidota bacterium; assembly: GCA_039178745.1. Classification (GTDB taxonomy): domain Bacteria; phylum Bacteroidota; class Bacteroidia; order Chitinophagales; family Saprospiraceae; genus Neolewinella. The sequence continues at coordinate 11,078 of JBCDFE010000089.1, read as the reverse complement.
AGATAAAAGCCAGCTGCCCCGGCGCTAAAATATCTGGTGGTGTCAGCAACATCAGCTTTAGCTTCAGAGGCAATAATGTAGTGAGAGAGGCCATGCACGCTGCCTTTTTGTATCACGCCATTCGAGCGGGCATGGATATGGGCATTGTCAACGCAGGTATGATAGAGGTGTACGAAGACATACCTGATGAGCTGCTCAGTAGTGTAGAAGATGTCTTACTCAACCGAAGAGAAGATGCAACAGAACGACTCACCGATCTGGCCGAACAGCTGAAGGGCAGCGGTGGCCGGCAGGTTAAAAAAGATATAGCCTGGCGGGAAAGTACCGTGGAAGAGCGACTACGCCACAGCCTGGTGCGTGGCATTACCGAATTTATAGATGAGGATGTAGAAGAAGCCCGGCTCAAATACCCACGCCCCCTACACGTTATAGAGGGACCGCTCATGGATGGCATGAATGTAGTGGGCGATCTATTCGGTGCCGGTAAAATGTTCCTGCCCCAGGTCGTGAAAAGTGCGCGAGTCATGAAGAAGGCCGTAGCATACTTGCAGCCATACATCGAGGCCGATTCTGCGGAAGGAGACGCTCAAAACAATGGCACCATACTTCTGGCTACGGTAAAAGGTGATGTACACGATATCGGCAAAAATATAGTCGGAGTGGTTTTGGCCTGCAACAACTACGAAATCATCGATCTGGGCGTTATGGTCCCCGCCAATAAAATTTTGGATGAAGCGCAAAAAGCCGGGGCTGACATCATTGGCCTAAGTGGGCTAATCACACCGTCTTTGGACGAAATGGTCAATGTAGCCAAGGAAATGCAACGCAGAGGCATGAGCACCCCACTGCTGATAGGCGGAGCCACCACCAGCAAAGTACATACCGCTGTTAAAATTGAACCGGAGTACCAACACCCGGTCTTGCATGTTCACGATGCCAGCAGAGCAGTTACTGTTGCCGGAGAGCTACTCAACAAAAACGACGAAGAGCGGAATACCTACCTCCGTGAGACTCGTCATAAGTATGAGCAAATCCGCCAGGCGCGAGCCAACAGAAAATCAGGCCGGCAATTCGTAAGCATAGACGAAGCCCGCAACAACGCGACCCAAATAGATTGGAATGAATACACACCTCCCAAGCCAATCCGACCCGGTATTCACCTCATTTCGCCTTACGACTTAAGAGAACTGATCGACTACATAGACTGGCGGCCATTCTTCTCTGCCTGGCAGCTGGCTGGAAGATTTCCTGATATTCTCGAAGATAAAGTTGTCGGCAAAGAAGCCAGTGCACTATATGATGATGCGCTGGCCATGCTGGACCAAATCATAGCTGAAGACTGGTTGGAAGCCAGGGCTGTTTTTGGCATATTCCCAGCAAATTCGGATTCACAAACCGATAGTCTGCACATTTATGCCGACGAATCTCGCACTCGCGTCATACATGAGCTCCATTATTTGAGGCAGCAGGGTAAAAAACCAGGTGGACGACCCAATCAGTCTCTAACGGACTTTATTGCACCGGCATCTTCTGGCAAGGACGACTGGATTGGTGCTTTTGCCGTAACGGCAGGTCGGGGCATCGAATCGAGGGTGGCAGCCTACGAGGCCCAACAAGACGATTATAATGCCATATTGCTCAAAGCATTAGCTGACCGACTTGCGGAGGCTTTGGCCGAGCGCCTGCATCAATTGGTACGCACCCAATACTGGGGCTATGCCGAAGACGAACAACTCACCAACGAGGGGCTGATTGCAGAAAAGTACATCGGTATAAGGCCAGCACCTGGCTATCCGGCATGCCCCGAGCATACCGAAAAGGCCAAGCTTTGGTCGTTGTTGCAGGTAGAGGAAGCCACAGGCATGACCCTGACTGAAAGCTTTGCCATGCACCCAGCGGCCAGTGTGAGTGGTTGGTACTTCAGCCATCCAAAGTCGCGCTACTTTGCCATCAAAGACATACAAGACGACCAAGTAGTCGATTACGCCAAGAGAAAAGGTTGGGACAGCCAAACTGCCGATCGCTGGTTGGCAGCCATCAGACCATAAGCCAAATAATCGTTGTCTAACCCGAAATTAAGGCCGTTTTAACACTCCCTTTAAGTAAAAGAAAGTATTTTTACCCAGTGTTATCGACTAAGCTCAATGGCTTTTTCGATAAATCGATTTTGTATTTCGCTCTGAAAAATTAAGCCGTATTGCCCTACTGCATAACAATAGAGTAATATCAGGCTGAATCAACCTGTCCCTTATGCGTTTAACTTTACTTTCTTTTTTTGCGCTGATCAATACGGTCCTTTTTGCTCAGATTACAGTCACTACAGGTATCATTCCCGAAGTGGGCGACACCCTCTTTTCTACAGGGGCCGTGGCTGGTCAGACCGTCGATTTGATAGGTCCGGGCGGGCCTCACGCCTGGGATTTCAATGACCTGGATGGAGGAGCCAACCAAGCAAGACCAGTAGAACCCCTCGATCTAAGTACAGACGATAGCCTGTTTATTCAGGCAGATGCAAAAATCAGTTTCGGAGAGGGCAGTTTTAACTATTATAGACTACTCCCCAATAGAATGGAGCTGATCGGAAACATAGGTTCTTCAGAGTTCATTCCGGGTTTTGAGGTAGCAACCCCGTTTTCGCCGGCTTACATAGACCGCAGAGCCCCTTTTGATTTTATCGATCAGTTCGACAACGAGGCTGACCTTTCCGTTGCAGTGCCCGTCGAGGATTTACCCGAAGAACTTATCGAATTAGCTGGCCCGCTGGTAGAGGCAGTGGACTCTGTTCGGTTCAGAACGAATATAGAGCAAGACGAAATCATCGATGCGTACGGCACTCTGGTAGTAGACGGGATCACATACGATGTATTGCGAGAGAAGCGAACAGAAGTCAGACAACTACGCTTCGATACTTATAACTTCTTCGTGGGCTGGCAAGATGTAACAGATCTGTTTTTGGAGCTGGTCAATGAATTACCAGGAGGTGAAGATGTCTCTGGATCAGATACAACCATCACCTATAATTTCTGGCCCGAATCGGGGCCCGTACCCGCAGCTACTGTACGGACAAGCACAGACGGTGAGATCCTTAGTATAAACTACAGGACAAATCCAGATAATACGAGTTCGACAGAGGACGAAGCTCTCCAATCAGCTACGATAAGTATGTTCCCCAACCCCGCCGTACAGTGGGTCACTCTGGAAGCAGAAAGTCTGCCTCGAGCAGATTACAGCCTCCATATTCATAATGGACTGGGGCAACAAATGCTTACTGAGCGTTTTCCCAGAACAGATCGAATATACTACCAGATCGATCTTTCCTTCTTGCCCAAAGGACTGTATTACTATAGCCTGAGAAACAGCCGGGGCAGGATTTTGACCACTAGGCGCTTGTTGGTCGGCGGGTATAGGCCTTAGGACTTTTCTACTTCGGCAGCTTTTTTGGCAGCTAGCTCCAATTGTTCTTTAACCGGGCTATACAGCTCCGATAAGGATAGTTGTATATCTACAGACTGAAGATGCGCCTGGGCTTCCTCCCCTTCATATATATCTATGCGCCATAAGTCTGCTCCTGGAGGTCTGTACCAGACTTCTACGTACATCTTATCCTGAGCGACCAATACGTAGTTTTGAAAACTCGACAGGCGACGATATTTATGGAATTTCTGGCCGCGATCGTATTTCTCGGAGCTTTCGGAAAAGACTTCGACTATGATGACAGGGTTGATAATAGCACCCTCTACATCTTCTGTTGGTTGCAATTCATCACAGATTGCCATCCCATCTGGATATACGAAGGAGTTGCTGTGAGACAGAAAAATTTTCACCTCAGAGTTTAGTACCTCACAAGCTTTGGAGTTTAGGTCTCTTTGCAGCAAATAATTAACTCTACTACAGAGTCGGCCATGGATCAGGGTTCCCCCTGCCATAGCAACCACATAGCCATTATGGTATTCAAAACGCTGACCACTCTCCTTTTCCAGGGCGATATATTCCTCTAGCGTTAGATCGTCAGGTTTTTTAGTACCCATACCACCTAAACAGTTTAACCCGAATTTAAGGTTTAATTTTAAGAAGAGCATAGGGGCAGTACATGGTGTAGCGCATCTATCTAGCAAAACCCCATATACCATGTACAAGCAAATATTGATTATACCCCTGGCATTTTGCACATTCTTACTGAATGCTCAATACGAACAAACGCTCTTAGGAGACCTGGATTTAAGCGGAGCCTGGGGCGGTATAACTTACAATTATTCAGACTACGGCGACGACTGGGCACTGGTGAGAGGTGGCTACGGCGGTGTAGAATTTGGCAACACTTTTTTCGTAGGTTACGGAGGTTGGAGACTTAAAGACGAAGTACTGACCGAAGAAGGGCGACAGGAATTCAAGTTGCGCCATGGCGGATTTGTTTTGGCTTATACACCAGCGAGCTACCGGTCTGTACACCCCAGAGCCAGCTTCATATTTGGACCAGGGCGCGTCTGGACCCTGGAAGATGGCGAGCGCGATCGCGTGTTTGTATTGCAGCCCGCGGCAGGATTGGAACTCAACATTTTCCAGGCTATGCGACTGGGTGTAGAAGGTGGCTATCGCTATGTGGGCAATGTAAATCTCGGCAACGTGACCAGCCAGGATGCATCGGGCTTTTTCCTGCAAATAGAGCTCCGTTTCGGGTTCAGCTGGTAGCAGAGATTAGGAAGGCACCTTTTAGATGAGGTCCTATCTTTGTGGCCGATGCGGAAAACAATCATCTGCCTGGCACTACTCCTGCTTGCTGCTTGTGAGCAGGAAAACACGCCAGGCCCAACAACTGGCGAAGGCGCAAACCTGATAGACGGCAGTGGCGTGCTCATACTGAACGAAGGGCCTTTCAGACAATCTCTGGCCAGCCTGAGCTTTTACCAATACAGCTCTGGGATGGTCAGAAACAACCTATTTCAAAGCGTCAATGGATTTAGACTAGGCGATATTTTGCAATCAGCCACTGTAGTTGGAGACGATGTGCTGCTCATGGTCAACAATTCGAGTGTAGTAGAAAGAGTCAACAAGAATTCGCTGGAGACGAATGCCAATTTGACGCTCGACTCTCCGAGATATGCTCTGAGATTACCCGATGGGCGCTTTTACATCAGTGATTTTGTCAGTGGAGAGATACACGTTGTAGAGTCGGGTGCCAACCTGCGGAAGTCCAATGCCATAGCCTTGCCCGGATGGAGTGAGCAAATGGTCTTACTCGACGATAAAGTATGGGTGACGAATCCTTTTCGCGCTTATGTATACGGCATAGACACCGCTCAAGACCTAGTGACCGATTCAATTGCCGTAAACGACCAATGCGGGCCCTTGGTAACTGACGAGCTGGGAAGGCTCTGGACTCTCTGCCAGGGCGATAATATACTAGACAACTCTGCTGTGCTATATCGAATAGTTGTAGACGGAAATATCGAATCATGGCCATTAAACGCCAACGGACAGAGTCGTTTGCAATATGTCGAAGAGCTAAACGAAATATGGCTACTGACCTTCGAAGGCTTGTATCGCTTTTCGGCCGATCTGAGTGCGACTGATCCTATTGGTCCATTGTGGCTGGATCGCCCTGCAAACTGGTATGCCTTGGGGCGCGAGCCCATATCGGGTGATGTCTATTTGGGTGATGCCATCGACTTCCAGCAATCGGGAATGATCTATCGATATGACGGCAATCGCAACCCAATCGACTCTTTTGCTGTTGGGCTGGCACCTAATGGATTTGTTTTTTACTAACATCTTCATCAGCTTTGCCGATACCATATTTTAAGTACCTAAAAGTTAGTGATGCCCAAACACCAGTCTTTTGAAGAGGGCAAGGAAAAGTTTATTCAGGCGTGGGGTGCGTTGGGCTCTAGTTGGGGAGTCACTCGCACTATGGCTCAGATACATGCACTGCTGCTCTTGGCCACAGAGGCCATAAGTGCCGATGAAGTTATGGAAGAGTTGCAGGTAAGCCGCGGTAGTGCCAACACCAATCTGAGGCAGCTCATAGATTGGGGCCTGGTGTACAAAGAACTCAAGACCGGAGAAAGGCGCGAGTACTTTAGAGCCGAAAAGGATATGGGTAAAGTCGTTAAGCAGATTATTATCCAGCGAAAAAAGCGAGAGCTTGAGCCCATGCTCAGGATGCTCGACGAGTTATCTGAGGTGGGTGGTGAGACCGCCGAGGCACACGAAATGCGCCAAGTTGTACAAGAATTGAAACTATTTAGCGGCAAGGCCGACCGGGCTTTGAATCTACTGGTCAAAGCAGATAGCAACTGGTTCTTCTCGACCTTCCTTTCTATGATCAAGTAAATTGGCTTTGTGTGTTCAAGAAACGGCCCTAAATCATTAGACAAAATCTAAATAAGGTCGCTATTTGGGTCGCCACACAAACTATCTTTTTCTCTAAGGCTTTCTACTATTAATTTTGTGGAAACTGGTTATATTAAGACCACCTACATAACGAAAGTTTCGACTCATGCTCAACTGGTTCGTCCGGTTCATTACATCAAGCATCGGGCAGAAGATCATCATGTCGCTAACCGGCTTGTTTTTGATCTCTTTCCTCGCCGTTCACTTGATAGGCAACCTACAGTTGCTCAAGGATGACGGTGGTCAGGTATTCAATGAGTATGCCTACTTCATGACGCACAATCCGCTGATCAAGACGGTGAGTTATGGATTGTACTTTTTTATTCTTTTGCATGCGGTTCAGGGCTTCGCTTTATGGCGCCGAAATCGCAAGGCGCGTGGAGGAGTAGGCTATGCGGTAAAACGTACTCGTGCAGTAGGTACGAGTGCATCTGCATCGAAGTATATGGCCCAGCTTGGCACGGTAATTCTGGCTTTCATTATTGTGCACATGGTGCAATTTTGGGCGCAGATGAAGTTTACCGATAATGTTCCAATGTTGGCTTATCCCGGCTATGAAGAGGGAGTAAAGGATTTGTACACTCTGGTTGCAGCTGCCTTTACACAGCCTTTCTTTGTGGTCTTTTATGTAGCCAGTATGATCTTCATCGGGTTTCACCTTTGGCACGGCTTCCAATCTGCCTTCCAAACCCTGGGTCTGAACCATCCTAAGTATATGCCCTTTATCAAAGCCACCGGAAAAGGCATCAGTATACTGATACCGCTGGGCTTTGCTGTTATACCTATTTGGATGTACGTCGCACAAATGTGGCTGAAGTAACGTATATATAATACTATAAAAGAACAAAACGCAATGGGACTACAAGCGAACGAACCTTCTGGTGCTCTTTCCTCAAAGTGGACACAGTACCGCTCGAGCATGCCTCTGGTGGCCCCCAACAACAAGCGCCGCATAGAGGTCATTGTGGTTGGAACTGGATTGGCAGGTGGTGCAGCAGCTGCAACTCTGGGTGAGTTGGGCTACAATGTAAAGTGTTTCACTTTTCACGATAGTCCGCGTCGGGCGCACTCCATTGCGGCACAAGGTGGTATCAATGCCGCCAAGAACTATCAAAATGATGGTGACTCGGTCTATCGTCTCTTTTATGACACGATAAAAGGTGGTGACTACCGCAGCCGGGAAAGCAATGTACACAGACTGGCAGAGGTCAGTGTAAACATCATCGATCAGGCAGTGGCACAAGGTGTTCCCTTTGCCCGCGAATACGGTGGCTTGTTGGCCAACCGATCGTTTGGTGGTGTTCAGGTCAGTCGCACATTTTATGCCCGTGGCCAAACTGGTCAGCAGTTGTTGCTGGGTGCCTATCAGTCTCTTTCGCGCCAGATCAGTCTGGGTAATGTCGTGATGTACAACCGCCACGAAATGGTAGACTTGGTCATCAGCGATGGTAAGGCCAGGGGTATCATAGCCCGCAACTTACTAACTGGCGAACTAGAGCGCCATGCCGCACACTGTGTCGTTCTGGGGTCTGGTGGCTACGGCAATGTGTTCTACTTGTCGACCAATGCCATGAACTCCAACGCATCCGCTGCCTGGCGGGCTGTCAAGCGAGGTGCCTACATGGCCAACCCTTGCTTTACACAAATTCACCCGACTTGTATTCCAGTATCTGGTGATTATCAATCGAAGCTGACCCTCATGTCAGAGTCATTGCGCAATGACGGACGGGTTTGGGTGCCCAAAAATCAAGAAGATGCCGAAGCCATACGCCAAGGCAAAAAGACCGCACTAGATATAGCTGAAGGAGACAGAGACTACTACCTGGAACGCAGATACCCGGCCTTTGGCAACCTGGTGCCCCGCGATGTGGCCAGCCGCGCTGCCAAAACAGCCTGCGACGAAGGTCTGGGTGTAGCACCTACGGGTCTTGCTGTATTCCTCGACTTCAGCGCAGCAGTCATACGCTATGGGAAAAGCCGCGCCACCAGCCTCAACGAGCACAATGCCAGCGATGCGCGCATAAAAGAACTCGGAACAGCAGTCATATCTGAAAAGTATGGCAACCTTTTCGAGATGTACGAAAAGATCACGGGTGAAGACCCTTATGTCATGCCCATGAAAATCTATCCGGCCGTGCACTACACCATGGGCGGTCTATGGGTCGATTACAATCTTCAAACAAATATTCCAGGCCTGTTTGCCCTGGGCGAAGCCAATTTCAGCGACCACGGTGCAAATCGTTTGGGTGCCTCTGCCCTCATGCAAGGTCTGGCAGATGGCTATTTTGTCATACCCTACACCATCGGTACCTTCCTGGCCGATGAAATCCGTACGCCTAAAATCGATCCTGATGGAGAGGACTTCCGCAGGTCGGAACAAAAAGTCGCAGAACGGATTGAACAGATTATAGCTATAGATGGCAATCAATCTGTAGAGAGTTTCCACCGCCGCCTGGGTAAAATCATGTGGGAATACTGCGGCATGTCACGAAACGCCGAAGGCTTGATCAAAGCCCGCCGTATGATTCGCGAGCTGAGGGATGAATTTTACAGCGATGTATTTGTTCCAGGCAGCGCCGACGATTACAATCCAGAATTGGAGAAAGCACTGCGCGTAGCCGACTTTCTCGAACTGGGTGAAGTCATGGTTCTCGATGCCCTGAACCGGGAGGAAAGCTGCGGCGGCCACTTCCGAGAAGAGTTCCAAACCCCAGAAGGAGAAGCCCTCAGAAGAGATGACGAGTACGCCTATGTTGCCGCCTGGGAGTGGGACGATACCGAACCCATTATGCATCGAGAGGATCTGATCTTCGAAAATGTTGAGCTGAAAACACGCTCGTACAAGTAAACCATCAAACTGCGCAAACAAGCAAGACTTCCCTTATTATGGAAATGAAGCTCACATTAAAAATCTGGCGACAAAAAAATGCTTCCACTAAAGGTCGATTCGAGACCTATGAGCTAGATGGAGTAAGCACGCACATGTCTTTTCTGGAGATGCTCGATGTACTCAACGAGCAGCTCATTCAAAACCGCCAAGAGCCCGTCTCTTTCGAGCATGACTGTCGCGAAGGCATCTGTGGTACCTGCAACGTGGTCATCAATGGTTATCCTCACGGCCCCATGCGCGGCACTACGGCCTGCCAATTGCACATGCGCCACTTCAACGATGGCGATACGATAACTATCGAGCCCTGGCGAGCGCAAGCTTTTCCGATCATCAAAGACTTAGTCGTAGATCGCTCTGCCTTTGATCGCATCATACAAGCTGGCGGGTACGTGAGCGTAAATACTGGCCAAGCACAAGATGGAAATGCCATTCCTATCGAAAAGGATCAGGCTGCCGGTGCTTTTGATGCAGCCACTTGTATAGGTTGTGGTGCCTGTGTAGCTGCTTGCCCCAATGCATCTGCCATGCTGTTTACAAGTGCTAAGGTCAGCCATCTCGCCCAGCTACCACAAGGTCAAGTCGAGGCATCTAAGCGCGCACAAAATATGCTTAGACAGCACGATATTGAGGGTTTTGGGCGGTGCAGCAACATTACAGCCTGCGAAGCCGAATGCCCAAAGGAAATCTCCGTAGAGCACATTGCCAGATTAAATCGGGAGTACATCAAGTCTTCTCTCGGCGCTACAACCGCCTAAGCGGCTACTTGATCACTCACCTGGAGCTTATTGAGTGAGGCTATCCTTTCTTCTCGGCCTCAAACCTATCGAGCTCTTCTCTCTCCGTCGGTGTCATCTTCTCAACCTGAGCAGATGGGATGCCCAGTCTTTCGAGCGCCTCACCCAAATTATCTGTATCGATGACCTGGGGCTTCTGGTAGCTGACTATCAGGTTGATGATCGCATCTCTGAAAATAACGAAATCGTTGCCTAGCTCTACGGCTTCTGGCCGATTTTGGTTAGCCTCAGCTGTTTCTGGAAAAGGAAATTTAAAAAGTTTAAACATATATATTTTTTTCGATCAGCTCGTGACCTACAAATGAACCCTACGTCATAAGAGCAGAATTCGGGGCGGAAACGTTCCGATTCGACGTTTTTACTTTAGGGGAAATTTGCTTTACGGGCTATCACTCTTTCTGAGTGGTAGCTTCTTTGTTGGTATTGGTCATCCCGAAATCTGTATATGGGTCGGTATGATGACTAATAAGACCGCAACGGCCTGGGCAGATATGTCCTCGCAATACATAGTAAAAAACTACCTTTGCGATTAGGTGAACACCCCTGGCTGTGTGCCGCCCTGTTCTTGATCATTATCCAAACAAATCAATTAGATCATGCAAACACGAGCGAATACTCGAAGAGATCAATTACGTGAAAAAAGCCAGCAACCTTACAACATATCTAATGAAATACGGCCTCAAGCAATAGATAATATGGCCCGCGGAAGTCTATACAACTACGCAAAACACCTAGGTCTGATCGTTCCTCTCCTTTTCCTTACTTCTTTACTATCTGCCCAATCAATCTGGAGGCCAGGCGAGCCAAGTGCAGATGTAGACCAGAGGATTTTTGCCAAGCAAGCCAACTACATGCAGGCAGATACCGAGGCTTTGCGCGATCTGCTTTGGTCGGCACCACACGAAAGGGAAACCAGCCCCGACCAAAGTGCCACCATCATCGAATTGCCACAACCCGATGGCAGTTCAGCCCGCTTCAAAATCGTAGCCTACGACATCAGTGAG
>JBCDFE010000088.1:0-16379 GCA_039178745.1 Bacteroidota bacterium | reverse complement strand
GGCGCCTCTGGCAAGTTTTCGGAACCAGCCTGGAATGGTGGAATAAGGATGCCATTTGGAGTCAATCGCACATTGGAAGACCGGTTTGAAATAGACTGTTCCAAGCACAGCTGAACACTCTGCGACAATAGGGTAATATCCACCTGCGGAAGTGCAAAAGGTGCATCGATGCCGCTGGTAAGGTTGCCCCATTCTACGGAAAGGCTATAGTTCAAGACTTTGGTCAACAGCTCGCGTTTGGCGGCTTGATCAATGAAAATGAAGCTATTCAGATCAACTTGTAGATCATTCTCCATTTCCGGGTATGTGCGCCTCAGGTAGCTGGCCGATACCAGGCCGATGGGATAGCCCGCGTCCATTTTGGTTCGGGATACAGCCATAAACGGATGCTGAATATCGCCAATGCTACGGTAGTTGATGGAGGCACAGCGATTTAGCGATACTTGGCTTTCTATGAGTTCCTCCTGATTGGAGAGTTGAGGGTTGCAGCTATTTTCTCTCTGTACTTGGCCTGTAATGCCCAGTTTGAAGATATCCTCTGGGCTGCTGTGGAGAGTGATGTTTTGTAGTATGGTCCTTATTTGGCAGTCTGCACCTAGATTTTCTGGTCTTAGACCAGTACCAGGATCTATGACTGCTTCTTCGATCTTGCAGCTGCCGTACTCAATGGCGGTGACACCGTTGAATCTGCCACACGACTGTACGAATAAGGATTGTCGGGTAGTCTCCAGTTGCCCATTGCGGATAATCCGCATGTCAGCAGCGGGGTTGTCTAATAATACAGTTTGTGTAATGGTGTAGAACCCTGGCAACTGTGCTATCTCGTCTTCTGTAAGATAAATGGCTGAAGGGCCTGAAGGACAGTTGAATACTACCCGATATAGCGTAATTGGAAAACCAATGCTTATGCTATTGTTGCAAGCTGATTCCAGATCGTTTAATACTTGATTCCTCCATAAATGTACCTCTAAACAAGGAAAGTTAAGAACGCATTGATCGGTGGTCCCATCATCGCAAGGCTCGTAATCTCCGACGACGAAGATGTCGAGAATGGAGTAGCGCCTTAGTAAATCGGGCAGAGTGAAAATTCCGGTTTGATCATCTGCGAATTGTACGTTCAAATCTTCATTGGCGCGCTCTACAATATATTCATGCTGAATGGTGTATGCCTGATTAGGCATATTGCTTAGTTCGGGTTCTGTCAGATAAACCGATAGCCCTGAGCATAGCAGCACTCTTGTGAATGTGTGCGGATAGCTCAAGTTGTTGGTGCGTGTGCTGGAGGGGTAGATACCATTAATGTAGGCATCTTGATCACCTTCGGTAGTTTTATCGCAAACTGGGGGAACACAAGAAGTTTCACCATTGCAGTCTGGAAAGTGATCCAGCAATAGTGGCACATTGTTGGCTCTGGCTTGTAGTATTATGCTAATGCTAACATCTACACTTTCACCATCGACATTTTCCATGGCAACTCTGGTAGAGACAGATGGTACTGGAATGGTCTGAATGATGTCGTAATTATAGGCTGACAGCTGGTCGATTTCACTATCTATGAGGTAGTATTCTAGTCCATTGCAGAATCGAAGTCTCATGATGTTAATGGGAAAGACGAGTCCATTTTGACTGCTGGGTCCAAATTGAGCGATACCTAGAAGTTCATCCTCTAAATCCTCAGGATTAAACCCAGAGGTGCATGGAGGATTTTCGTCTACGCATACGGGTTCTACGGTGCAGGGCTCGTAGTTGTCGATATGGATATCTACGGCAGGGTTGTACATATTGACCAGCAAGGACGCCAGAGTTGTGGGTTGTTGGGGCGTGCCGTTCAGTGAATACTCGAATATTTGGGTGCTATAGTCACTGATGGCGATGTCTTGCACCACTATAAAACTCTTTTCTAAGCCAGCCAAGTGGCTTTCCATGACGTACACCTCTTGCCCACCGCATAGCCTGACTCTGTATAGGTGCTGATCTGAGCTAAAGTCTATTTGTGCCCCCGTGGCCTCGGTATAGGCATCTGACAGATAATCGGCTTGTTTGTCCTTGGTATCTTCATCGCATTGAAATACGTCGGTCAGGCATACTTCATCGCAGACGTGGTAATCGTTGAGGAGATAGGTAGTCGGCAATCCGTTTCGATCTTCCAGAAAATCAATAACACTGATGGAGCCGAAAGACCCTCCCTGTAGCAGGTCACCCTGGGTTCTCCACTCCAGTAGCTCGGTTGGGCTATAGATGACAATCTGCTGAAGAATGTTGAACCTGGAGGGTAGTAGGGCAAGCTCGCGATCCAAGACGTAGTAATCCTGATCGTCAGCTAACTGTAATCGGAACAGGGTAGCGGGGAATGTCAGCTCCTCTGTATCCAGGCCATTGAAAAGAGCGAGCATACCAGAGGCTGTAATATTTGCATTTATATCTTCTGGTGCACTAGGTCTACAAAGTGGTGGATCGCAGAGCGAGCCTTCCGGTCCAATTTTGGCCACTCTATCCAGCCCGTATATGTACCAGGTAGGTTCGTCTGTGCTCAGGTCAATGGTCGCTAGCTCCTGGCCGCCGCCATTGCGTAAATAGAAGGTATTTTCTGTCGGTCCGGCTTTATATATTCTGGCGTCATTGATGTCGTATAGATAACTAGTACCGGCTGCTTTTGCCGTATACTTACCTCTTGTATAACTTAGGTCAGAAATACCTTTGCGATTGTCTTCCTTGAGGTTTCCAGCTCCGTCAAAATCGTAGGTGAAGGTGCCTTCGTTCAGTACGTTCCCTTCGACGGTAACATCTATTATTTTGTTGTCTGCCTGGTTTAAGTTAAAGGTCAATACTTCATGGCCTATGGCATTCCTGTCATCTACCAGTACAGACCTGCTGATGGCTGTAATATTTCCGATCAGGTCGTAGGTGAACGACACATCTCCCAGAGCTGCTAGATCTCCATCTACGTTTTCTAAGGAAGCGTCAGCAATGCCCACATCTGCATTAGCAAAAGTTAGGCGATTGAAGTCGTCGTATAAATATCCGTAGGTGGTAGGACCAGAAAAAAGGGCCTGGCCCTGTGGCGTACTGGAGAAATTGTATGTGAGCTGGACGCCATTGATATTGCCGTTGTAATTTTGTTCGCTGCCATTTATGGAAGTGGCATCGTAAGATAACTGCTCTGAGAACAGGCCGGAGTTGATGAGCGTCAGGCGATCTCTATCGTCATATTTGTATAGTATTTCATCAAATATAGTACTGCCATCGAGTCCGTACATCTTTCTCTTTTGAACCATGAGGTTATCGCCCCAATATTCGTATTCCGCAATTTTTGCATTTACAACACCCTGATCCGGGACTGAAGCAAATACCTGATAAATTTGGCCACGGCCATCCAGCTCGACTCGTTGTTCATAATCATAAGAACCGTCCATGTCGATATCTACGGCAGTTGTTCTCGCCTGTCCAGTTCTGTAGTGGTTTAGGTAATGGATGCTATAATCCATAGAGTTACTTGCATCTCCATTTTCAGAGAACCTGACTTGTTCCTGATCAATAAATCCATCTGTTGTGTAGGTGTAAGACCGTCTTTCGATAATCTGGTCGCTGTCGTTATAGCTGTAGGTGCCGACGAGCAAACCTAGAGCATTATTGGAACCAGGCGTACCGCCACTGGGATTTTGATCTAGGTCGGTTTCGTTATTTGCCGTGAATGTGTTGTATTGCCAGGTTTTTTCCAGAGGATCATTGGTGAAAATATCGTTCGTGTAGGAATTGATGAATGAAATTGGGTCGCTCTGGTCTACCCACGGCATACCTTCGTTCTCGAATGCAATGCCTGGGTCGCCACCATCTATTTGTGCAATGGCTCGTCCAAAGCGGTCATATTTAAGTGTAGTCAGTTTACCCGCGCCATCTTTGGTTGTAAGCGGCTTGCCTTCGAGGTCATAGCTGAAGTCCATGGTGCCTTCATCCGGACTTGTTTTCCGATAAGGATAACCAAAGTAATTTCTCAGTATGACTACCTCTTGTTCAAGTGGATTGATATATCTGGTCAAAAGACCCCGCTCATCATACTCGAAAACAGTAGCTGCGGTGCCATTTCCAGCAATTGTGGCTAATGTTAGACCGGCGGCATCCGTGAAACTGATGACTTCTTTGCCATCCTCATCGGTAGTGACGGTCTTCATGTAGAAGCTGAGACTAGGCAAGATTCCGGCTCCGGCGTTATTTCCTGCTGCTATGATTTCATCGGCAGCTGTTGATTGAGAAACCAGACAATACTGATTATCGACCGTAAAATCACCATCTGTTGCTTGTCCTGGCTTAGCTGTTGTAACAGCTCTGGACCTTGGAGCTATGTCCAATTCGAAGTTGATAAGACCAATGTCGTTGACGGCAGCTGGTAATAGTCCTGGCGTACTTCCCGGTGTCGGAGGAGAACTGGCGGCAATTCTGCCAAAGATGTCGAAGTAATGATTGGAGGTAATTACCGAACCCGTATTTGCTCCATTGCTGTTTACCACATTGCTCACTTCGCCTATACTACGACCAAGTGGATCGACAAAGGCCGTTACTTCTCCGTAGTGATTGTCGTCTAGAAAAGTTTTTGTGCGAACGAAATTTTTGCTTGCCCGCTGTAGGAAATCATCTGATTGACTGTTGTCCCAATTGCTGTATTCGTTTTCTGCGATCAGCTGATCATTTCGATAGGTTTTCCAAAGGCGATTAAATTCGTCATATTCATATTTGGTGACGATGCCATTGGGATCAGTGATGGTTTCGACCTGCTTGTTGGGGTAGTATGTGTACTGGGTGGTTAAGGCGTCTTCTGGGGGCTCAGCTGTTCCTGAAAGGTCGAGAGGGGCACCTACAGTAACAGCTATGGGAAGTCCTACATTTCTGCTTAAGGCACTTGTGACATTCTCTATTAAATATCCATTCCAGCAATAATCCCAAATTGAGACTTGCACAAGATCGTATAAAAAGTGAGATATTAAGCCTTTACTATCTTCGGTAATTACAGCTTGACCAAGAATATTCTGTTGATGAACTAGAGATGTACGCAATACATCAACAGAAAACACAGGTTCTACAATTCCATTGGCATGAAAATTGACTAGAGTGAGATTATTATTTTCTTCAGCTGGCGCAATTTGAATATATGTAGCCTCTAATCTCAATAAATTTTTTAGTGGAGGAGCATTTTTAAGATTTTCCTTATGCTCAATTCCTGCCGGTGAATCTTCAGGTATGCCAATACCATCATAAATCATGTCATATTCGCAAGGACAGTAAATGTGTGTTTGAGTTTCGCAATAGCCAGGAGGAAATTCAATGTAATCACCTCGCCAAAATATACAGCCATTTTCATCAGGCTGTCCAGGACTGTTATCTTCGGTAATAATTTCTATGATACTTCCGCACGAAAGATCTGGAGAATCTATATTTACAATCACTTCATCTACTCTCGCAATGGGTATATCAGGCGAATATTGATAGAATTCAGACTGTGATGTAGTGCCGTCGATTCCACCCCAACTTGTCCTTTTTTCATATATCATGTCTCTTTTGATCCTTGGACCATTGATTATACTTGTTGTCAAGAAAAGCAAAGGATAAGCTTCACGATCAAGGTGCCCAAATTCATTCCCGTGATAGTCAACACTATTTTTTAAGTCCCAGAAATAAAAGAGTTCTTCGGTAGTAGTTGTCAGACTTGCTGAATTTGATTTTGTTATTTTACTAGGCAAAAAAGATGGCTCCCAAAATAGTTGTCTATCTCCTTTTGAATTGAAAAATCCTATATTTGGCAGCTTGTCAAAGCTAGAAGAGTTAGTCGTACCATCATGAGCTGCTTCATAGTACTCATAGGAAACCGTCTCCTCATAAGAAGAAATTTGGTTTGCTTGGCTACAATCGGCATAATCACTTGTAGTGGTTGTTTGACTGACCAGCTTTACAAAATAAGAGCTTAAGGCTCTTATTTGATTTTCTTCCCAAAATTTAAATGGCTCGTCTGATGAGAATGGAGAGTCAGGGTCATCATGCGGATCCTGAAAGTCAAAAGTGAAAAACTTCTGATCTTCATTAATTGTCGGAGTTTCAAATCCATCTAGGATGTCTGATGAGCTGCTGCTCATAATGGCTTCCGTATATGAGGCTAAGCTGCTGAAGTCTCTTATGTTAGGTTTTTCTGGATACTCTATATAATCTAGGTAATCGCAGTCTTGATATCTGTCAGAATCCCTTAGATATCCTGGTTCAAAGGCAAGAATGCTCTCATAAACTGAAGTTGTCTCGGTTAATGGCTGTCCATTGGCGTTAATAGACGTAACTGTTTTTGATTTTCCCCATCTAATGCCATCAGTATAAAATTCGAATTCTGTTCTTGGTAAACTAGCTCCTGGACTTAGTGCGTTTAATGGACCTATTTTCCAAGTTTTATCGAAGCCTAGATGTGAGGTGTGCGATCTTGAAAGAGAACTAGGGAATCTACTGTCATTTAGATTTTCTGAAATGGCTGTATATCTGTCCTTTCTTTCATGAGAGTTGAAACATCTAAAATCGTAGAATACAGACTGCCCATTTTCTTTGATTTCTAAATGATCTACCAATAAATTAATTGAATAAGTAAAAGGAGATTGCTTAGGAACTATAGTTCCCGATGGTGCACTTGTTCCACACGCTCCACCATTTTGAAATTGTCCGCACTCCGTGTATCCATTGATGAAGGCGCTGTTTTCGACAGCTTCGACATAAGAGTTGCAACCATTGGGATCTCCGCCAAAATCACTGTAAGAAATTATAGTTTCTGCTCCTAGTGGAGATATGATTTTTGATATTACTTGATGTTGGAAGTTGCTGAGAATTGGGAATGAATATGTTCCACCATTAAAGTCAGTCCACTCCATTCCATAGACTTCGCCTGAGAATTCACTTAAAGGGGAATAGTCAAACCGAGATGTTGGAAAATCACTGGAACTGTTCTCATCAAATAAAGTTTGTGATGATGAATGCCCAATAGGAAGCTGTACGATTTCTCTCAATCTAAGAATCCTGAATTCCCCTGAAATTGGAGTGATACTGTTTTCTTCACCACAGACTTCGGCAAATCTGGTCCCATCAAATTCGTCATATTTGAAACCCATATTTGAGACTTCATAACCCGCACCGCTATAATTTCCATAGTCTGGGGCGACCTCCTCACTTATATTTACCGCATAGTGTTTTACTGCTTTCAGTACAACTGGTTTTCTTTTGTATCGATAGATTCTTACTCTGCTCAATGAGACATTTTCGTCAGCTAGTGTTGGATTGT
Source organism: Bacteroidota bacterium (assembly GCA_039178745.1). Taxonomy (GTDB): domain Bacteria; phylum Bacteroidota; class Bacteroidia; order Chitinophagales; family Saprospiraceae; genus Neolewinella. The sequence continues at coordinate 9,079 of JBCDFE010000088.1, read as the reverse complement.
TATCACCGAGATATGGCGCGTTATTGTGTCGCCACCAAAAAGAAGGAAATGAATAGGTAAATTCACTTGTGCCAATTGGAGCACCAGTATATGCTAAAATGGTCCATAGGTCTGGAATATTGGTAAAAGTTCCTCCTTGAATCTCTCGTCCATAAAATGGTAGCATCATATGCCACGGTAAGCCAACACCAAACTTAGAAGGCATTGGATCAGTTGGATATAAGCCGAGACCTTCATTTCCAGTTCCAAACTCTTCAGGCGTACCAACATGCTCTCCTCCTAAAAGATTACCGCTGACTGCAGGATAATAATTAAAGTATGATGCAAACGGAAAAGCCGATCCAGATGCGTCGAAGATGTTGTATCCCGGCCCCCGGATTCCGTCCCAGTGGACGACATTTGGAGGCATGTCAAAACTATTGTCAGAATTTGCTGGACCAATCTGAATATATATACCATTTTCATCCAGCAGTTTTGGCATCAAAAACGTAGTTTTGAAAGTGCGATCAATTCCATAACCTGGTGCCCGATCATACCATTTTACTGGGTTTGAAAATGTGGAATGCAGACTCCAGCCTCTAGTGTCTGTATAACCTGCGAGTTGACCTGTTCCTGTTGGAGGAAATGAAGAAGGGGCAGCTGGGGCATTTAAGTTTTCACCGCTTGCAATATTTATGTCGAAAAACAGATTACTACTGTTGTTATTTATATCAACCGCGACTTCGTAATAATCTCCTTCTGTAAATTTATTACTAGGTAACCTGGGAGATTCCAACCAGCCATGATTGAATGCAGCCCCTAAAGTTTCAGGTTCGTCTAAACGATATCCGAAAGAAGAGCTACGATAAGGATCACTACTATTGTGGAATCCATCACCCCCTGATAGTCCACTTCCGCTGAGTGATACAGAAGCAGCGTGTTTGTACCTCATCCATTTATCTCCGCTATCTGTTGTTTGAGAATCATAGATCAGTTCCTTACAAAAGAAAAGATCGTCTTCGTCACAATTTTGAGTTTCGTCTTCGTATAGGTTCCCATATTCTAAATCCAGAATATCAAGAGTGCTGCTGATCTGATCTAGGATATACCCTTGATACATCTTAGGCATTTCGTATTGGGATTCTTCGAAACATGCCTGGTCAAATTGTTGGAACATGTTTATCATGTCACCGTAATACAGGTATTTAAATGTAATACGCTCTACAGACATAGAGTTAGTGATACTTTTGCAGACCCATTCGGCAATTTCAATTTTAGGCTTTACGATATCTTTGTAGTAACGCCCATAAAAAAAGCCACCGTACGCATCCATATTGAAACTAGATGGATGAATTCTTATTTGAGACGCCTGCCTATATGTTGGATATGGAGAAAATGTATATTTGTCGCCATTCACTGTTGTTACAACCCATACAAAGTCAAATTGATTCATCCGGAATTCGACTGGACTTTCAAAATTTTGCGGAACAAAATAGTGGTAAGAGCCTCTAGAGTATTTGTAAACAAGTCTTCCACTGCCAACACCCGGTATCGAAAACACTGGATCAAACCAATACAAATCTCCTTCTACTTGTATTTCTCTTCGGGTATAAAACATATTGCCCCTGCTGTTATTTGAATTACTTGGTGAGTTGAAATAATCCCTTTGGCATTCGTTATACTTTTCAAGATCCTCAATTGAAACGGATATTCTAGGGATGTTAAGAGACCAGCCGTCCCCAAATGGTGCCCCTTTCATATCTTGTTGAATACCGCCTGACATTATAGAAGAGGAATAGCTCATAGATAAAGTGAAGCTTGGCCCACTTACAGTAGAAACTGTACCTAAAGTATGGCTCAAGTCTAAAGTACCAGTAAAACTGTTTACGGAATTTGATACGGTGCCCACATTAACCCCTCCCGCACTTACCTCCCTGGGTGAAGGATCGCCAGGTCCTGTACCGCCAATCATTTGGGCATGTGATAGGGTTGAAAAAAGAAAGGAAATAATTATTAAATAAAAATTCTTAGACATAAATCTGGTGTTTTCATTCGTGTGTCAGGTGGTTCCCTGATTTACGAATGGTGCATTCTCTCAGCAGCGTAGAGAAATAAATAGAGTTGATTTATAACTATCGAGATGGAAATACAGACTACCTGAGTCGTTGTTTAGGGTGGTGGTTTATCTATATTTATCTTCTAGTTCTTGTAAAGCTACGACCAAGTTAAGGGTGTAATTTTATTTTTACAATAGCAGGGTAATATTTTTTATTTTTAAATATCTAACCCCTCAATAATTTCCCCTACAACTTCCTCAATCTCCTGCCCGGCATTAATTCGGATTATATGTTCTCCTGCTCCCCAGTATTGGAAGGCGCGCTCGAAGGCATTTCTGGCTTTATTTAATCGCTCTTCGGTTTCGAATAATTCGGCCTGGTCTCGATTTTGGGTGATTCGTGACATACTGGCTTCGGCAGAGAGATCCAGGAAGTAGGTAATGTCTGCACGCTTTAGCGAACGGGCCTGACTATTGAGGGCGGCTACCCAGTCGAGCTCGCCGGTTTCGGCCTGGTAGGCGAGGCTGCTAAAATAGTACCGACTGCTGATGACGGTCTGCCCTTTGGCCAGGCGGGCCAATACACCGGTTTGTGGTTGGGTGAGGTGTTGGAGACGATCTGCGGCGAACAGGGCGGCCAGGGTGCGCGAGTCGACCTGGAAGCGGCCTTGTAAGACATCCCGAATTAGTCGGCCGGTGGGCAGAAAATCGGTGGGCTCTGCGGTCAGGTGTACGTCATGGCCTTTTTGGCGTAGATGCTCGGCCAGCATTTCCATTTGGGTAGTCTTGCCGCTACCGTCCAGCCCTTCGAAAACGATGAATAGGGGAGTGGCCTCAGATGAGCTCGGCATACAGATCGTATTCGGTGGCTTCGGTCACGCGGGCCTGAACGAAATCGCCTATGCGCAGGTAGTGGTCGGTGCCGTCTATGATGATCTCGTTGTCTACTTCGGGACTATCGTATTCGCTGCGGCCGTAGTAGAAATTGCCGTCTTTGCGATCTATGAGGACTTTGACGAGTTGGCCTACTCGATTTTCGTTGAGTTCCAGGCTGATGTCTCGCTGTATGGCCATAAGCTGATTCGCTCTTTCGGCCTTGAGTTCGGGGGAGACGTCGTCAGTCAGTAGGTAGCCACGGGTATCTTCTTCGTGAGAGTACTGGAAAACGCCCATTCGCTCGAAGCGCATCCGATCTACGAAAGTACAAAGCTCATTAAACTCCGCTTCGGTTTCGCCGGGGTGGCCGACCAGCATGGTGGTGCGGATGGCGATGTCGGGTACGATGGTGCGGGCATACTGGAGCAAGTCTTCGGTTTCTGCGGTGGTAATCCGTCTGCGCATGCGTTTGAGCATAGCATCGCTGCCGTGCTGAAGGGGAATGTCGAGATAGTTGCATATCTCTTTGCGCTCGGCCATGACGTCGAATATCTCGCGAGGAAATTTGCTGGGGTAGGCGTAGTGCAGCCTGATCCAGGAGATGCCGTCGACATCGGCCAGGGCGTGCAGCAACTCGGGCAGCATACGGCGATGGTAGAGATCCATGCCGTAGTAGGTCAGCTCCTGGGCGATGAGCATGAGTTCTTTGACCCCATTGCGTGCCAGATTGCTGGCTTCTTTGACCAGATCCTCTATGGACCGACTCTTGTGTTTGCCGCGCATGAGGGGAATGGCACAGAAAGAGCAGGTACGGTTGCAGCCTTCGCTGATTTTGAGGTAGGCGTAGTGCATGGGCGTGGTGATCATGCGTTCGCCGATCAGCTCGTGCCTGTAGTCTATGCCAAAGCGGTTGAGCAAGCCCGGGAGCTCCATGGTGCCGAAGTAGTCGTCTACTTCCGGTATTTCGGTTTCCAGCTGGTTCTTGTAGCGCTCCGAGAGGCAGCCCGTGACGTAGAGTCGCTCGATTTCTCCTGCTTGCTTTCGGGCGGCTTGGGTGAGTATGGTGTTGATCGACTCTTCCTTGGCCAGATCGATGAATCCGCAGGTGTTGACCACTACGGTTTGGGCATCGTCACTCGTTTTGTCGTGCTCGACCTCGACCTCATTAGCTTGTAGCTGGGTGATGAGGTTTTCACTATCCACCAGATTCTTCGAACATCCCAGGGTGATGATCGAGACTTTATTCGGTTTGAGCGATTTTGTTTTCATCGGGCTGCAAATATAAAGGCTAAGACCTTGTTGGGGAATCGCTTTTTGAGCGATCGCCGCCAAAAGTGTGATTTCCAAACAAGGTCTAAATACTCTAAGGCCGATTAGGGTTTAGAATGTTGTGATACCCCAACCCACGACATCCATACAAATCAGCCCACTACAAATGTCTCGAAATCAAACGGCAGCACATAAAAATCGTTATCCACTGGTTTCAGCGATTTGCCATCTATCGAAGCGGCCGTTGATTCGCCTTCCCGACCAACGATCTGCAAGTAGATGGTCTTGAAACTCGGTTTGTGCTGACCACTGCGACTCTGAGTCAGGGTCAATTGGCCCTTCTTATAGCTAAATGCATAATCGGCCACCAGATAACCTTCTTGCTCGTAGTCGTAGCCTTCGCCTTTGTCCCAGTAGAGCTGCCCGGCACCTGATTGATCTACATATACCGTCAGTGACAGTTGTTTGGCAGCCAGGGTGTCTACTGTCGCTTGGCAGGGAGTGTCTACCTGCGGAAGTACCGAACCACCACACATAAAGATGAGAATGCGGTCGGCGCTCAGCTTAATTCTGTACTTTTTGCCACCGGCATATTTTTTGCCCGTCCAGTAGTCGTACCAGCTTTTGCCTTTGGGCAGATAGATCTGCATGCTTTTCTGCCCTTGTTTCAGCACCGGACAAACGAGCATATCCCGGCCCACCAAAAACTGATCTCCGTATTTGCGGCAGAGTGGGTCTTTCTGATCGTAGAAAAACAGATTGCGCAAGACGGGAATGCCCGTGAGCAGGTGCGCCCGGAAGCTGGTATACAAATACGGCAGCAGCTTATATCTGAGCTCTACGGCGGCACGCGCCTGACTGGTATAGGGCTCGCCATATACCCAGGGTTCCTGGTTTTGGCGGTGTTGCATTTCGGCCTGTTTGACGGCATCTGCTTCGGCCTCGGCGGCACCGTCGGTATTGTTGCCCATGCTGTGTACGCGCATGAGCGGGTGGAACACACCGAGTTGCAGCCAGCGCACCATCAGCTCGCCTGTCGGGTCGTCGACAAAGCCGCCAATGTCGGTACCGACAAAGCTGAAACCGCTGATGCTGAGTCGCAAACACTGCCGGTTGGCCAGCACCAGATGTTCCCAGCTGGCGATGTTGTCGCCCGTCCAGAGTGCGGCATATCGCTGGCCGCCGCTGAAGGTGGCCCGACAGAGCAGAAATGGCCGTTTTTTAGGCTTCAGATGCTTTAACCCGTCATAAGTAGCCCGGCTCATTTGCATGCCATACACATTGTGCATGGCGTTGTGATCGGCGCCCTGGCCTTCGAAGTCGTGCTGCACATCGCCGGGGAAAGTCATGTGGTTGACCTTAAACACAGCGGGCTCGTTCATGTCGTTCCAAAAGCCGCTCACGCCTTGCTGTTTGTACAGCTTTTTATAGAGCTTTCCCCACCAATCTCTGGCGGTCGGCTTGGTATAATCCGGCCAGACGCAGGCGGGTGGCCAGACCGGTCCCACCATCGGGCGACCGTCTTTGCGGCGGCAAAAAGCGTCTTGCTTCATGCCGGTGCTGTACACCTCGTAATCGTCGTCCACGCGTATGCCCGGATCGATCATGACGACGGTTTCGAATTTGGACTTCCGCAGGTCGGATATCAGCTGTTTGGGGTTTGGAAAATAGTCCTCATTCCAGGTAAAGCATCTATAACCATCCATATAGTCGATATCGAGGTAGATGGCATCGCATGGGAAGTTCTTTTCCCTAAAGTCACTGGCCAGCTCGCGCACCCGGCTTTCCGGATAGTAGCTCCACCGGCATTGGTGGTAGCCTAGTGCCCAAAGCGGCGGCAGCTCTGGTGTGCCGGTTAATTGTATGTATCGCGCGGCCACTTCGTCGAGTTGAGGGCCATAGATGAAGTAGACATCGAAGTCGCCACCGTCGGCCCACAGGTTGATTTGGCCGTCCCTTTGGCTGTCGAAGTCGAAATGCGTTCTATGGCTGTTGTCCAGAAATATACCGTAAGCGCCTTCTTTTCTCAGCCCGTAAAAGAATGGGATGGCGCGGTATAGCTCGTCGCTATGATTACCGTAGCCAAAGGAATCCGTACACCAGTTTTGATAGGTGCGTCCGCGCAGGTCGGTATCGCCCGTTTTATCGCCCAAGCCATAGAAGGCTTCCGACTTTTGAGCGTCGAATGGCAGCCGTAGCTGATCCAGTCCTTTTAGTAGGGTCGTTCGCGCCTGGAAGGGAGACGATTGGCTGAAAATGCGTTTGTTGCTGGCAGCGTCTCGAATGGTGATGCATCCATCTTTCTTGGCTATGCTCAGCTTGATGGCCTTCGACTGCCAGTGCCAAGACCGCTTGTCTTCGGTGGCTTCGACCTTTATGCGGGATTGCCCTCCTTCAGCCAGGGCATAGCTATAAGTAACGGTCGGCTCGTCAAGACTATATTTTAGTTTCACGATCTGATCACTGACCCAGCTCAGGCGTAGCTGTATCTCACCTTCACCTTGTATCAGGTGGCCGGAGCTGTGCTTGTCCTTTTTGACCGCTGTAATTCTACCCATTTCGTGCAGGTAGTACACGTCGTCGTAACGAGTCGTTGTAGCAGCGACCTGGTCATTGACCGACTCTGAATGCGGAGCATAGGGCGGGGGAGGGGGCAGCTTTTTTTGTCTGGGCATAAGAAGGGTGATTGTTTTATTTGCCTTCGCAAATAAAAACAATTCAAAGTTTGAATTTAACTGTTTTTGCTTTCAAATTTTTCCTTACCTTTGCCCGCCGAATTTAATCGTACCCATTTAAACGTCTATCGCTATGGAAGCTATTCAGTACGTACAAGACCAAGTTAAGCTGAACCGCGAACAACCGCTACCCGACTTTCGTGCCGGTGATACCGTGGCTGTCGATTACCTCATCATCGAAGGTGATAAGCAGCGTGTACAGACCTTTCGCGGAGACGTTATCCAGATCAAAGGTGAAGGCGCAACCAAGACCTTCACTGTGCGCAAGATGTCTTCTGGCGTAGGTGTAGAGCGTATCTTCCCTTTTTCTAGCCCAAACATCGATAGCATCAAAGTGATCAAGCGAGGTAAAGTACGCCGCAGCCGCTTGTTCTACTTACGCGATCGCGTTGGTAAGAAAGCACGTATCAAGGAGCGTCGTGACTAGAATAGTGTTGGGGACTAGCAACAAAACGCCTTATGAGCGCCTCGAATTCTTCTTCCCCTACATCCACTTCCCAGAAATACATCTGCATACACGGGCACTTCTATCAGCCGCCCCGTGAAAATGCCTGGTTGGAGACCATCGAACATCAGCCCAGCGCTGCGCCTTTCCACAACTGGAACGAGCGCATCAACTTCGAGTGTTATGCACCCAATGCAGTAGCTCGCTTGCTTGGAGACGATGGTAGGATCAAAGATATCGTCAACAACTATGGGCGAATCAGCTTCAACTTTGGCCCTACACTTTTGTCGTGGTTAGAGGCTGAAGACCCCGATACGTATCATCGGATATTGCAGGCAGATCGAGATAGCGTCAAGCGGTTCGATGGCCATGGGTCTGCCCTGGCACAGTCTTATAATCACATCATCATGCCATTGGCCAATGAACGCGATAAGCGAACGCAGGTCAAATGGGGCATAGCAGATTTTAAGCGCAGGTTCAATCGCATGCCGGAAGGCATGTGGTTGTCTGAGACCGCAGTAGATACGGCCACGCTCGAAGTCATGGCTGAAGAGGGTTTGTTGTTTACGGTTCTGGCACCTCGCCAGGCAGCAGCAGTTAAGCCACTCGATGAAGATAGCTGGCATGATACCCACGGGACGGTAGATTCCAGGCGGGCATACTTATGCAAATTGCCCGGCGGCCGCGAAATCTCTATTTTCTTTTACGATGGAGATGTTTCTCAAGCAGTGGCCTTTGAAGGCTTGCTCAACGACGGCCATAAGTTGGCCAATCGGATTATTGGTAGGCTCGATTTCCATTCAGACGAAGATCAGCTAGCCCACATTGCGACCGATGGAGAAAGCTACGGACACCACCATAAACAAGGCGAGATGGCACTGGCCGCCGCTCTGGATCATCTCGACAAGAACGAACACATTCAGGTCACGGTATACGGTGAGTTTTTAGCTAAGCACCCGCCACAATGGGAGGTTCGTATACATGAAAATTCCAGCTGGTCGTGCGTCCATGGTGTAGAGCGCTGGCGATCTAACTGCGGTTGCCATACTGGTGGTGAAGCTCACTGGAACCAAAGCTGGAGAGCACCACTCAGAGCAGCATTGGACTATGTACGCGAAATCGCCGTTCAGGTCTTTGAAGAAAGAGGACCGACTTACTTCAAGGATCACTGGGCAGCCCGTGATGCCTACATCGAGCTGATCCTGGACCGAGATGCGAGTGCCACATGGCTCGAAGAATACGGCCAGTCTCCTGCTCATACCGAAGATACCAGTATGCTGCGATTGCTGGAAATGCAGCGCCATGCTATGCTGATGTACACCAGTTGCGGGTGGTTTTTCAATGAGGTATCTGGTATCGAGACGCTACAAATATTGCAGTATGCCCTTCGCGTACTGCATTTGGTCGAGGTCGTAACAGAGGAGTCTTATGAGCAGGAATTCGAGAAGTTACTAAAAGCTGTTCCATCAAATAAGCATGAAAACGCAGCGATCAGCTACCTCGCCAATGTCAAACCTGCTCGAGTGGGGCTAACACGAGTAGCTATGCACTTTGCTGCCGCGAGTTTGTTTGAAGCAACACCTGAAGATCTCGAATTATTCAATTATAGAGCTACCATAGCTGATTTAAAGCTGAAACGTGCAGGCACTCAGCGATTGTCCATGGGCCGCATCCGCATTCAAAGTCGGCTTACTTATGGAGCTACGGCTTATGACTTTG
>JBCDFE010000087.1:0-16526 GCA_039178745.1 Bacteroidota bacterium | reverse complement strand
CAATAAACCCGGATTGATGAACTGCATTTGTGACCAGAGGTCAGATAGGGAGTTCTCGATGGGGGTACCACTGAGGCTGACCCTATGTGCGGCGTTCAGACTGTTGAGCGCCTTAAAAGCCTTGCTTTGCCGATTTTTAATCTGTTGGCTTTCGTCTAGTACGATATAACTGAAGTCCACTTGCCTCAATAGCTCCTGGTCTCGATTGGCAGTTTGATAGGTGGTCAATATGATGTCGAATCTACTCAAGACGCGCACATCTTTCTGTCTACTCGGTCCAGTATGATGCACCAGGTTTAGTGAAGGTGCAAACTTTTCGATCTCGGCAGCCCAGTTGTATATCAAAGATGCCGGTAAGACGATCAGCGCTCTGAGTGGTTGTAGAAAATCTTCGTCCGACTGGGCGAAAAGACCCAGCTGGCCATTGGTTTCTTCTTTTTCTTGATCATTTAGGGAGACTTGCGCAGGTCGGTTCTTTTTTTCGTTCTGCTGACTAGATTTTGCATACAGCAAAACGGCTATGGTTTGTAGGGTTTTACCCAGGCCCATATCGTCTGCCAGGCAAGCACCCAGACCTTGGTGGTGGTGTTGGATCAGCCATTTTACACCCTCTAGCTGGTAGGGGCGCAAGCTGGCTTTCAGTTCGGATCCAGGTTTGTAAGCTTCGGCAATTTCCCTGGCGGCTTCGGGGTCGGCTCCATCGAGGTCAAAGTTCTCAAGTAGGGTGTAGTGGCTTCTGGCGAGTTTAGCGGTATCTTTCTCTACGGTCACGAATTCCGATAGCTCTCCATATTGGGTTAGCCATTCTTCGGGAATGAGAAAGTAGGTGCCATTCGGTAGTGGGTATAATCGATCTCTGTTTCTTATGTACTTGATGAGCTTTGCGAAGGGTATTTTGTACTCGCCCACACTCACTTCACCTTTCAAGTCAAACCAATCGTTGTCTTCGCTAAGACCCAGACTCAGCTCGGCGGCATGCGGGTATATGTTGTGCTCGCCTACCTGGGCCCCCGCCAGGTCAAACCCCGCTTCCAGCAGTGGAGACCAATGGTTGAGTAGCCAGCTCAAACCTGCGTAAGTCTCACTTTTTAAAGGCATATCGCTTGGATGAAAATACTGGGTACCATCCACGGCTTTTAAACCCATCGCTGTCAAATGCGCCAGGTACTCCGATTCGGCCGCTTTATCGCGCAGCAGTCTGATGATCGATACCTCTTCGCCTTCTGTGTCGAGTAGGGTGCGCTCTTGTTTTTGCTCATTCCAGCCAAATTCTGCCTGGCCGTAGTCCATCTTTGGGTATAGATAGTAGCGCTCTTCCAGTGGGTGTTGTACGAGTTCCAGCCTGCAGCTGATCAGCTCCTGATGTTGCTCTACCGCAAAGCCCTCGGCCTCGATCTCGACTTTGCTCACCACTCTTGCTATAAATCGCCTGAAGTAGTTGTTGGCAGCCTGGGCGGGAATAACCACCTCATCTTTAGTGACAAATGGCTTGATGACAAATCCATTCAGATGAGCCAGCCTGACGAGCTGCCTTTCGATGATCAGCCAGCCCGGCGCCGGATGATTCGTCAAGGCAATAACTTTTTGATCCCTGATCTTCACTTCCTCTCCAGAGCTGTCTTTCAACTTGAGTCTGTATTTGACCCCTTCAGCTGTTTTTTTGAAAGAGAGCATGGGTTCGAGCAGACTTTTATGCGTGTTCAGTTCGTATTCTTTGACGAGTACGCGCCTTTCCAATTCAAGTGAGACCGGATAATCGGCTTTCAGGCAGATGTTGAGCAATTCGTTGAGCCGTTGATGCACATACTTGAGCAGAGCTGCCCTTCCTTCCTTATTGGTCAGGGCATTGAGCTGAGCCATTGGGATTGGCTTCCTGAACTTGGGTGGTTTTAGAGCAGCTTCAATGGCTTCTATTTGAAGCTCGCTGACCAATGTGAAGCTTCGCTGGCGTTCTGTATTCAATTCGAGCTGAAACGCGCCTACAGTTTCAGCGGTGGCTTTTTGCCTGACATGGGCCAGTAAACCGTCGTCATCTCTGCTCACTATATATGCTGTAGGCAGGTAGAGGCCGGTCTCTACTTCCACTAAATTGTAAACAATGTCGTTAGCAACTAGCTCTTCTGTTGTATTCATTGGTTGATTTGGGGCAAAATCACGAAATTAGGAAAAATGAATGAACTCGCTAGGGCTTGATTCCGATCACTTACCTTTACCCGCACGTGTATCTATTTGACCACATTTTGATCGTTTGCCTTTTGATCTTGCTGCCGCTTCGTGCACTGGTGGTAGGTCGAAATGCCCAAAGCGCACTGCCATCTAAGTTTAGCCACGAAGCTAAAATGATACTATACTATGGTAATAGTGCTATGCTTTGGGTATTAGCTGCTGCTGTTGGCTTAGTCTGTTGGGTATATGGTAGATCGGGAAAAGAAATAGGCCTGCAGTGGGGCGATACGCCTTACAATGGTGTTGCCCAGGCACTCGTGGTGCTATTCCTGGTTTTGTACGTGCTCGATGTCTTTTCCGAGGTTTCCAAACTACCCAAAACAGAGACGTCAAAGTCGACATCTATACCTACGCTCCCTGCTTTTTTGCCTTCCACAGGTAGGGAATTTATCCATTATGCATCACTCGCCTTGTCTGCCGGTTTGGCCGAAGAGATCGTTTATCGCGGCTATTGCATCACCTATTTACAAACTATTTTGGGTGAAGAGGCTTGGTGGCAGGTTGCTCTGGTGCTTCTGCTGCCGGCAGTGGCTTTCGGGCTAGGACATTTATATCAAGGATGGGTGGCCGTCCTCAAGATTATGGGGATGGCGGTGCTGTTTGGGGCCGTATTTTTGCTGAGTTCTTCCCTCTGGGTACTTATGCTGCTGCACGTTGCCGTAGACTTGGTAGGTGGGTTGCTGGGATGGAAAATTTTGCGCGAACGGGCCAGTTGAAAAAAATGCACCTTATCTCTTGTAAGCGTGCAGATATGAGCGTATCTTTGCACCCGCTCTGGAAAAAGAGTGGGTTTGTTTAACGAGCAAATCCAATAATTGCAGGCTCTGTAGCTCAACTGGATAGAGCACCTGACTACGGATCAGGAGGTTTAAGGTTCGAATCCTTACAGAGTCACTGATTTTTTGTCTGTATTATGCTTTGCCAAAAAGAGGTTTAAGGTTCGAACTTTTCTCACGCGTAGCGTAATCCTTACAGAGTCACTTTTAAAATTTTTAATTTTCAGGCATTGCCTAAAAATTAAAGACAAAAACTACACGATGTCAAAGGTTTGTACGCTTACTGGAAAGCGCCCTATCAGTGGCAATAATGTTTCGCACTCTAATCGCAAAACAAAGCGTCGTTTTGTGCCTAACATTCAGAAGAAGCGCTTTTATGTCGCTGAGCACGACAAGTGGGTTACCTTGAAGGTATCTACTTCTGCTATGCGTACCATCAATAAGATAGGCCTTGTTGCTTACATCAAAAAACTCGACGCTAAAGGCGTTGATCACGGCATCAAACTCTAATAGACTCGTTTGCCTTTCACGGCAAAGCCTAAATAGACCAATTCATGGCTAAGAAAAGCAAAGGAAACCGGAATCAGATCATCTTGGAGTGCACAGAGCATAAGCAAAGTGGTATGCCAGGAACCTCTCGATACGTTACTCAAAAGAATCGCAAAAATTCACCAGATCGTCTGGAATTGAAGAAGTATAATCCGATTCTCAAGCGCGTGACCGTTCACCGCGAAATCAAATAGCCTAACTATATTAATCATCCTATTCGCCAGCCCATAGGTGAATAAATAACCTTCTCTACCATGGCTAAAGTATCTAAGAACGCCCGAGTCGCCCAGCGTGCTGCCAATGCAGGTAGTGGCCGTGATATGGTCAAGATCATCCAGTCGATCAAGGATCCAAAGACCGGTAAGTATACGTACAAAGAAGTGATGGTCCATAAAGATAAACTCGACGAGTTTATGAAAGACAAGTAAATCGGCTCCGTCCGATTATTCACTAAACAGCCTTGTTCAACCTCGTTGAACAAGGCTGTTTACGTCTTGCTCCATTTAAAGCTTGCTATGCAAGCATTTCTAATTTCTAACAAGCTTGCACGGCGAGCGATCTAATTTCTCCAGATGAGTTTTCTCAAAAAATTCTTTACCCGCGAAAAGAAAGAAGAGCTAGATAAGGGACTCGAAAAAACAAAAACCAGTTTTCTGGGGCGAATCGGCCGCGCCGTCGCCGGGAAAGACAAGGTCGATGAGGAAGTACTGGACGAATTAGAAGGTATTCTGATATCCAGCGACGTAGGTCTAGACACTACCGTCAAGATCATCGAGCGCATAGAGGGTAGGGTAGCCGAGGACAAGTATATGAACACTTCGGAGCTCAATGCCATACTGAGAGACGAAATCGTAAGACTGCTGGCAGAGCAAAATGATCAAGATCTGGAAGACTACATACTTCCCACTGATCAATCGCCAGCTATTATATTGGTTGTTGGGGTCAATGGAGTGGGCAAGACGACGACAATTGGCAAGCTGGCTCACCAATACAAAAAACAAGGATTGAAAGTCGTCTTAGGCGCGGGCGACACTTTTCGCGCAGCAGCTGTCGATCAGCTAAAGATCTGGTCCGAGCGCGTTGGTTGCGATTTCTACAGCAAGGGAATGAATACCGACCCGGCTGCTGTTGCCTACGAGACCGTCAAATACGCTCAAGACAATGGGCACGACGTGGCCATCATTGATACCGCCGGTAGGTTGCATACCAAGTTTAACCTGATGAAGGAGCTCAGTAAGATCAAGCGATCTATTGGTAAGCGACTTGAATCAGCTCCTCACGAAGTACTGCTGGTGCTCGATGCCACCACCGGCCAGAATGCCATTGAGCAAGCTCGCGCCTTCACAGAAGCCACAGACGTAAGCGCACTGGCTCTGACCAAGCTCGACGGAACCGCAAAAGGTGGGGTCGCTATTGGTATCACCGACGAATTTCAAGTACCTATTAAATACATAGGCGTAGGTGAAGGAATCGAGCAGCTCCAGATCTTTAATAAAAAAGCCTTTGTAGATAGCCTCTTTGGCCAAGACATGCCCGTCTAAAGGTATTGACTGAATAGGATGCTACATTCTTAGCTGTTTTTCCCTTTCAGACTTACGCAGGTAGTCTGTTTTAGAGGGCACCAAAAGAAATCTTGTAAAAAAATATAGCCATGGGTTTGGTCATTTGCCTCGGATCATGGTACTTTTGGATGTGCTGAATCTCGTTTCGGTGCTTTGGCGACCTACCAAAAGGCGACTGTCTCTTAAGATAGTGGCCAAACTTGATTTAAGACACTTGGCTCGATTGTATTGAGCATTTTTACGCAAGTAGTTGATTTACTGCTTGTTAGACCTAATAAAATTTTTCAAATCGTAATCTTATGAGGGATATTAAACTCCTTTCCTCTTTACTAAGCTTGCTGTTGATTGGCGTTGGAGGGCTTTACGCTCAAGCCAATGACCTTTGTGGTAATGCACAAGCAGCTATGCCCGGCGATGCTTTTACAGTATCTACTACGGGGGCATCTGGTACGGGTTTTCCCGGCCACACCATCGGCCAATTTGGCGGTGCAGATCCTGGTGATCCCGGTGTTTGGTATGAGGTTTCTGGCTTTGAAGGAATAATCGAAGCAACTACCTGTGACGCAGTTCCTACCTACGACACAAGGCTTTCTGTATTTTCAGGTTCATGTACCGAACTCAACTATGTAGACTCCAATGATGATTTCTGTGGTCTGCAAAGTCGTGTGAGTTTCCAAGCACAATCTGATGTCACTTACTACGTATATTTATCTGGTTTTGGTGGTGGTACTGGAACAACTGAGTTGTTCTTCAACGGTACTTCTTTCGACAACCCCGGTTCTGACGATGTAGGATTTTTCATTCGCAACAATGCGCTCGAAAAAATCCAACTATCTGACGGGCTTCTCGAAACTGTGGGTATTATAGATCCCAACCCTCCTGGGTTTGTAGCTGCAGGTGAAGTTATTGACGGTGATTTTTATGCCGCCGATATCAATACTGCTACCAATACTGCGAACTTGATTGCACTAGATACGTCAGATGCTTCTCAATTGCCAACTTCCGGTGTGCCTGTTGGATTGCCCGCAGGCTTTGCCCCAATTTCTATTTCTCAAGACCCGGGTGATGGTACGGTATATATGGTCGCCTATGACTTTGAAAATGGTACAGCGTCGAGCCTATATACTTTAGATGTAGCTACAGGCGCGGCGACATTCTTAGGAACCGCACCCGGATTGGCCGTGTTTACTTTTGCCATCAATGAGGATGGTATGGCTTATGGCATCGATGTACTTTCCAACGTCGTATTCCAGTTCGATCTATCTAACTTCAGCGTTCTGGGCACAGCTCCTCTTACCGACTTCGATGGCAATACCATCAACATCGGCTTTGCGCAAGACACAGACTTCGACTGTTCTGGAAATGGAGATATTCTTTACGGTATCCTTTACGATTTCGATGCCGACGTAAGAAGATTTGGTGCACTTGATCCGATGACTGGTGTCTTCCTGGATCTGCCTTCTCCTATCAATGCTGGCGGTACTAATGTTGGTGCATTCGCTATAGATTGTGTTGAAGATCCTCTGCCACTAGGCGCCTTCAGCGTTAACCTGACTGCGATCAACGAAATCAACCTCACACTCAATGATGCTTGCGTAGGTAAGGTTACTCCTCGCATGGTTCTCGTTGGTGATTTTGACACTGATGACAATGACGGCATCGACGACCCTGCTCCAGACGAAGTATTCACCATCACTGTACTCGACGACAATCCCGACAACGGTATGGTAGTTGACGGTTGTGGTCGTTTCATTTGGACTGCAGAGCCTGCTGTTCCAGATAGCATCCTCAGCGGCTTTATCGGCGCTTGGGGTTACGTAAACGCAGAAGACAAAACTTCTCCAGAATTGGATGAAGAGCTAGAGCAACCTAGCCTACTGTTCTGTGAAGACGTTGATCAAATCGACATCTCTCAGCTACCTAGTTCTGTAGACCGCTGCTGGATTCAGTCTGGCTCAAGTGGAATGACTCTAGACGGTTCTATGAACCCACTACTTCGCCAGCGTCTACTCGCTGGAGGTGGTATTCCTAACTTCACTGATGGCTGTTCAGACGTTCAGATTTGTGTAAATGACATTGTCAACAACACCGGTCCATGTAATGATGTAGTATTGACACGTACATTCACGGCTACTGACGGCCTGTCTTGTGATGTACCACCAGAAGGTCAGAACCCTCCTGCCATTTACAGCTACGACATCACATTCACTCGTCCTACTTTGGATGATGTTGTTGGCGTAGATCCAGATGCAATTTTCAACTGTGACGATCAGCTCGATCTTCTAGCTCCTAACCAGTATGGTGATGAGAACCCAGCTCCTGAAGATGCAGACTGGCCATTCTTCGATGGTCCTAACGGTCCTGTATTCTTGGTCCAGAACTTCTGTAATATAGGTGCAACCTTCGTGGACGGTCCTCGTATCGAGACTTGCCCACAAACTTATAAGTTCGTTCGTACTTTCACGGTGATCGACTGGTGCGACACTGATACACTGGCTACATTTGCCCAGCTTGTTAAGGTTGGTGACTTCGAAGCACCTGTCATTGAAGCGCCTACTCAGGATCTTGACTTCAATGGCATTCCTGACAACGGTCCTCTAGTATTCTCTACAACTAATGACGACTGTACGGCTAACTTCATCGTTCCTGCAGGTGATGCTACAGACAATTGTGATCCAAATCCAAGTGTCTTTACACTGATCTTGCCTTTCGAATCAGAAGATGTAGCTCCTCTTGGACCATTCCCCGTAGGTTCTGTTGCAAACAGTATTCCTAAGGGCGACCACACACTGCGTTACATCGCTGTAGACGCTTGTGAAAATTCAGACACACTCGATGTGCCCATTACTATCGCTGACCGCACTGCTCCAGTTGCGATTTGCGAAGACGGCTTAGACATCTCTGTAGGTGGTGCT
Organism: Bacteroidota bacterium; assembly: GCA_039178745.1. GTDB lineage: Bacteria > Bacteroidota > Bacteroidia > Chitinophagales > Saprospiraceae > Neolewinella. Next base: position 8,498 of record JBCDFE010000087.1, on the reverse strand, counting down.
AACTCTGCGATTCTAACTCCAGATGATATTGACCGTGCGTCTTATGACGATTGTACCGATATCTTCCGCGAAATCGCACTATTTGATCCTGTCACTGATGCGCAGCTGACTCCTTGGATGCAGTCTGTAGAGTTGACTTGTGATGATATTCCACTGGCTCGCGTCGGTCTCCGTGTCACTGACGACGGAAACATGGACGGCGAATTCACGCCTGGTATCGACAACAGCAACGTATGCTGGTTAGACGTTCTGGTAGAAGACAAAGTTGGTCCTATCTGTATCGCTCCTGGTCCTGTAACCGTGACTTGTGACGATGAGGATCTACTAACTCTTCCACAAGATTTGGGCGCTGGATTCGACGCTGACCCAGTAGGTGTAGGTGCTCAGTTGAACGCACTCTTCGGAGAAGGTGTTGGACTGGACAACTGCCCTGACCCAATGGTTGATCAAGATGTTGTCGATCTGCGCAATAGCTGTGGCGTAGGTACAATCATCCGTACGTTCGTTGTAACTGACGGTGCTGGATTTACCTCTCCTCCAGGTTGCCAGCAAGTAATCACGGTACTAGGTATCTTCGATTACACCATTCAATTCCCAGGTGATGCTGGTACTGAAGAGTGTATTGAGCCTGACTACAACGGCGTTGATTTCGAAGAGCGCGGTTGCGATCTGTTGACTGTAACTACTCGCATCGATACCTTCGAAGCTTCTGCTGACGAGTGCTACAAACTCCGTATCACTTACGAAGTATTGAACTGGTGTGAGTACAGCACTGAGGAAGATCCTTATGTAGTACCACGTGACGCCGACAACGACGATGTGCTCGAAGAAGATACTTGGTTGCACGTACTGCCAAACAGCACAGCTACAACCTTTGATGACGTTGCTTGGCTCGATAGAGATGGCAACCGTTTCAACGGCTTCATCTCTCCACTTGACGAAGATGATCCAAATGGCCAAGTACCTGGTTCAAGTAGTGAGCCTTACGGTACTGACGAGAGCCGCGGTGCTTTCCTATACCGTCAGTTCATCAAAGTCTACGATGATGTTGCTCCAGAAATCACTGTAGTTGACCCAGACGGTCCTTTCACCGATGATGACGGCGACTGTGTTGCTCCTGTAACTCTTGAGTTCTCTGTTTTTGACGATTGCACAAGCGTTGATGACTATGATGCTGAAGTAGAGCTAGATGCGTTCTTCGAGGATGTAGATGGCGACGGTTTCCTGACACTAGCAGACTTCGTACCTGCTTCTGGTCCTGGTATTCCTTCAGTGATCGTTACACCTAACGGTGACGGTTCATTCGACATCGACTTCTCTGCTGACCTACCATTAGGTCGTCACGCAGTACGCATCACAGCAGATGATGGTTGTGGAAATACGGACATTGCACTGATCATCTTTGAGGTTGTCGACAACAAGGCACCAACCCCCATCTGTATCAATGGTCTTACAGCTACCTTGATGCCTGACGGCAATGGTGGCGGTATGGCAGAAGTATGGGCTCTTGAGTTCATCGCTTCAGACGCTACTGACTGTACTGGTCCGGTAGAATACGCCATCTACTTCGCTGAAGAATCTAGCGAGGAAGGCTTCGAGCCAATGGTTGGTGACACGGGTATCACGCTAACTTGTGACGAACTCGGTGTTCAGCTAGTAACTGTACACGCCATCGATGGCAGTGGTCAATCTGATCGCTGTGAAGTAACCTTGACTGTACAGCAGTTCCAGGAAGGTGTATGCCCCGACGATAACGGAGGTGGCAACATCCTTGGTAACATCGTTACTCCAAATGAAAACGGCGTAGCCAATGTAGAGGTCAGTATCTCTGATGATGGCTCAATGGATCAAATGGTCATGACTGGTAACGACGGTAACTACTCATTCACCAGCATGACTCTTGGAGATGACTATACGGTATCTCCCGAATTGGTCGCTGATGTAAATGTGGCTACTGCTGTAACCACTATGGACGTGTTGATGATCAACCGCCACATCTTAGGCATAGACGAGTTTGACAATCCATATCAGCACGTTGTTGCTGACGTAACTATGGAAGGTGACATCAACGTAATCGATGTTGTCAATATCCGTATGGTTATCATGGGACAGACTCCAACTTACTTAAGTGCTCCTAGCTGGAGATTCGCTGATGCTTCATTCGACTTTGGTACAGATGCTTCTCAGTGGGCAGGCATGAACTTCCCTGAGGTATACAACATCAATGACCTACCTGGTGACGTACTAAGCGCTGACTTTATAGCCCTAGAAATGGGTAATGTAAGTGAGGCTACCATCAATCTCTCCGGTGATATGGATGTTGAAGCACGCTCTAGCGCTGCTCTTCAAACCAACGATGTCGACATGACTGCTGGTAACACTTATGATGTGTCATTCACTGCCGCTGATCTACTCGGCTTCCAGGGCACACTAGAAATCGGTGCTGGTCTGGAGTTAGTTGATGTAGTTTACGGTCAGCTGGGTGCTAGCCACATGAGCCTACACCGCGCTGCAGAAGGTTTGATCACATTCAGCTACGACAATGTGGCCGGCGTTGAGGAAGGTGCACTGTTCACTCTTCAACTACGCGCTACCACTGATGTCGAGCTCAGTGAAATGATCAGTATCACCGATCGCATTACTGCTGCTGAGGCTTATCCTACTCTCGGTGGTGTAGCCAACTTAGGCATCGACTTTGGTACAGGCCTTGTTGCCAGCACAGACTTCGTTCTAGATCAAAACAATCCTAACCCGGTTGTAGACAGAACTAAGATTGCTTTCAACCTGCCTGAAGCTGGTCAAGCTACTTTGACTATCCGCGACGTTCAAGGTCGTACGCTAATGGTTCGTGAAATCGAAGCAGCTGCTGGTCAGAATGTTATTGACCTAGACCGTAGTGAGCTACGTGGTGCTGCCGGTGTGCTCAGCTATACGCTGACTTCTGGTGACTTCACTGCCACACGTCAAATGATTGTACTGCGGTAATTCATCGCTCATAATCAAAGGCTAAAGAAGGGCTCTCGCAATTACTGCGAGAGCCCTTCTTCTTTGTGTATTATTTGTTGTCGCCGTAACGACGGTGCCTCTTGGGCTAAAGAAGTGGATTTGAGAAGCCAAATGTTTGACCGTATATTAGCAGTAGAACCACTTATCGCGGTATTCCAAGAATTAAGGATAATATGCGTAGCTATTTTACCTGCTTTCTTCTGTTGTGTGTACTAGGGTCAGTGCATGCTGATGCTTACAGAGGGTTTTTGCACACGAAAGATGATCTACATCTTACTGGATACATCAATTTTATTCAATACAGAACCAACGGGCTGGTTATCCAATTTACCAACGACTTTGGTGATGAGTATATCATCGAGCCCAATAGGGTAGCTGGCTTTGGATTTGAGACAGATGACCGTGTGATGCGATATGTCAGCTTCTTTAATGAAGGAAGATGGCTTTTTTTACGAGTGGTTGAACGTGGGAGAAAATTAAGTCTGTACAGGGTACCCGATGATAATAGTAGCTGGGTAGATGCATCCACCTATCAATACCTGGGGAGTTCACTCCCAGATTATTGGATTCGTGCGCGCAACGGAGATATGATTCCCATCTTTAGAGGTGGCTTTAAAAGAACGATGCGTTCACTGGTAGCAGACCTTCCTCAACTCGCCGGTAAAATCGGCTCTCGTGGCTATCGGTACAGAAATTTAGAGGCCATCATATCCGAATACAATAGATCTTCGCGTCGGGCTAATCGTCGTTTATAGGCCAGTAGGCAGGTAGGGGAGCTTGGAAACTCAGGTTCTTTTGCTCGCCACCCGTATCTGGATTTTCTATATACGCATCAAAGCTCAATGACCTGGCGTGCAGCGCTATAACGTCTTCTTGAAATAGCGTTTCACTGCCATACATTCGATCTCCTATAATTGGACAGCTGATGGCTGATAATTGAGCGCGAACCTGATGAAAGCGCCCAGTGAATAATTCTATTTCCAATAGCGTAAAGTCGACTTCTGATCTTAGGATGCGATATTCCAGCTCTGCCTTTTGGGTTTTACCTATAGGTCGAGGGCTGGCGATGGCTTTTCTTCCGCTGCGGTCTTTTTGGATATAGTGTATCAGCCTACCTGTTTTTCGGCTGGGTGGCCTGCCTACTAAAGCCCAGTATAATTTTCGAACGGAACGAGCCTCCCACTGCCTATGGAAACCAACCAAGGTAGATTTGTTGTGGGCAACGAGCAGACATCCGCTGGTCGGTTTGTCCAACCGATGAACGATACCTATGTAAGGGTCTTTGGTCGCTCTGGATCTCCTAAACTGGCGGACGGCCCTCAACTCTACCGTGTCGGTATTACCGTGGCGCTCTACCGCTATACCAGCTGGCTTATTGATCAAAGACCATTTGTGTCCTTGGCCTATTATATCTAAAGAGGGTAAAGGTTGCATTTAGGCTGATGCTGATTGCAGTTCGTATGAAATACCCATTCGGTCTATTTCTTTAATGAAATCGCTATCGGCCTCAACGCTTCGCTGGTGAGCAATCATTTTAAGTTTTTGGCTTTTCTCGCGATCTATAAAAGTGACCCTTAGTTTTTGGTCTCCTGCGTGTTTCTGACACAATACATCGAGTTTGGACACAAAATCTCTTGTTACCGCTTCGATCGGAACTTTCAGTATAACGCCTTGAGTCAGGTCTTTGCCTATACCTTCTAGCAGCTTCATTTCTTCGATTTTCAGCTCCATTTCGTCACTCTTCCAGCGTTGCTGATAGCGCGCTTTGACGAAGACAGCTGTTCCCTGTTCCAGGAGATGTTTGAACCTGCGGAAGTCCTCACCAAATAAGCGAAATTCGATGGAGGAATCGAAGTCGCTCAATTCTAAAATGCCCCATGGGTTACCATTCTTGGAGATCATGTGCTTGGCTAGGGTGATCATACCCGCCAGGTTTAATCGGGTTCGCCCATGCCGGTTGGGATCTACTTCGGAAAGGCTGCAAGTCACATAATTTTCGATTTCCAGTTTGTAGCTATCGAGCGGATGGCCGGAAACATATATGCCGGTAACCTCTTTTTCTTTTTCCAGTTTTTCCGGAAGCGTCCATGTTCGAGACTGGGGCGGGATAGGTTCTGTGGGTAGCACTTCTTCTTGGATGGCACCGAACAAAGAGACTGCCGCCTGAGCCTTTTGGGCTTGGTATGCGTTGGCATATTTGACGACATGTTCGAGGTAGGAGTCGTACTTTTCGGAAGGTGAGAAGTACTGTGCCCGGTGTACCTCTTCAAAACAGTCAAAGGCGCCGCCCATGACCAGTGCTTCCAGAACGCGTTTATTGATGGTACCCGGCTCCACCGTTTGCATCAGGTGAAATACGCTTTTGAATTCACCTACTTCTTTTCTGGCGGCTAAAATGGCATCTACCGGACCTTCGCCTACCCCTTTGAGGGCGGTAAGTCCTATTCTGATCTGACCTTTCTTGTTGACTGAGAAGTCGCCCTTCGACTCGTTGATGTCGGGTCTGAGCACCGGCACATCAATGGATTTACACTCGCGAAGAAAGAAGGTGAGCTTACTGATGTCGCTTTTGTTGTGTGTCAGTACCGAGGCCATGTACTCAGCCGGGTAGTGCGCTTTGAGGTAGGCAGTCTGATAGGCCACCAGGGCGTAGCAGGTAGAGTGCGACTTATTGAAGGCGTAGGAGGCAAAGGCTTCCCAGTCTTTCCAAATTTTCTCTAGCTTGTCTTTTGGGTGTCCGTTGTTGGAACCTCCCTCTATAAAGGTGGGGTACATTTTGTCTAGTACGGCCTTCTTCTTCTTACCCATGGCCTTGCGCAGGGTGTCTGCCTGGCCTTTGGAGAAGCCGGCTAGTTTCTGGGAGAGCAGCATGATCTGCTCTTGGTAAACATAGATACCAAAGGTCTCTTTGAGATACTCTTCCTCGGCATCCAGGGTGTAGGTGATGGGACTTCTACCGTGCTTGCGGGCGATAAATTCGGGAATGTACTCCAGTGGCCCCGGGCGGTAGAGGGCATTCATGGCAATGAGGTCATCGAAAGCGGTGGGCTTTAGCGCCTTCATGTGTTTTTGCATACCCGCACTCTCGTATTGGAAGATGCCATTTGTCTCTCCGCGTTGAAAGAGCTGATAGGTCATCATGTCATCCAGGGGCAGACCGTCTACATCGATTTTCAATCCGTGATTCTCGGCTATCATCACAACTGCATCTTTGATGATAGATAGCGTTTTTAATCCGAGGAAATCCATCTTGAGCAATCCGGCATCTTCTGCAACCGAATTGTCGAATTGGGAGATGTACATACCCGTTTCCTTATCTACGGTCACAGGTACGTGTTCGGTTACGGGGGTGGGGGTGATAACTACTCCGCAGGCGTGTATGCCCGTATTTCTGATCGATCCTTCCAGGCTCTTTGCTGTGCGCACCATCTCACCGATCTGGTCGGGCTGCTCGGCTAGCTCTCGGAAGCTATAGGCCCGATCCATGTCATCGCTATTCAGCTTGCCCTTTAGTTTTTCCGAAACATCATTTGGTGCTAGGACGCCATTCAGCGTTGTGCCCAGGGCGGTGGGAAAGCTCTTGGCTACTTTATCTACTTCTGGTAGGGGTACATCCATCACCCGACCCACATCGCGCAGACTGGAGCGAGCAGCCATGGTACCGTACGTGATGATTTGAGCCACTTGCTGCTGCCCGTATTTATCGATGACGTAGTCAATAACTTTCTGCCTGCCCACATCGTCGAAGTCGATGTCGATGTCGGGCATGCTGATGCGCTCGGGGTTCAGGAATCTCTCGAAAAGGAGGTCGTAGGCAATGGGGTCTACATTGGTGATCCCCGTGCAATAGGCAACGGCCGACCCTGCTGCCGATCCTCTTCCCGGACCCACGCTTACGCCCATACTTCTCGCTGCAGAAGTAAAATCTTGCACGATTAGGAAGTAGCCTGGATAGCCCGAATTTCGAATAACATCGAGCTCAAAGTCGAGCCGCTCCCGTACGACTTCATTAATTTCACCATAGCGCTTTTTAGCCCCTTCGTAGGTCAGGTGCCGCAGGAATGCATCCTGATCATCAAAACCTACGGGCAGTGGAAAGTTGGGCAGGAGAACGTCTTGCTCCAGACGGAGGGTGTCGATCTTGTCGTATATCTCTATGGTGGTAGCCAAACTCTCCGGCACATCGGCAAATAGCTGCCCCATTTCCTGCTGGGTCTTGAAGTAGAAGTCCGCGCTTGGGAAGTTGAATCGATTGGTTTCTTCCAACAGGCTGCCCGTATTGATGCAGAGCAGTATGTCATGCGGTCCGGCGTCTTCTTCCTCTACGTAGTGAGAATCGTTGGTGCAGATGATCTTCACATTGTGCTTTCTGGCCAGTACCAGCAGCTTCTGATTGATATCTTCCTGACTGACACCCAGGTTGTCGATGTTATCTAACCCGCGATGTCTCTGTAGTTCTATATAATAGTCTTCACCAAAAACGTCGAGCCACCATTTCAGGGCTTGTTCGGCTTCTTCGTCTTTGCCTTGCAGGAGTAGTTGCGGTATTTCGGCGCCAATACAGCAAGAAGTGGCTATGACGCCTTCGCTGTATTTGACCAGGATCTCTTTGTCTATGCGAGGGTATTTGCTGTACAGGCCTTCGATGTAACCTAGGCTACAGAGCTTGGCCAGATTGTGGTAGCCCGTCTTATTCTTGGCCAGCATCAGCTGGTGGTAGCGCACATCTTGCTCGCCTTTTGCCCGACTAAATGATTTGATGTGACGGTCTTTAACGAGATAAAACTCGCAGCCCACCATCGGTTTCAGGTCTCTTTTGGCTGCCTCGCGCACAAACTTGAAAGCACCAAACATATTGCCGTGGTCGGTCAGTGCTACTCCTAGCTGCCCATCTGCTTTGGCTTTGTCCATCATCGCCCCAATCTCTGCGGCTCCATCCAGGAGTGAGAATTGCGTGTGGCAGTGTAGATGGACGAAATTACTCATGGTTTTGGCGAGTTTTTAGCTTAAAAACTAAATGATGTGATAGCATCCAAAGATAAGAACGTACGGAAAGGAAATTGGGTGGATTTTTCCACAGGAAGATTGGGGTTTCGGGAGGTATACATCAATGTATTCGTTTTTCAATTTTAGACTTCCCTGCCTACCTGGGGATGGCAGGCAGGCGCAGGTCTAAGCATTCCCCGAATGCTGAGATCCTCGCACGAGATCTAGCAGATCGATAAGCGGAATGGAGTTGTTTTATACCGCTTACTATAGGTAATGTATTGCAAGCGTTGGGAGAACCTGACCGTTCTGTTGGCCCTAAGCATGCGATAGTTGAGGAGTAGCAGTTTGTTCGCATTTTGCGAATGTTGAGAGCTACTGGAGTGCTTATTGTGCACTTTATTATTCAAAGACTATAGCTCTTCTTTAGATAGTTATAAAGCTGTGTATTCTGGATAACTGGTGCATCAAGTAGATAAACAGAAATAAATGTGCTTGCAAAACCT
>JBCDFE010000086.1:0-16586 GCA_039178745.1 Bacteroidota bacterium | reverse complement strand
TTGTCAGATAACCGACTTGAAACACAACTTAAAGGCATGGCAAAAAAAATAGGGAATATTGACTTTAAAATATTTTATATCGCTGGTTATGATCATAGCCGCCACATGGCTTTGTTTACAGATAAAAATTTATCTAATGTAAGGTCAATTTACTACTATAAGAAAGGATATTCTAATAATGTAAATGCAGTTTTCCTCAGAGGTGCTTCGAATAGGAAAAATATCAACATGCTTTTCCATACATTTAAGCAGTACTTGGCAAAATCAATGTTGTTCAAAACGGCAAAGATCAATATAGGTAAGTCAAAACTAGATTTTCTCCCTCATTTTAGAGATTCAAAGCAGATAGACTCTGTAATCGTTCATAATGAAAATAATATCCTAGATAGTGAAGATATTGATCATTTTGTGAAGTTCGACATGGACAAAATTCTTCCATAAATTGATCAAAAAAAATCTGAATGCCCCATTGCCGTCCAAGCGATAGTCATCAATTGCCGCGCTTGTTGGGAAGAGGTCAGTTCATAATAACTATTGACTGTCTTGTTTTTGGATCGTATGTAGAACACTATCTGACCAAGCCGAAATACCTCTTGGCACATTTCTAACTGCATATTTTTAATCACTATGTATCGTAGCAAAAACTAGATAGCCTTTGTCCGCAAAATCTTTGGCAGCTTTCAGACCGAATCCGTTACTGCTTCCTGCTATGGTTACTTTTTTATGAAAAGTTCATTCTGTTTCTTTTTATAATGTTTTGCTTTTAAATCGCGAAGGGGTAAGTATAGATCTCACCAATCATTTCATAAGCTATCCAGTAACTCATCAGTTACGTACAGGCTATACGTACCGCTTGCAGCTCAGCAGAGAACTCCCAAAAACGCCTTAATCGCAAAGTATCATAGCGTCTTTCTTCAATGAAAAAATCGAACCTGGTGACAGGCGGTATAGCGTCCGATGATTCATAGTAATCGGGTGGAATAAACCTTCCGGAATTTCCCATGTCTTGGATGAATTCTACGAATCCCTAGCTGGTACATGGTAAATTGAATCGTCGAATCGTATTCCATTATCATAAGAAGAGATAGTTGTTCTAATTACCATGTCTTCAGTAGACTCATTGAATATTTTAAATTCAGAGGTCTCATAATAATCGCATCCGAATATAGATGTCAGAATGAGCAATACATATAATGTGTTTTTCATGATGGTACTTTCTTATAAAGGGTTTACAGCTTCTGGTGATTGACAAAAGCGACTATTTTAGGTGTAGAATTTTCTTATTTCATAATGTTCCAGCCAAGTCAGCGGTTTGGTCAGATTATGCTTGTTAAATTCTAAATGGACAACTCTTCTTTTCTTTCCGTTTGTTGTTCTGTTCGAAGCGTGTAAAGTCAAAGGTTTCATTAACATTACGCCACCTTTCTCTACTTCGCAGATGAATTCGTTTTCTAAATCCCAATCTTTCGAATCAGTTCGAATTATTCCGTTTAAGTGAGACTTAGGAATTACCCTTAAAGCTCCATTGTTTTTATCGGTTTTGTCCAAGTGGATTCGGATTGTTATTGTGTCTTCTAATATTTCAATTGGTGGTTGAACTCCGTATTGTCCTTTCTTAAATGTCCAATTAGAGTAATTTTCTAATTCCCTTTTTTGGTTAACTGAAATACTTAAATCTTGATGGTAAGCAACGAACCAATTCGATTTACTTGGTTTGTCAAAATAGATTGCTTTGGTCAGAAAATATTCAGATTCTGAAAGGTTAAAAATTAATTCAATTAGGTTTTTATTAAATAAAAATTCACTTAATTTAGGTATATTTTTAGTTAATTGTCTGATTGCGAAAAGGTCTTTTGTTTTCATAAATGAGTTTCCGTCCTGTTCAGTATTTTCGATACACGCTAAAATTTTACTTATTTCTTTGTCCGAATACAAGTCAGCTAAAACGGAAAATCCATTTTCTTGAAGTTCTATTTTGTTCTTTTCGTAGTTCATTTTTTAGTTTGTACGGCTTGTATATGTAGCGTTTTGAGCTTTTGTTCGCAATGACCGCTGATGCTTTGTGTGCCTCAAATGGACAACCAAGATAACCACTTCAAGCAATCTACTACTGAGACTTATAAAAATCAACCCGTATATTCAAAGAAAGAGGCATACAAACTAGCGAAGGATTTGTCTTGGATTGATTGAAACAAATTGTCAAAAGCAAAAATCCAGACAAACCCGAAAATTAGTGTTCAAAACCTACCCACCATCAACACGTATAAATACCCATTTTGCAAGCTCAACCGTCAAACAGTCAAAAACCAGCTGTATTTTTAGCTAACTTGCCTAGCCAACAAATCGGCTTAAACTATGAATATACAATATCTCCAACTGCTCAGCTTACATATCCATCACGACTATTATGCAGATGGTATTTGCCGGGCGATAAGACTGGTTCCTACCCAGTCAGCTCAGCAGCTATTGAGTGCATACCACATGCGACTAGTGGAACGAGTAGGAAAAGTAGAACTCTACTATCAGTCAGAGGGAAACACCGTACCCTTTTTAGGTAGCGAAACCCAAGATTTCTGTCTCGATTTCCGGTTGGAGGTAACTGATCCACTATTTTACAACTTCACGGATGTAGACATAAGTAACCTACAGCAACAAGGATTCCTTTCGGTTTGGGAAATCAATCGAGATCGCCTGGCTGCTGCCGAAGTCTTTTCCGGACATGTTCCTAAGATGCCGCCGATAAATCAGGGAGAAAACAACCAAGCTGCGGGCGGAGAAGCGTCGGATAGAAAAATTATCCTCCAAGATGGTGTGGATGGTCGCGATTTTGGTTTACTACGTCTGGTATTCCCGTTGTCTGGTGGTGTCAGTGCCGACTGGATGAACCGCCAGTCCATACCAGCAATCAAGTTGAATTTTAGTGCTCGTTCTACAACCTGGCGTTATTACATCATTTCACAGTCCGATAGCTCAGCTCAGACCCCCATTCGCATCGATGGCGGTGGCACACAAATGAATGGAGCCACCTTCGATTTACTTCCAGAAAAAGCGACGCTACCCAATGGCCAAGAAGCGTATGTTCTTCAATCTTCTGTTCCCATTCCGCTCAGGGATCGCTATGATGAGCATTTCAAACTAAGCGTAGATGAGCAGGTGTCCGGATCAGGAACGCCGATAAATCTGGACTTACCCAACGCATCAGCCAATCAGATTAAGACGTTTTCATCTGACGGTCTACCTGCTGGACCTTACTCGGATTTGTATGTTTACTTGTAAGATTTATCTTGGTATGGAAACAGCGTGTTAAAACTAAATGGAGTTTGCAGGATAAGAAATTTATGCGCCCTACAATCAAGCACCAATGAAAAGAATATCCTATCTATTAGCAATCTGCATACTCCTGTCAGGGTGCCCGCCTATGTATACTGGCTCAGCACCTGAGCGTAGCTTCGCAGGCAAGTACTCGGACTTTTTAGATGAAGGTGAAAGAGAGGTCGAATCGCAATACCACTATGTCCACTCAATCAATAGTCGTGGAGAATTTATCACTAGGGTGTTTTTCCCAGAAACGAGGCAGATCACTTCCCTGACAACCTATAAGAATGCCAGAAGAAAGAAAAAGCATGGAATCGAAAGGAAATGGTATGACAATGGGGCTAGAAGAAGTGAAGGCCAATATATAGATGGCGAGATGACCGGAGAATGGGCCTATTACTCTTATTATTACGATAGACTCAGTGAATTAGGTGAATATCAAAACGGAAAGAAAGAAGGCTTGTGGAAATCATACGATTCTGAAAGCGGTTTGATAAGAGAAGAGCTGACCTATAAATACGGTTTGAGAGATGGGCCGTTTATCATTTATGATTCCCTAGCGAATGTAGTGAATCAAGGTGTTTACAGATTGGATACGATATACGAGCAAACCAATCCTCAGGATGTTTCGGAAGAAATGCCATACATGAGCAGCTGTAAAGGAATTGAGCCCATCGAGGAGCGCACGAATTGCTCGGAAGAAAAATTACTTTTTAGTTTGTATCGAAACATTAGGTACCCTGCTTTGGCTAGAGATTATGGAATTGAAGGGATGGCAATTGTACAATTCGTTATAAATGCAGACGGAAGCGTCACGGATGTAACAGTCGTTAGCGGCCTTTGCGAATCCATATCTAGAGAGTGTATCAAGACCATCGGGCGACTTCCAACATGGGAGCCAGGTACACAGAATGGAAAAGCGGTGAACGTGAGCTTTACTATACCTATAAGGTTTAGGTTAGAGTAGAATTCTTGTATGGAATCTTACTCGATTTCAAGGAATAACAAGGCAGCCTGCCGCCACACGAGCTCATAATCCTCATTCCCCCTTTCCTGGCAAAAATATCTCTGCCAGCATACATCTGGCGCTGCCCCCACCATAGGTTTCTATTGTTCTGAGGTCTGCGTGTAGAATCTCGCTACCATCACTTTGCAATTGTTCGACTTGATCTTCAGTTAGGGCGGTATATGCCTGGGAAGACATTACCCAGACCGGCCCGAATTTTCCCTGTAGCTGTAGCATATTGCCTGCAAACTGCTGTATTTGGGACCAGCTCAGGTCGACCAGGCTTTTACCGGTCTGGCCTATAGTGGCGATGATGCGGCTGCGATCTTCTGGGATGACACACTCGGTAGCGAGAACAACCTGCTTTCTGCCTACGGCCATGATGACATTGGTGTGGTAGATGGGTAGCCCCGTAGGATCTATACCGGAGAACGGAACGGCCAGATAGCCCGCCATTTCACACCATTCGTACAGGGCTTGCTTAGTGCATCGCTTAGAGAGGCAGGCGTAGGCAATCTCGTGTTCGTGGTCGAGGACAAGCGCACCCGTGCCTTCGAGCATCATGTCTGGGCGTTCCTCCCAGCTTTCCAGGGCCAGGTGGCGCTCCACATGCCACTTTTCCCGAAGGGTGTCGACAATGTCGGAACGTCTTTCGAGTCTCCGGTTCCTGCTGTACATCGGATAGGTAATCAGCGTTCCTCTTGGGTGGGTACTAATCCAGTTGTTGGGAAAAACGGCGTCTGTCTTTTCCGGTTGCTCACTATCCTGAACCACCAGCACTTCTATACCGATTTCGCGCAGTTTGTTTACAAAATTGTCGAACTCGACTATGGCTCTTTGCGCGATCGTACTTTCTGCAGTGGTTTTGGGTACTTCCTGGAAGGCGTTGTCCTTGGCGGTTTCCGGGTTGAAGCCGAAGTTGGCTGGACGAACCATGAAGATCTGGTTGGTTATGGGCATGTAAACTATCCTTAATTCGCTTGATTACCTTCTCCCGCCTAGCATCCCCAGCAAGCCTCTGGTGAGCTCGCGGGCTACCGTCCTCCCCATTTGGCGAGTAGTGGTGGTACCCATCAGTTGTTCGAAGATGGACTTCTTCTTGCTGCTGCGACCTCCTCTGCTTGTGGTGCGACTGGCTTTCTCGCGTTCTTTGCGCAGCTCCTCCTGGCGTTCCTCTTCTTGAGCTCTGGCCATACGCTCGGAGAGAATCTCGTGTGCGCTTTCACGGTTCACGGACTTGCTGTACTTCGCAACCAGGCGGCTGTTGTCTTCCAGTTCCTTGATCTCCGACTTGGATAGCACATCCATCCTGCTGATGGGCGCGCGAAGCATGCAGTGCACCAGCGGGCTGGGTCTGCCTTTGTGGTCCAGGGCGGTCACCAGCGCTTCTCCAGTGCCTAGCTCCGTCAGTAGTTGATCTACGTCATAGAATTCTGTGATGGGGTAGTTCTGGCTGGCCAGCTTGATGGCCTTTCGGTCTTTGGCGGTAAAGGCACGCAGCGCATGTTGGATCTTAAGACCCAGCTGCCCCAGCACCTCGTCAGGAATATCGGCTGGATTTTGTGTGACGAAGAAAATGCCGATACCCTTAGATCTGATTAGCTTAATGATGGCCTCTAACTGATCAAGCAGGGCATCGCTGGCCTCGCTGAAAATCAGGTGAGCTTCGTCTATGAATATGCAGAGCTTGGGTTGGGGTAGATCGCCTTCTTCCGGGAAAGTGGCATAGACCTCTGCCAGCATCTGCAGCATGAAAGTGCTGAATAATTTAGGGCGATCCTGAATATCCGTCAGTCGCAGTACCGAAACGACGCCACGACCCAGTTCGTCTACCCGAGTGAGGTCATCTACATCGAAGGAAGGCTCGCCGAAGAACTGACCAGCACCTTGCTGTTCGAGCTCGACGATCTTTCGCATAATGGCACCAATACTGGCTCCAGACATGGTACCATATTCTGCTTTGATCTCTTCCTTACCCTCGTTGTTGAGGTATTGCAACAACCTGCGGAAGTCCTCTAAATCAAGAAGCGGCAACTTGTTATCGTCGGCGTATTTGAAGGCGACGGCCGTAATGCCCGCCTGGGTGTCGTTGAGGGCCAGCATTTTGCTGAACAGCACGGGACCGAATTCCGATACCGTTGCCCGCAGCTTGACACCGGCTTCTCCGCTCAGACTCAACAGCTCTACGGGGCTGTAGCCGGCTTCGAAGGAAAAACCTATGGCTTCGTGGCGTTCATCGATCTTCGGGTGTCCGCCACTGGGCTTGGCTATGCCGCTCAAATCACCCTTGAGGTCCATCACTAAGCTGGGCACGCCAACCCTGGACAACTGCTCAGCCAGGATCTGCAAGGTCTTGGTTTTACCCGTTCCCGTAGCACCGGCAATTAGTCCGTGCCTGTTGAGGGTCATCAGTGGAATTTTGACGAAAGTGCCCGTTTGGGTTTCGCCGCCGATCATGGCACCACCTAGATTGAAGCTCTCTCCTTTGAAGGTATACCCCTCTTCTATGGCTTGCTTAAAGGTTGCGGTTTGTTCAGTCGTTGACATGGTTCCAGTCGTTAATGCGTTCGTTGTATTTGCGCTGATTGAATGGCCAAAGGTCGATATTTCCGTCGGCTTCGAGTTCGCTTTCCAGTCCGCCAGGCATCAAATCTGCGAAGAAATCAAGCCCGGTTAGTGCTTCCACCTCGTCTATGCTGGCAGCGTACTCATACAGTGGATCATAGCTGACCTGATTGGGCAGTATAAATCCTATCCCTTTTTGTTCGGGATCTTCGAGATCGAGCAGCACTTTGAAGTATGCAGCCGGAATAGCCACTTTAGTTTCCCGACCTATTTCTCCTTTCGGGTCCCTGGTCATGACCGGCCCGGTTATCACGTACAAGCGATCGAATCGCTTAGCCCAGTCGCGCGTCAGCTCTTCGAGTTCTCGCCAGATGCCCTGGTTAAATTGCCGGGCCTGGGGCGATATATTGCTCATCATGAAACTCTCGTCGGCCCAGGCTGCATTCCACGCCAGATCGGCGAAAGGAACGAGGTGCCCGCGATCGTAGCCCGACCCTCTGTAGTCGTTGCTGCTGGCGGTGCCGCCTCTGACCATATCGTCTTTGCGCCAGTTGTCCTGGCGGCGGCTCCAGTTTTGATTGAGCTGGTTGGCCGTAAGTATATGGGCCGTCCACTCGGCTTGCTCCCAGTTTTCATCGTAACTAAGGCTAAACCCTTGATGATGAACGATTTGACCCGTTCCACCTGAAGGGAGGTAGTAGGCTTCTCCCTCGTAGTCCAGATTGGGCTCTAGTTGAGATTGATTGAAAAAATAGACTAAGCCGGCAATGATGGCGCCGAAAAGTCCTACTCTGGCTATGGTGCTTCCACCGGTTTTTCCAGAGCTGGAGTGATTGGTTCTAAATCTGGCCATAAATGGTATTAAACAAAATCTTCGGCTGCAAAATTAAGGCTGACCTGACGGCCGTCGAGTAGGGTAGCGCGCAGTCCGGCAGCTTTGGTGAATTCGTAGGCGTAAAAGTACTGGGCCGTTTGGATTTTTGAGCGGTAAAATCGCATTTCTTCTTCTCCTTCCGCAGTGGCTAGTGCTTTCTCAGCAGCAATGGATTGCTTGAGCCACTGCCAGGCCATGACGTAGAGGCTGAAGTATTCGAGAAACAGACTGGCATCGGCCAGATAAGCTCTTGGCCCTTGTTCCATGGCAACTTGCTGGAGCTTTTGAAGCGTATCTCCAAATTTTTGCAATTGAGTCTGTAGTTGTTCGGCGAGCTGTTTTGAGGTGTTTAGACTTCCGCGGGTCGGGATCTTTCCCGTAGTCTCGGATTCCTCCATTTGCTGGCGCAAGGGTGATGTCGTGATATTGATGGTCTCCATCACTTCCTTTAGCAGAAGCTCTAGGGCTCGGCCTTTTTCCATCACGATCTTCCTGCCCATCAGGTCCAGCCCATGTATGGTGGTGGTACCCTCGTATATGCTGTTGACCCTGATGTCTCTGTAGTGTTGTTCCAGGGGGAAATCGTCGCAATAGCCCGCGCCACCCAGCACTTGCATACCCATGCTCACGGAGAGATTACCGTATTCGGCCGGGTAGCTTTTGGCGATGGGGGTCAGCAATTCGAGCAGGAGGTGATAGTCTTTTCTGGTTGCTTCGTCGTCAGCGTGTTCGGCCAGGTCTTGATAGAGGCTACACTGCAAGAGCAAGGCGATACTACCTTCTACGACGGACTTCTGGAAAAGCAACATCCTGCGCACATCGGCGTGCTCGATGATGGTAATCTGAGGACTCGATGCATCCTTCGAATCTGGGTGTCTCCCTTGTGGTCGTTCATTGGCGTATTGCAGACTGGCGTAATAGGCCGCTGAGGCTGTAGATGCCGCCATGAGGCCTGTAGCAATTCGGGCTTCGTTCATCATCTGGAACATATTGGCCAGACCGCGCCTTTCCTGCCCGACGAGGTAACCTATGGTTTCACCCTGTTCGCCATACATCAGGTGGGCGGCGACATAGCCTTTTTGCCCCATCTTGCCGTATATGCCTGCTGTAGTGACGTGATTGTCTGCTAGCTCACCGTTCTCTTCCGGGCGATACTTGGGTACGATAAATAAGCTGATGCCCTTGGTGCCTGCCGGACCTTCCGGATGCCTGGCCAGCAGTAGGTGTACTACGTTCTCTACAGAGTCGTGGTCGCCCCCGGAGATATAAATCTTTTGCCCTTTGATGGCATAAGAACCATCTTCTTTTTTGTGTGCAGTAGTGGTGATGTCGCTCAGTGAGCTACCGGCCTGCGGTTCGGTAAGGGCCATAGTGCCCTGCCAGTGGCCGCTTGCCATCTTGGGTAGGTAGGTCTGCTTGAGCTCGTCAGTGGCGAAGTTTCGGATCAGATTGGCGGCGCCGGATGTAAGCCCACCGTATGCGGTGATGTTCCCGTTGGCAGCTAAGAGAATGAACTTTCCAGCATTCATGACTACGAGCGGCATTCGCTGTCCTCCGTCGTCATAATCCCAGTCTGCGGTGAGCCATCCACCTGCGCCCATGGCGCGCATACCCTCACCGACCGCTGCTTTGACTTTGACCTCACCATCTTTGTAGTAGGCCTTTTCCTGGTCCATGATGCGGTAGTGCGGGAACAGATATTTATCACCCAATTGTTGGGCCGCGTCTATGGCCAGTGGGCTGAGATCAAGGTCAAAATCGGAATAGTAGGCTTGTTCTTTGAGCTGCTTCAAGTCGAGCACATCGCTCAGTAAGAACTTCAAATTGCGTTTGCTAACGTACTGCATGACGTGAAGATAATGCAGCTTTGAAAAATGTCCGCCAATGATCAAAGGGCAATTCGTAAAACCAAGTTTAATTCTGCTTGTCATACCTTGTAGCCAAGGGAATTAACCCACGGCCGTTGATGGATATAGTACGCCATCAAACCCTTCTTGAAGCAACTATTTCCTTCGACGACTTTACAGCATATCACAATCACATTATTTCGGCCAAACAAAATGACTAGACTATACTCCTTGCTTCCCCTTCTCGTCTTTGGGGTTCCGCTCTCTGCACAATACAACTATCAACTCAACTCAACCAACTTCGAACCACAACCAGAATCAGTCACCAGTTTCGAGAGCTACGAACTGGTCAGTCTGGATCATGACGCATTTCGGACCATGTGGGCCCAGCCCTTCGATCAGTTCGACATCAGACTCGATAAAACAGACGATTTTAGTTTGGCATTTGAGCTAAATCGCCTGGAAATGCGGTCGTCTCGCTATCAAATGACGCTTTCTGAAAACGGAATCATAGATCGGCAACTCATGCCCTCGGCTCAATTTAAGGGCCAGCTCACCACACCCAACGGCGGCACAGCCATTATGACCATCTCAGAAAATTATCTGATGGCCTACTGGGAGGAAGGAGATCGAGAATTTTTCTTGGACCCCCTGTGGCGTTATGAGCCAAGTGCCCCCAGAGACATTTACATCCTATACGCCGCTGATGAAGCCATAGCGCCAGAGGGAACTTGTGGCGGCGATCACGGAGAGCTACATGACGATCACGATTCGGAGCCGCCTTCACGCGATGGTGCCCGAATGATGACTTGCCTGGATTTTGAAATTGCCCTCGCCTCTGATTTTGAGATGTTTCAGCAATTCAACAACAATCCTAATGATGTCGAGAATTTCATGCTCAATACCTTGGCGCTGGTGCAGACCAACTACGACAATGAGTTTGGCAACGAGATCAATTTCTTCGTCACCGATACCTACATTGCCACCAGCAACGGAACCGATCCATGGACCAACGACACCAACGCAGGTACGTTACTCGGCGACTTCAGGTCGTGGGGAAATGACGATAACTTCTGCAACGACTACGACGTAGCTACATTGTGGACAGCAAGAAACCTCAATGGATCAACGGTAGGCATTGCCTACCGACCAGGTGCTTGTTCGGGTAGTCGATATAATGTTTGTCAGTACTTCACGACCAATACCGCAGCCCTGCGCGTGCTTTGGGCACATGAAATAGGGCATAACCTCAGTGCAGTTCACGACAACGGAGGCGGATTAATCATGTCGCCCAGCGTGAATATCACCAACCAGTGGTCCAATAATTCCGTAAACAGCATAGACGCTTTTGTAGCCAACAATCAGGATTGTTTTTCTACTTGTCCCACCTCTCCACCAAATGCAGCTTCTGATGCCTTGTTTACCCAGGTTTGCGCGGGTAGTACCATCGGTTTTTTCGATGAAACGGGAGAGGGCGCTCATACCTACGAATGGTCTTTTCCAGGCGGTACGCCCTCTAGCTCGACAGAGCGGAACCCAAAGGTCACCTATAATAACCCCGGTGGTTTTAACGCAACCCTAACCGTTAGCAATAGTGCAGGACCGGCTACTTCTTCGGTTTTTATCAATGTAGGCAGCCAGACCAATGACAGAATTCTATTCTACGAAAACTTTGAAAAAGGCTTCGGAGATATAAGCATCATTAATCCCGACAACAGCTTCGGCTGGCAGAGAGGCAGCGTAGTCGGTAACCAGGGGCAAATCTGTGCCTTCCTGAACAATTACGATTATAATTCTCCCGGGCAGGAAGATATTCTTGAACTTCCGCAGGTAGATTTATCTGGCTTATCGAATGCAGTCTTAGACATAGAATACGCCTACTCACCTTACAATGACAATTTTGTAGATCTTTTTCATGTAGACGTCATCTCGTCTAGCGGTACCGATCGGATATTCACCAGCGACGATAATTTTCCAACAGTACCAGCCGAGAATGGACCTCGATTCATACCTGAGGACGAATCAGAATGGTGTGCCTTTAACAACCAATGCCTGGAAATCGATCTGAGTAGCTACGATGGGCAAAGCATTACCATCCGGTTGGTCAATGAGAATGGATACGGCAACTATTTATTTTTAGACAATCTTGTGGTTAGGGCCAGCTGCGAGATTTCACTGCCTGTAGAGTGGCTTTCCTTCAGAGCTACAGCCCAAAACAATGCTGCAAACCTGAGTTGGACGGTCAACCAAGACGAACTGCATGCCGGTTTTGAGGTCCAACGCGCAACTGTGAGTGGCGGTAATCGCCTGGAATGGGAAAATATAGGCTGGGTACCGACTACCGGACAAGCCAAAGACGGAGAGAATTATGCTTACGTAGATCGGAATGTTCGAACAGCTCAGACCTATCTGTATCGATTGCTGCAAAGGGATCTGGATGGCCGAACTTCCTATTCGGAAATCAGAGAAGTGAGCTTTGGGGAGTTGGCAGAAACTATGGTCTGGCCCAACCCTGTACTGGCAACAGCAGATATAGCCACACCATTCTCCGAAGGTAAATTTCGACTGCTAAATCCGCTGGGCCAGGAAGTTTTTTCTGGTCAAATAACCAACTTTGCTGGCCGTGTAGATTTGACATCTCTGCCGACTAGCGTATATTGGTTGAGTATCGAGGCAGAAGGCAAGGAGCCCGAGCTGATACGCCTGGTCAAAAGATAATTAGAAGATCGATAAGTCCATCGGCATATTGCTTTTTTGCAGTCTGCATGTTCTGGTAGCGCATAGTCAGTGTCCATCGGAAGAAGAGATATTGATCTACCGAGAAAATTTCGGGGCCGGACCAAATTTCGGCCCCGATTTCAATGATAACACGACCTACAATTACGGTGCCATAGGCCCTGGAAATTATCAGGTTACTAATACAACAGGACTTAACGGAGGTGGATGGCACATCGGCCCTGATCATACGCCCAACGATCAGAATGGGTATATGCTACTCTTCGATGCCAGAGAGACCCAATCCGATTTTTACCAAGACATTCTTCCCTTCACCATTTGTGCCGGAACGGAGGTGACAGCTAGAGTCTGGATAGCCGATGTCAATATTCCGGGTAGTTGTGGCGGAAACCACAGAGACCCCGAAATATTGATGACCATAGTCGATATCGAAAACGATCAAACCTTTGTCAAGCCACTCACGGCTTTCCCCCAAACAGCTACTTTGCAGTGGGTTCCGCTCGAATTGACGTTTACAGTCGGTGCCAACGATAGCCAGCTTTCTCTGCTGCTCTCCAATGCGGGTGGCGGTGGCTGTGGCAACGATTTTGCCATCGATGACGTAGAGCTCTTTGCCAAAGCCCGCGAAGAGATTCACGACCTATGCGAGCTGGGTCCATATACAGACAGCCGGGGAGTTTCTTACTCCACTCCCCAAACCGTTATAGATACCCTCGATATAGGTCAGGGTAATTGTGTGCCTTCGATTGTTTGTATGCAATTAGTGGGTGAGTTTATAGAAGATGAACCCTTTGTGGAAATAGCTTGCCTGGGCGATACCGTTTTCTATGCTGGAATCCCATACACGAACACAGCTATTTTTTCCGACACCATTTCAGCTGCACCATGTGCTGTAGTCAGACCTGTCAGGATCAGGTTCGGACAGGATACTACGGTCAGTCAGCAGATCAATCTATGTCCGGGTGGGCGCCTGGCCATAGGCGATAATGTGTACACAGAATCGGGGGTGTACAGGGATAGTCTACTCGGTTTCGCCGGTTGTGACAGCATCTTAGAAACAACAGTAGTCAGCCAGGATTATCAGGTGGTTTTGGAGGTCAATGGGCAGCGTATCGTCTTGGAGGAAGATGACCGACCTGCGGAAGTCCAAATAAAGCAAGGCGATTCTGTAGAGATGAGTCTGCTCCTGATCGGAATTGAAGACGAGTTGATCAGCTGGCAAATACCCGACCAGTTTACTTGTGTCGATTGCCCCAGCGTTTGGGTAAAAGGCATCAGATCAGAGGTGCTGGATATTGAGATCAGTCGTTCGAATCTGTCTTGTATGCCTCGTTTCAGCGTGCCTATTCGCGTGTTGCCTTGCGAGGCCGCCTATGTGCCCAATGCGTTTTCACCGAATCAAGACGGCATCAACGACCGATTTTTACCCTTCTTGCAGGACTGCGTGCAGAGCGTACTGGATTTTCAAGTCTACGATCGCTGGGGAGGATTGATTTTTGACGAGCCTGAAATTTCAGCCTGTCAGCAACAACTCAGCTCATGCGGATGGGATGGTCGCCATTTGGGAAGA
This sequence comes from Bacteroidota bacterium, assembly GCA_039178745.1. Classification (GTDB taxonomy): domain Bacteria; phylum Bacteroidota; class Bacteroidia; order Chitinophagales; family Saprospiraceae; genus Neolewinella. The sequence goes on along the minus strand of JBCDFE010000086.1, from coordinate 2,673 downwards.
GAGGTCTCTACTGGTGTCTATGTTTATCGCTTAAGACTACTTTTAATAGATGGTACAGAGTTGCTTAGGTCTGATACGGTGTTGTTGATGAGGTAGCTGTTTTTTTGATCGTTCTTTATAGTCTTGTTAGTTTTGCCAAAGCCAACTATCTGCTAAAATCGCTTCTAGTATGTACAATCTTCCTTTTTTAGTGGATACCGCAACGCTGGGCGTTATTATATTTTTAATCGTCATTCCCATCTTGTTGCTGCTCTTTTATATGAGATTCTACAACAAGACGCTCAAGGAAAGTCAGCGCGATTTGCTCGATGCCGATTTGCTGGAGTTGTTCGACACCCAGCCCGACGGTATGCTCACCGCCAATCGAGTAGCTGAGCTAACTGGGCTGAAGAAGTCTGCGGTTAAAATTCGATTGCAAAGTCTGGCTCATCAAAGGCTGGTGCACATGAACTATTCGACTAAGATGAAGGCATTCTATCGCCTGAGAACGCCTATCGATCAGCGGGAAGTGCCAAAGCTTTCAGAAGAGCCGTTCCTGACCGTTCAGGATGTATTGGTGCTTTTCAAACATTTCGATCTGAAGCCCAATCTTCAAGACCTGGTTGTTGCTACTCGTTTGCCCATCAAAGTCATTATGCGTGAGATGAGGTACTTTCAAAAGGAAGGCATCATCCAAATCCTGTATGGTAGTACAGACGGAATGGGTACTTCAACGGGTACTAAAAGCTTTGTGCTGGAAGAGCCCTACCGATCGAATCCAGATCAGTTTTTGGCCAAAGAAGAAAGACTAAATCTGGAACTGAAGGAGGTATTGGTCAAGGAATCGCTCCTAGTCTAGTCGCAAGTCGATCAATTTTCCTCTTGTTCTTCTAATTCTTCCTGGTATCTGACTAATTGGCGCTTCAGGTAGAGATAGGTTTCTTCCTGGCTTTGCCGCCTGATGCTTCCCCCGCGTTTGAAGCGATTGGCCTGCTGATCACTCAGCAGTCTCGCCTTGGTGTTGTCATTGAGCTGTAGGTCTAGTATAGTCAGTATGCGTTCTCTGGCCACTTCGTCATAAATGGGGAAGGTCGTCTCTATGCGAAAACTCAGGTTGCGCGTCATAAAATCGGCACTACTGAGATAAATCAGGTCTTTTCCGGCGTGGTGAAATACAAACACACGAGCATGCTCCAGGAAGCGATCGACTATGCTTACCGCAGAAATATTTTCACTCACGCCCTTCACGCCTGGCAGCAAACAACAGATGCCCCTGATGATCATATCGATCTCTACACCTGCACGACCGGCATCGTATATTTTTTTGATCATCTGTTTATCCTGTAGAGAGTTCATCTTCAGGATCATACCAGACTTGCGACCTGCCTTAGCTTCTTTTATCTCAAAGTCGATCAGGGCTTCGAGTTCTGAGCGCAGATTGAATTGCCCGACCAGTAGGTGCTTGAAATCTGGATTGGGGCGTTTGGCCGTTTCCAGAAAGCTAAATACCCTGGCCGCTTCAATAGTGAGTCTTTCATCGAAGGTAAAGAGTCCGAAATCGCTATAAATTTTAGCGGTATCCTCGTGGAAATTGCCGGTCGAGAAATAGGTGAATAACTCTTCTTCTTCACCATTCCAACGTCGCACCAGCGCAATCTTGGAGTGTACCTTCACGCCGGGAAAGCTGTAGTTTACCTGCACACCGGCTTTCTCTAGCCGCTCGCCCCACTTGAGGTTAGCTTCTTCATCGAATCTGGCTTTTACCTCGATAAAAACGCTGACTTGCTTGCCTTGCTCGGCTGCGCGTATCAGGGCTTTCATGATGCGCGATTTGCGCGCCACCCGGTATTGGATGATCTTGATGTGTGTTACGCGCGGGTCCTCTGCGGCCGTTTCAAAAAACTTGACCACAGATTCATAAGACTGGAAAGGATAGGTCAGTAAATGGTCTTGCTCCCTGATGGCCTCCCAGTAGTCTTCCGCATCTTCCAGTTGTGGGTAGGGTAGAGGCGGCATGGGCGGATTCTTCAGCTTACTCATCCCGAAATCAGGGAAACTGAAAAAGTCGAAGTTGTTGTGGTATCTCCCTTCCCGTAGGATGTCGTACTTCTCGAGGTTGAAATTGTCCATTAGAAATTCTAGGAACTCGTCGGGCATTTCGCGGTCGTAGACAAATCGACTAGCTGGGCCAACATGCCTTCTTTTCAGGCTTTGTCTGATCTTGGCGAGCAGGTCGCCACTAGACTCATCATCTATGTATAGCTCTGCATCGCGGGTCAGCTTGATGGAGTAGGTATCTTCGATCTCATAGCCCGGAAACATGCTTTTAACCGAGTCTCTGACTATATCGTCGAGCATAATGACGTGGTGCTCCTCCGGCGGGCTGGGCAATAGGATAAACCTGGGCAGGTGATCGCTCGGAATTTTCACTATCGCATACGTCTTCTTTTTGGGCCGCCCTTTTTCATACATGGCTATCGAGAGATAGAGCTGGGCGTTGTTCAAAAACGGGCGCACCATATCCTTGATCAGCAATACCGGTTGCACATAGGGCAGCATATTGTCTTCAAAGTAGCTTTTTACGAATGCCCGCTGCTCTTTGTTGAGCTCCAGCCGCCTTTTCAGATAAATGCCGTGCAGCTTCAGTTCCGGTATGATCTTGTCTTCAAAAATCTTAGCGAACTCTACCTGCTG